>NZ_JBQEOI010000004.1:0-308299 GCF_052045125.1 Paracoccus sp. 22332
ACCCTTTGTTCATTCTGTTTTTGATGAGGTCGTCGACGACCTCTGGTTCGGCGAGGGTGGAGATGTCGCCGAGGGTGGCGTAGTCGTTTTCGGCGATCTTGCGCAGGATCCGGCGCATGATCTTGCCCGAGCGGGTCTTGGGCATCCCAGGCGCCCATTGGATCAGGTCCGGCTTGGCGATCGGGCCGATCTCGGTGCGGACCCATTTCTCCAGCTCGGCCCGCAGCGCGTCCGAGGGCTCGACCCCGTTCATCAGCGTCACATAGGCATAGATGCCCTGCCCCTTCAGCGGATGCGGATAGCCCACCACGGCGGCCTCGGCGACCTTCTCGTGGGCGACCAGGGCCGATTCGACCTCGGCCGTGCCCATCCGGTGGCCCGACACGTTGATCACGTCGTCCACCCGGCCGGTGATCCAGTAATAGCCATCCTCGTCGCGCCGGCAGCCGTCGCCGGTGAAGTAGTAACCCGGATATTGCTGGAAATAGGCCTCTTCGAACCGCTGGTGGTCGCCCCACAGCGTGCGCATCTGGCCGGGCCAGCTGTCGGCGATGCACAAGACCCCCTCGGCCGGGTTGCCCTCTTGCACGGCGCCGGTCTGGGCGTCCAGCACCGCGGGCCTGATGCCGAAGAAGGGCAGCGTGGCGGAGCCGGGCTTGGTCGGGATGGCGCCGGGCAGCGGCGTGATCAGATGCCCGCCGGTCTCGGTCTGCCACCAGGTGTCGACGATCGGGCAGCGGCCCTTGCCGATGTTGTCGTTGTACCAGTGCCAGGCCTCGGGGTTGATCGGTTCGCCCACGGTGCCCAGGATGCGCAGGGACGACAGGTCGTGGCCCTGGATCGGATCGGTGCCCTTGGCCATCAGCGACCGGATCGCGGTCGGCGCGGTATAGAACTGCGTCACCCGGTGCTTGGCGCAGACCTCCCAGAAGCGGCCGGCGTCGGGATAGGTGGGCACCCCCTCGAACATCACCGTGGTGGCGCCGTTGGCCAGCGGGCCATAGACGATATAGCTGTGGCCCGTCACCCAGCCCACGTCGGCCGTGCACCAGAACACGTCGCCGTCCTTGTAGTCGAAGACGTATTGATGCGTCATCGCCGCATAGACCAGATAGCCGCCGGTCGTGTGCACCACCCCCTTGGGCTTGCCGGTCGACCCCGAGGTGTACAGGATGAACAGCGGATCCTCGGCCCCCATCGGCCGGGGCGGGCAGTCCGGGCTGGCCGCCTCCATCAGCGCCTTCACGTCCACGTCGCGGCCCTGGATCCAGGTGGTCTGGTCGCCGGTATGCTTGACGACCAGGCAGCGCACCCGGTCCGAGCAGTGCAGCAGCGCCGCGTCGGTGTTCGACTTCAGGTTGGTGCGCCGCCCGCCGCGCGGCGCGGTGTCGGCGGTGATGACCAGCTTGGCGCCGCAGTCGTTGATGCGGTTGGCCAGCGCATCCGGGGAAAAGCCCGCGAAGACGATCGAATGGATCGCCCCGATCCGCGCGCAGGCCAGCATCGCATAGGCGGCTTCCGGGATCATCGGCAGATAGATCACCACCCGGTCGCCGCGCATGATGCCCTGGGACAGCAGCACGTTGGCGAAGCGGTTCACCTTTTCCGACAACTGGGCATAGGTGATGTGCTGGGCGGGGGTGGCGGGATCGTCGGGCTCGAAGATGATCGCGGTCTGGTTCGCGCGGGCGGGCAGGTGGCGGTCGATGCAGTTGACCGAGGCGTTCAGCACCCCGTCCTCGAACCACCTGATCGAGACCCGGCCCAGCGTGAAGTCGGTGTTCTTGACGGTGCCGTAGGGCTGGATCCAGTCCAGCCGCAGCCCCTCGCGCCGCCAGAACGATTCGGGGTCCGCGATCGATTCGGCGTAAAGCCGCGCATAATCCCCAGCCCCCACATGCGCATCCCCGAAACCCGCCGGAACAGGATGCTTTTCAATCGCTTCAATCGTCATCAGCTTGCCTCCTCCTCGATGGCGCACCGGATCCCCTGCCGCGATGTGCCGCCTGACCCAGGCTGCAAAACGAATGAAAGGACGGTGTTAATCCATGAACTTAATATCAGTTAACTTGTTATTTTGGAAGAAAAATATTGTGAATTAATTAACGCAAGAAAAGCAGTTTCAGTAAACGATTTACCTTCTGCCCCCTGCCCTTCCCGCGCGCCGACAGCCCCTGGGGATGCGGGATGTGGGACCAAAGGACTGCTGCGTTCGGCCCCCGAAGCTGCCATCATCGGATCATGGCGCTGGGGGGGGAGGACGCCACGATACTTGACGGGGCATTGCTGACCGACATGCAGGGGCGGCCGATCCGGCAGACCGGCCCCACCTCGTCCCGCGACTGGGACGAGGTTCAGGCCTTCTGCCGCAAGGTCTACATGCCCTATCGCGTCCGTCCGGCGGCGCCCCGGCTGCTGCCCGCCGCGACCATGCGCATGGCCCAGGTCGGACGCGTCACGCTGACGCGGTTCGCCTATGGCGTGCCGATCCACCTGGACCGCTTCGACCCCGAGGCCGGGAATATCCTGGTGCTGAACACGCTGACGGGCGCGCTGCGGCACAAGCAGGACGCCGAGCGCACGGCGACCACCCGCGCGGGCGACAGCTTCGTGGTCGATTGTTCGCGCACCGATTACTGGCTGGACGGCGACGGCGACCACCTGCAACTGAACCTGACCATCCCCCATGACGCCATGGCCGAGATCGCGATGCGCTGGCTGGGCTTCGCGCCCGACGACCGGCTGTGGACGCGCAGGCTGGCCTTTGGCGGCAACGGTTCCCGTTGGCAGGCGCTGCTGGCCTATGTGGTGCAGTCGCTGGAGGCCAGCGGCCAGGTCCGGGGGGCGCCCCCAATGGCGCGGCACCTGGAGGAGCTGATCTGCATGGACCTGTTGCAGATCTGGGCCGAGGGCGCCGGGATCAGCCTGCGCGACGGCGCCCGCATGGCAGCCCCCCGCCATGTCCGCGCGGCCGAGGAGATCATGGCCAGCGAGGCGCGCGATCCGCCCAGCATGGCGCAGGTCGCCGACCGGGTCGGCGTCTCGGTCCGCACCCTGTCCGAGGGGTTTCGCCGCTTTCGCGGCATGACGCCGCGCGATTTCCTGCGCGCCCGGCGGCTTGAGGGGCTGCGCGCGGCCTTGCGGGCGGCGGGGCCGGGCGACAGCGTGACCTCGGTCGCCGCCGACTGGGGTTACGTCAACCTGGGCGCCCTGGCGCAGGTCTATCGCGCCCGCTTCGGCGAGACGCCGGGACAGACCCTGGCCGCCGCCCGCGCGCGGGGATGACGCACGTTCCCTGCCGAACGCGAACGCGCCCTGCCGATTCCGAATGGCGCGGGGGACGGACGCGGCGCATCATTTCCGCTGTCGTCTGACCAAGGGAGGAACGTCATGACCGACTTGAAAGCCACTCTGGACCGGGTTCTGGACGGGGTCGTCTCGGGCGATCCGCGCGTGCCGGGCGTGGTCGCCATGGTGACGGATCGCAGCCGCGACATCTATTCCGGCGCGGCGGGCGACCGCGTGCTGGGCAGCGCGCCGATGACCGAGGATACGGTCTTCGCCATCTTCTCGACCACCAAGGCCATCGCCGCGACGGCCGCGCTGCAATGCGTCGAGGAAGGACTGCTGGATCTGGACGCCCCGGCCCGCGACTATGCCCCGGCCATCGGCGCGTTGCAGGTGCTGGACGGCTTCGACGCGGCGGGCGACCCGATCCTGCGCGCGCCGAAATCCGACATCACAACGCGCCAGTTGCTGACCCATACCGCCGGATTCGGCTATGACTTCTTCAACGAGAATTACCGCCGCATGGCCCAGGACCACGGCCAGCTCAGCGTCGTCACCTGCTCGCGCGCCTCGATCCAGACGCCATTGCTGTTCGATCCCGGCACGAAATGGGAATATGGCAGCAATATCGACTGGGTGGGCCAGGTGGTCGAGGGCATCCGGGGCAAGCGCTTGGGCGAGGTTCTGCGCGAGCGCGTCTTCAACCCCTTGGGCATGGTCGATATCGGCTTCACCCGCACCCCGTCGATGCGCGAACGCACCGCCGCGATTCATGCCCGCGGGGCGGATGGCGGCCTGACCGACATGGGCTTCTTCCTGCCCGACGCCCCCGAGATCGACTGCGGTGGCCACGGGCTTTACGCCACCGTGCCGGAATACATGAAGTTCATCCGCATGTGGCTGAACGACGGCGCCGGGCCGCAGGGGCGGGTGCTGAGGCCCGAAACCGTCGCCATGGCGGTGACGAACAAGCTGGAGCCGCATCAGAAGATCGGAATGCTGCCCGGCGTCATTCCCGCCCTGTCCAATGATGCCGAGTTCTTTCCGGGGCTGAGGAAAGGCTGGTCCTACGGCTTCATGACGGTCGAGGAGGACGCCCCCACCGGCCGGCCCGCGGGCGCCCTCGGCTGGGCCGGGCTTGCGAACCTGTTCTACTGGATCGACCGCCGGAACGGCGTCGGCGGCTATTGGGCGACGCAGATTCTGCCCTTCGGCGATCCGGTGTCGTTCACGGGCTATCTGGACTTTGAAAGCGCCGTCTGCCGGGCCATGGCGGGGGCGGCGGCGGCCTGACGCGACACAGCGCGGGCAGGGATCCCCGTCCCCGCCCGCAGCCAACCGGAGGAGACCATGACCACGCTTTGTCCCCCTGAAGACCTGCCCGACTGGGTGCCCGGCCGCGTGCTGCTGGCCAGCGACGGCTTGGGCTGGCGGCATGTGGGCCTGCGGTCCTATCGCTATCGCGGCCAGGACGTGATCGTCCCCGCGATGCGGGATTTCATGCTGGTCAGCTATCAAAGCGGCACCACCCCGATGCGCCGCCGCTTCGACGGCCGCTGGACCCGAGAGCGGATGGCCCCCGGCGCGGCCTCGCTGCTGACGCGGGCGCAGAAGGCGCACTGGACCTAGGCCGAGCCGATCGACGTGACCCATGTCTATCTGTCCGCCGCGCTGATGGCCGAGGTCGCCAGCGAGGTGATGGACTGCCTTGTGACCGAGGTCTGCCTGGCCGACGTGCTACGCACCGACGATCCGGTCCTGACCGCCGCGATGGCCGCGATCAGCCACGAGGCCGCCCAGCAGGCCATGGGCGGTCCGCTTTACGTGGAAACGGTGGCGCGGGGGCTGATCATCCACCTGCTGCGCCGCTATGCCGCGATCATGCAGCGCGGGCCCGCCGCGTCCTCGGGCCTTGGTCCGGCGCAATGCCGGATCATCCGCGACCATATCGACGCCCACCTGGCCGAGCGGCTGGACCTGGCGGGCATGGCGGCGCAGCTGGGCATGACCCCCTGCCTGTTCGCGCGCCAGTTCCGCATCAGCTTCGGCAGCCCGGCCTATGCCTGGGTGACGGCACGGCGGCTGGAACGCGCCCGGCGGATGCTGGCGGAAACCGGCGCCTCGATCAAGCAGATCGCGGCGGAATGCGGCTTTGCCGACCAGGCGCATCTGACCCGGCTGTTCGCCCGCGAACTGGGCGTGACGCCCGCCGCCTATTGCCGCGCGCTGCACTGATCGCCGCAAGGGGCCGCAAGGAACGGCCCCTCTCGGGCTCATGCCATCTGGAAGCCCCGATAGCCGTCATTCGCGGCCTCGTCGCATTTCCGGCGATAGGTGCCGACGCCGCCGGTATAGGACAGCACCCGGCGCGGCTTGCCCGGCACGTTGGCGCCGACATACCAGCTGTTCGTGCGCGAGATCAGGTTCTGGTTCGCGACCTCGTCATGGTGGCGGACCCAGTCCTCCTCGCCCTGGGGCGTGGGTTCGATCACGGATTTTCCGGCCGCGCGCAGATCCCGGATGCAGCGGCTGATCCATTCGGTCTGCTGTTGCAGGCAGGTGGTCATGTTGCACAGGGCCGCCGACGGGGCCAGCGGCGCGCCGGTCATGAACAGGTTCGGAAAGCCCTCTTTCGCCAGGCCGTAGGTGGTGCGGATGTCGCGGCCCCATTCCTGGGCCAGGCTGCGCCCGTCGCGGCCGCGGATGTCGATGCGCGCCAAGGCCCCCGAACCCGCGTCGAAGCCGGTCGCCAGGATGATGATGTCCAGGTCGTGCACCGTGCCGTCGGCCAGCCGGATGCCTTCGGGGACGATCTCTTGAATGGGATTGTCGCGGACGCTGACCGCCGTGACGTTCGGGCGGTGATAGACCTCCAGGTAATTGGTCTCCAGCGGGACACGATGGGTGCCGAAGCCGTAGTCGCCGGACTTCGGCACCAGCAGGTCGATCAGCGCCGGATCCTTCAGCCGGTCGCGCATCTTGCCGCGCACGAATTCAGAGATCTCCTCGCTGACCGCCTCGTCGAAGAACATCTCGGCGAAAGAGGCCAGCCACAGCTTCAGCGACCCGTCGGCATGGGTTTCCTCCAGGATCGCCAGCCGCTGTTCGGGGTTCAGCGCCGCCCATTGGTGCTGGAAGTCGTATTCGAAGCCGGTGAAGGTCTGCGGCAGGTTCGACCTCAGTTCGTCGAAGCGCGCCTTGTAGGCCCTTTCGTCCTCGGGTCCGTATTTCGGGTTCTTCATCGGCAGCACATATTGCGGCGTGCGGATGAAGACCGTCAGTTCGCCCACCCTGTCGGCGATGGTCTGGATGACCTGGATCCCCGTCGCGCCGATGCCGACGACCCCGACCCGCTTGCCCTGCAAGTCCAGCGTCTCGCGCGGCCAGCGGGCGGTGTGGAAGATCGGGCCGCGAAAGCTGGCCTGGCCGGGAAAGCGGTTTTCCAGCGGGGCCGATAACATCCCGGTGCAGCCGATCACGAATTGCGCGTCGAACACGTCGCCCTCTTTCGTGCGCACCATCCACCGGCCGCGCCCCGCATCGTATTCGGCCGAGGCGACGGTGGTCGAGAACAGGATGTCCCGGCGCAGATCTAGCCGGTCGGCGATATAGTGCATCCAGCGCTCGATCTCGGGCTGGGCGGGAAAGCGTTCCGACCAGGTCCAGCCCTTGTACAGCGCCTCGTCGAACAGATACTGATAGATATAGCTTTCGCTGTCGAATTTCGCGCCGGGATAGCGGTTCCAGTACCAGGTTCCGCCGACATCGCCGGCGGTGTCCACCGCCGCGACCGTCAGCCCGTCGCGCCGCAGCTGGTAAAGCTCGTAAAGCCCGGCCACCCCGGCCCCGATGACCAGGGCATCCAGCACCACCGGCTGCCCGCTGCCCCGCTGGCGTTGCGCCCGAACGACTGCCGTTTCCATGGATATTCCTCCCTTGTGGACCTGTCACGGGATCCTCCTTCCCGTGGCGACGGGATCGACCCGAAGCAGGACAAGGGTAGCGGGGGGCGGCTTGGCCGGTCTTGAACGATCCCGACGGCAGGTTTGCACGATGCCGACGGGGTTGCTGGCTTCCTGCCGACCCCCACCCTGGATCCGGCGGGCAGAGGCTGATCGCCCCCCTTACGAGATGGGGTTCGCCTCAAGCCAGTCCTCAAGCCAGCGGGAATGGACATTGCCGCTGCGCACATCGGCGGCGCGCGCCAGCGCGACATGCAGGTCGCGGGTCGTGGCGATCCCGGTGATTTCCAGCCCGTCCAGGGCCTTGGCAAGGGCGCCCAGGGCGGTTTGCCGATCCGCGCCGGTCACGATCAGCTTGCCGATCAGCGAATCGTAAAAGGGCGCGACCGTACAGCCTTCGTAAAGCAGCGTATCGAACCGCACCCCGTCGGGCAGCTTTACCCCGGATACCTTGCCGGGCTGGGGCATGAACTTGCGCGCGGGGTTTTCCGCGTTCAGCCGCACTTCGATCGCGTGACCTCGGGTGCGAATCTCGTCTTGGGTCAGCCACAACGCCTCGCCCCCGGCGATGCGCAGCTGCGCCTGGACCAGATCGATGCCGGTGATTTCTTCGGTGACGGGATGCTCGACCTGGATGCGGGTGTTCATCTCGATGAAGAAGAACTCGCCCGTATCGTCTTCATACAGATATTCCAGCGTGCCCGCCCCACAATAGCCGACGCTTTCCGCCAGAGCGACCGCCGAGGCGCAAAGCCGGGCCCGCACCGCATCGGGCAGCATGACGGCGGGTGCTTCTTCCCAGACCTTCTGGCGCTTGCGTTGCAGCGAACATTCCCGCTCGAACAGATGCAGGCTGCGGGTGCCGTCGCCCAGGATCTGCACCTCGACATGGCGGGCGCGGGGCACATAGCGTTCCAGATAGACCGACCCGTCGCCGAATGCCGCCAGGGCCTCGGCCTGGGCGACGGGCATCTGCGCGGCCAGATCCTCGGCCGAACCGGCTACCCGGATGCCCCGCCCGCCGCCGCCGGCCGCCGCCTTGATCATCAGTGGATAGCCGATTCCGGCGGCGACCGTGATCGCAGAGGCCAGATCCGCGACCGGGCCGTCGGAGCCCGGCACGACAGGCACCCCGGCGGCGATGGCGGTCCGGCGGGCGGCGGCCTTGTCGCCCATGGCGCGGATCGTCTCGGCACGCGGCCCGACGAAGGTCACGCCCATCGTCTCCAGCGCCGTTACGAATTCCTCGTTCTCGGACAGGAACCCATAGCCGGGATGGACCGCATCGGCGCCGCTGGCGAGGATCGCGTCAAGCACGCGCGGGATGTTGAGATAGCTTTCGGACGACCGCGCGGGGCCGATCAGGATCGTCTGGTCCGCCAGCCGCGCGGCCAGGCTGTCCTGGTCGGCTTCAGAGACACCCAGGACGGTGGGAATGCCCAGGCCGCGCGCGGCGCGGATGATCCGCACGGCGATTTCGCCCCGGTTGGCAATGAACAGCTTGGTGATCATCGCGGGTCATTCCGCCTCGGCGACGGGCTGGTCGGCATCCACCGTATCGCCATCGCCAACCAGAAAGCGGGTGATCGTCAGCGGTTCCTCGGTCTCGACCGGGAAGAAGGACTTCATCGCCTCGATCAGGCCGACCGTGGCACCGGCGGCAAGCGGCTGTCCCTCTTCGGCAAATCTGGGTTCCTCGGGCGAAGGGCGGCGGTAGAAGACGCCGGGAAGGGGGGCAAGGATCTGTTTCATGGGTCAATCTTCCTGTTGGATGCGGTTCCGGGTCTCAGGCCCGGACAAGCGCGGCCGGGGTGCAAAGGGCAGTCAGGTCGGCGGCCATCTTCTGCGCGGCCGCGACGCTGACCTGGCGGAAACGCAGGATCTCTCCGGGTTTTGCCTGGGCAAGCTTCCAGAACGCGGCAGAAGGCACGGTATAGGGGTTGATGAAGCCGCCCATCGAGGGGCCGTCGTTCATCAGGATGATCGGAGTCTGGCCGGCGAGGTTGATCGCCCCCATCGGATAGCCGTGGTCGATGATGTTGGCGGGCAGCGAACCGTGTTCCGGCGCCTTGTCATAGGCCTTGGGCGCGAAGCTCCAGTCCGGGCCTTCCAGCCGATAGCCGGTGCGATCCGATTTGGGCGAGAGCTTCCAGTCCGATGACAGAAACCGATCGTGCCCCGCCTGATCGATCCAGTCGTCGTTGGGTCCGGCGCAGACCTCGATCTGCCAGATGCGGTCGGTGGCGAAAGCCGGGCGCGCGGCTTCCGGGACCGTCATTCCGGGCGTGCCCGGCGCATCGGCCACCGGCACGTCCTGCCCGGCCTTCAGCGCATGGCCGTCCAGCCCCCCCACGCCCGCCTTGTGGAAGGTCGCGCGCGAGCCCAGCTTTTCGGGATTGTCGATCCCGCCGGCGACGGCAAGATAGCCGCGGGCCCCGGTGCGGGCGGCGCCCATGACCAGCACCTGCCCCGCCCTGACTGAAAGCGATTGCCAAGGCGCGACAGGCGCGCCGTCCAGCGTGGCCTTCATGTCGGCCCCGGTCAGCGCGATCACCGTGTCGCGGTCGAAGCGCAGGGTCGGCCCCAGGAACTGCGCCTCGATCCCCGCCGCGCCGGGGGCATTGCCGACCAGCACGTTGGCCATCCGAAAGGACCAGCTGTCCATCGGCCCCGAGGGCGGAAAACCCTTGTTCCAATAGCCAAGGCGGCCCGGCCAGTCCTGGATCGAGGTTTCGATACCGGCTTTCAGGACATGGATCATTTCCGGTCTCCCCGCGCAACTTTCTCGACCCAGGCGTTATAGTCGGCGACGCCGAAAGTCTGGTATTCGACCGTGGTGGGCGCATAGCGCCCCTCGGCCACCCGCGCGTCGACCGCGTCGTATTCTTCGCGCGTCACGGGCACGAACCGGATCCGGTCGCCAGGGCGGAACAGGCACAGATCGCCCTCGAAGACCGGGTTTTCGCCGGTCTGGTCCCAGATCGGCACCGGGGTGCGCGCGAAGATCTGATAGCCGCCGGGCGTCGCCACCGGATAGATCGAATTCGCCGCCCCGCCCAAGCCGATCGCGCCCTGCGGCGTGTCGGTGCGCGGCGGGTTGTATTTCGGCGCCGTCAGGCGCGCGCGGGGATCCAGCGGCATCAGGAAGGGCAGGCCCGGCCAGAAGCCAAGCGCGGCCACCCAGTATTCCGACGAGGAATGCAGCCGCACCAGATGCGCGGTATCCTCAAGCCCGTTTTCCTGCACCAGCAGTTCGGGATCGGGCACCTTGTCGGCGATCCGCGCCCGGTAATCCGCCACGCACTCGGCAGTCCAAGGGTCGAGATACAGCGCAGGCAGATAAAACAGCCGGCTTTTCAGCGTGATCTCGTGCGACGGTCCGAGAGAGGCGACAAGCGCCCCGATCTCTCGGCTTGCATCGTCAAAGCCGATCTGGGCAGGTTCGTAATGAACCAGAAGCGAGGCGAAGCAGGGCGCGGTCTCGATCACGCCGCGGATCCCCGCCTCGGCGACCGCCCGCGCAAGTCCCTGGGCCATGAAGTTCAGATCCAGGTTCATCTCATCGCCGAATTCGATCAGCATATAGCGGTCGCCGGCGGGCAGGAATTTCGGGGCGGGATAGATCATGCGGCCTTTTCCTCCGCAAGGCCGCTGGCGGCCACCTCGACGGCGGTGCGCGCGACCACCCGTTCCATGATCGAAACGATCTCGGCCAGATCGGCCTCGGTGGCGATCAGGGGCGGGCACAGGGCCAGCGTATCGCCGATGGCCCGAAAGATCAGCCCTTCCTCGTGCGAGATGCGCGCCGCGATGGCGCCCACCTGGCCCGGCACGGCGAAGGGCCGCTTGCTGGCCTTGTCGGCGACCAGTTCGACCGCGCCCAGCAGACCCATTCCCCGCACCTCGCCCACCAGCGGCAGGTCGGCCAACCGGCGCAACCCAGCCTGGAAGCCGGGTTCAAGGCGCGCGGCGTTGCCGATCAGGTCGCGCTCTTGGATGATGGCCAGGTTCTCGGCCGCCACCGCCGTCGCGACCGGATGGCCCGACCCGGTGAAGCCATGGCCGAAGGTGCCGATCCTGTGGGTGTTGTCGGCCACGGCCTGATAGATCGCGTCCGTGAACATCACCGCGCCCAGCGGCATGTAGCTGGAGGTAATCTGCTTGGAAAGCGTCACGATATCGGGCGTGAAGCCCAGCCGCTGGCTGCCCAGGACTGTTCCAAGCCGCCCGAAGCCGGTGATCACCTCGTCCGACACCAGCAGGATGTCGTATTTCCGGCAGATCGCCTCGACCCCCGGCCAATAGCCCGCCGGAGGGACCATGACCCCGCCCGAAGACATCACGGGTTCGCCGATGAAGGCGGCGATGGTATCGGCGTCTTCGCGCAGGATGGTGTCCTCCAGTTCGGACAGCAGGCGGGCGCAGAACGCCTCTTCGGTCTCGCCCTCGTGCCCGAAGCGATAGAAATGCGGGCAGGTCAGGTGGATGACCGGCACCAGCGGCAGGTCGAAATCGCGATGGTTGTTGGGCAGGCCGGTCAGGCTGCCCGCGCCGATGGTAATGCCGTGATACCCCTTGTGCCGGGCCAGGAACTTCTTCTTCCGCGGCCGGCCGAGCGCGTTGTTCAGATACCAGACCAGCTTGATGACCGTGTCGTTCCCCTCGGATCCCGAATTGGTATAGAACACCCGGCTCAGGTGATCGGGGACCATGCCGACAAGCTTTTCCGACAGCCGGATCGACGGCTCATGCGCCTTGGACGCGAAGATGTGGTAATAGGGCAGCTTTTCCATCTGCCGCATCGCCGCCTCTCGCAGGCGGGGTTCGCTGAACCCTACCGCGACGGACCACAGGCCCGCCAGCCCCTCGATGTATTTCTTGCCGGTGGTGTCATAGACATGGATGCCCTCGCCCCGGTCGATGACCAGCGGACCGGCCTGTTCGAAGGCGCGGGCGTCGGTATAGGGATGCAGGGCGGTCGCCACGTCCGTATGGGCCAGCGAATTGGATAGTGTCATACTTGACCTCATGCGTTCAGGACCGGAGAGATCATGAGATATTTCATCTCCAGATACTCCTCGATGCCGTGATAGGATCCTTCGCGGCCAAGGCCGCTTTCCTTGATGCCGCCGAACGGCGCGACCTCGTTCGAGATCAGCCCCTCGTTCACCCCGACCATCCCGGTTTCCAGCGCCTCGGTGACGCGGAACATGCGGTCGATGTCGCGGGTGAAGATATAGGCGGCAAGTCCGTATTCGGTGGCGTTGGCGGCCCGGATCGCCTCGTCCTCGGTCGAGAATCGGAACAGTGGCGCCACCGGCCCGAAGGTCTCGTCGCGGGCCAGTTCCATCCCCGCATCGGCGCCCGACAGGATCGTGGGCGTGAAGTAGCGCCCGCCAAGGGCATGGCGGCTGCCCCCGGTCACCAGAACCGCGCCCTTGGCCAGGGCGTCCGCGATATGGCGTTCGACCTTGGCCACGGCGGCGTCGTTGATCAGCGGGCCGGTGGTCACGCCGGGTTCG
Source organism: Paracoccus sp. 22332 (assembly GCF_052045125.1). Classification (NCBI taxonomy): domain Bacteria; kingdom Pseudomonadati; phylum Pseudomonadota; class Alphaproteobacteria; order Rhodobacterales; family Paracoccaceae; genus Paracoccus; species Paracoccus sp. 22332. The sequence goes on from NZ_JBQEOI010000004.1 coordinate 12,773, forward strand.
GTGCCGGAGCCGACCTTCAGCGCCTCGACAGCCTCCTTCAGCGCCGCGGAGAAGGCATCATGGATGCCGTCCTGCACGAAGATCCGGTTGGCGCAGACGCAGGTCTGACCGGCATTGCGGAACTTGGAGTTCATGCAGGCCGCGACCGCCGTCTTCAGGTCGGCATCGTCGAAGACGATCAGCGGGGCGTTGCCGCCCAGTTCAAGCGAGACCTTCTTCACCGTCCGCGCCGCCTGTTCCAGCAGCAGCTTGCCGACGCGGGTCGAGCCGGTGAAGCTGATCTTGCGGACCGATTGCGCCTCCATCAGCGCCGCCCCGATCGGGACCGGCATCCCCGTCACGACATTCAGCACACCAGGGGGCAGGCCCGCCATGCGGCCCAGTTCGGCCAGCGCCAGGGCCGAGAACGGCGTGAATTCGGACGGCTTGAGGACGGCGGTGCAGCCTGCCGCCAGCGCGGCTGCGGCCTTGCGATGGAACAGCGCGGACGGGAAATTCCACGGGATGATCAGGCCGCAGACGCCTACCGGCTGTTTTTGCACGATGATGCGCTGCCCGGCCTTCGGGGCCGGGATGGTGTCGCCATAGGTGCGCCGGGCTTCCTCGGCGAACCATTCGACAAAGCTGGCGCCATAGGCGATCTCGCCGCGCGCCTCGGCAAGCGGCTTGCCCTGCTCGCGCGTCAGGATCAGGGCCAGTTCCTCTTGATGCGCCATGATCAGGGCGTGCCAGCGTTTCAGGATCGCCGCGCGCTGCCCGGCCGCCAGCGCGCGCCAGGACGGCAGCGCGGCCTCGGCTGCGGCGATGGCGCGCCGCGTCTCGGCCAGGCCCATGTCGGGCACCTGGCCGATGACCTCGCCCGTCGCGGGGTCGGTCACATCCAGGGTCGCGCCGTCGTCGGCACCGACCCATTCGCCGTTGATGAAGGCAAGCGGTCGCATCAGATCGGCCGCCTGCGCAGTCGGGAGCATATATGTCATTACTTTCGTTTCCGGTGAAAGGTCAGCGCACCGCGCGGGCGGCGCGATAGCGGTCCAGCACGACCGCGCCCACAAGGACCACGCCCAGCGCGATCATCTGATAGTTCGAGCCGATGCGCAGAAGATCCATCCCGTTGGCCAGGACGGTGATGAAGATCACGCCCAGGATGACGCCGGGCACACGCCCTTCGCCGCCCCGCAACGAGCAGCCGCCGATCACAGCCGCCGCGATCGAGTTCAGGGGAAACTCGCCGCCCAGAAGCGGTTCGCCCGACGATACCCGTGCCGTCAGCAGCCAGCCCGAAAAGGCGGTGATCGTGCCGCAGATCACATAGGCGGCCAGCAATTGCCGGTTGACCTGAACCCCGGCCACCACGGCCGATCTGAGATTCGACCCGATCGCATAGAGATAACGTCCCAACCGCATGTGATGCATGGCAAGCCAGACCAGCGCCACTACCGGCAGCGCCATGACCAGCGAGGTCGGCAGGCCCAGGATCCGGCCCGACCCGATCTGATAGACGAAGGTCCGCGGCAGTCCGGGGACTTGCAGCCCCTGCGAGATCACCAGCGTCACTCCCTTGAAGATCGAGGCGGTGGCCAGGGTGACGATGAAGGCGTTGACCTTGAGAACGGCGACCCCGATGCCGTTGATCAGCCCGCAGACAAGGCCCACCGCAAGCGCGGTCCCGAACCCCGCCGCGATCGCCAGCGCGTCGTTTTCGGGAAACAGCGCCATCACGGCGACCATCGCCTTGGCCGATACGACCGATGTCAGCGCGACGACCGCGCCCACGGACAGATCGAACCCGCCCGAAACCAGAACGATCATCTGCCCCAGGGCGATCAGCAGCAGGAACACCATCTGCTGGCTCATGTTGGTCAGGTTCATCGGGCTGAGAAAGCGGTCGTTGCCCAGTTGAAAGACGACAAGGCAGATCGCCAGGATGATCGGCAGGGCGCCGAACCGCATGACGCCGTCCACCAGCGACCCTGCGGCCCCGCGCGAATGGCCCGAATTCATGCGCGAGCTTTTGGCTTCGGTCATTGGGTATTTCCTTGATGGGTTTGGTCGCCGAAGGCATGGGCCACAACGGTTTTTTCGTTGAGCGATGCCTTGGGCAGATCGGCCACCAGGTGGCCCTCATGCATGACATAGGCCCGATGGGCCAGATGGACGAGTTCCTGCAAGTCCGAGGTGATCAGCAGCACCGCCGCGCCTTCGGTCACCAGGCGTTCAAGCTGACGATAGAAGTCCAGCCGGGCGCCGACATCGACCCCGGCTGTCGGCTCGTCGAAGATGAAGACCCTGCGCGCGCGCGACAGGGCGCGGCCCAGCACGACCTTCTGCTGGTTGCCGCCCGACAGCGACCCGACCGCAAGCCCCGGCACGGCCGGCGCGATGCCCAGCCTCTGCATCAACTGCGCCGTCAGATCGCGCAACCGTCCCGCCCGCACGATCCCGACGCGAGTATAGCCGGGATCGGCCAGCACCTCGATCTGCATGTTCTCGGCGATCGAACGGCCAAGCGCCAGCGCCTCGCCGCGCCGGTCCTGGGGCAGATAGACCAGGCCGCGCGACAGAAGCCCGGCGGGCGACGGATCCGCGATCTCTTGTCCGTCCAGGACGATCCGGCCCGATTCTGTCGGCAAAAGCCCGAAGACGGCGCGCGCCACCTCGGCCTTGCCGCATCCCACCAGCCCGCCAAGCCCCACGACCTCGCCCGCGCGGACGCGGATCGACACGCCCTTGACCGGGCCGGCGCGAAGATCCCGCGTTTCCAGCAGGACCGGCCCCGGACGGTGCGGGATCTGGGGATAGAAATGGTCCATCTCGCGCCCGACCATGTCTGCGATCATGCGTTCGTTGGTGACTTCGGACAGGCGGTAATGTCCGGTCTGGCGCCCGTCGCGCAGGATGGTCACGACATCGCCCAACCGGCGGATTTCCTCCATCCGGTGGCTGATATAGAGGATCGCCCAGCCCTCGGCGCGCAGACGGTCCACGATCCGGAACAGCCGTTCGGATTCGTCATGGCTCAGCGCGGCGGTGGGTTCGTCGAGGATCAGGACGCCCGGCACGCCGTCCAAGGCGCGGGCGATTTCCAGCAATTGCTGCTCGGCCCGCGACAAGGTCTCGACACGGGTTTCAGGGTCGAGATGCAGGCCCAGCCGGTCAAGCGCGGCGCGGGTGCGCTTTTGAAGCGCCCCATGGTCAAGCAGCCCGCCGCGCAGCGGCTCGCGCCCCAGCCCGAAATTCTCGGCCACGCTCAGCGCGGGCGCCAGGCTGAAATCCTGGAGCACCGCGTTGATCCCGGCGGCGCGCGCGTCCGAGGGCCTGAGATCGGGCGCGGGCCGGCCGCGCACGAAGCGGTCGCCCCCGTCCAGCCGGTTCACCCCGGTCAGCAGGCTGACCAAGGTGGATTTTCCGGCGCCGTTCTCGCCCAGCAGCATATGGACCTCGCCCCGCCGCAGATCGAGGCTGACATCCTTGAGCGCGGCGAAGCTGCCATAGAACTTGCAGGCGGCGGAAAGCGAAACGACCGCCTCGCTTTCCGCCTGTGGTGCCAAGGCGTTCATTGGCCTTCGGTCAGGCTGAACGTGACGGCAAAGTCCTTCGGCGCGAACATGTCGGTATATTCGAAGCTGTCGATCGTGTCCGAGGTGACCATCTGCGGTTTCGGCCCGGCCCGCTTGGCGGCAAGCGTCTGACCTTCCAGCAGGCGCAGGACCATGTCGACCGCAAGACGCCCCTGGAGGGTCGTGAAATCGGTGGGCGAGGCCTTGGTGTCGCCGGCCTTGATGTTCTCGTAGACGGGCGGAATGATGTCGAACGCCGCCACCTGCACCTTGCCCGCAAGACCCGCGTTGCGCACCGCGACCGCGCCCGCCTCGGCCGCGATGTCCACGCCGACGACCCAGTCGATGTCGTCATAGGTCAGCAGCGCGTTCGAGATGAAATCAAGTTGCACGTTCAGCCCGGTGTCGCCCCGCCGGGTGACAAGCACCTCGACGCTGGACCCGGCGATGGCGTCGTTGAATCCGCGCACCGCGTCGTCGGACCAGCCCGCACCCTGCGGTCCGGGGAAGAAGCCGACTTTCAGCGGCTGGCCGCCCGCCTGTTCAACAAGGTATTTTCCGGTGGTGAAGGCAAGATCGTAGAAGCTGACCAGTGCGTGCCCCGAGACCGAGGGTTCGTTGACGCCGTTCACGAAATCGATGACCGGGATCCCGGCATCGGTCGCCTTCTTGACCAATGCGCCGACGCCATCGGCCGAAATCGCGCCCAGGATGATGCCGTCGAAACCCTGGGCGATGCAGTTGTCCATCTGGCTGAGCTGGGTGGACAGGTTGTTGTAACCCCCGGCTTCGTAAAGCGTCATCGACGCGCCGGTGCGGGCGATCTCGTCGGCGATGCCGTAATTGGCGGCCACCCAATAGCTGTCTTTCAGATGGGGGAAGAGAACGCAGATGTTCCAGGGCTTCGTCAGCTCTTCCTTGGTGATGAGCGGCCAGTCGGCATCCTTCTTGGAGCCGTCCTCCTGGACCAGTTCGACCGGGAACGAACTGCGCTCGGCCAAGGCCAGGCCAGGCGCCGTCGCCAGCGAAAGCCCGGCCAACATCATGAGTTTGGGCGAAAATCTGAACATGGTTTTCCTCTGTTGGAAGCAGTTTCGGCAATCCGGGCGGTTTTTTGTTTTATCTGCCCGGAGGGGGATCGGCCGGGATCAACCGGCCGTATCAATGACCTGCCGCAGCCGTTCGGCCACCGCCCGCGCGTTGGGCGGATCGGAATGGATGCAGATGGTTCCGAATTCGACCCGCAGCGGCGTGCCGTCGGTCGCCTCGACCTCGCCGGTTTTCAGCGCGCGTTCCAGCCGCGCGGCCGCACGGTCCAGGTCGATCGCGGAATGCTTGCGCGGGATGATCAGCGCGCCTTCGGGCGAATAGGTCAGATCGGCGAAGAACTCGCCGATGAAGGGCACGCCGATCTCGGCGGCGGCGGCCTCGTGGCAGGTGCCCGCCATCCCGAAAAGCGGCACACCGAAGGGCGCGACCGCCTTGGCCATCGCCAGGGCGGTCGGCATGTGCCGGGCCGCCATTCCATAGACGATGCCATGCGGCTTGACATGCGAAAGCGCCACCCCTTCGGCCCGCAAGAAGCCGCAAAGCGCCCCGATCTGATAGGTGAAGGCCGCAGTCAGTTCCTCGGGTTGCAGGTGCATCTCGCGGCGGCCGAACCCCTCGCGGTCGGGCAGCGAGGGATGCGCGCCGATCTTCTTGCCCAATCCGACAGCCAGGCGGACGGTGCGCGCCATGGTCAAGGGGTCCGAGGCATGAAAGCCGCAGGCGATATTGGCGCAGTCCACGAAAGGCATGATCCCTTCGTCGTCGCCGAAGCTCCACGGCCCGTAGCTTTCCCCCATGTCGCAATTGAGTGTCGCCATTCCGATGTCCACTGTTATAACAAAATCAAGCTTGGCACAGTCTTTACTCAAGTCAATGATTCGTGTCTACTGTTATAACGATTTTCGTGACGGATGGCCGTCACGCTGAGAGGACCTGGAATTGCAGCAATCGCGCCCAGACGGGGAACCGTCCTATGATGTCGGTCCGATCAATCACCATGTGCTGCACGAACAAATCTATGACGCGCTGAAGCGGCACATGATGATGGGGCGCTTTACCCCCGGCCAGCGCCTGCCACTGCGCAAGCTGGCGCAATCGCTGGGGACCAGCCTGATGCCGGTCCGCGATGCGCTGCAAAGGCTGGAAAGCGTCGGCGTGGTGGTGTCGTCGCCGACACGCACGATGATCGTGCCCGAGCCAACCGCGAAGGAGCAGCGGGATCTGGTACATATCCGCTCGCTGCTGGAAGCGGATGCCGCGGCCAAGGCGGCGCTGAACCGCACCGAGGCCGAACTGGCGCAAATCGCCGGACATTGCGACAGCATCCGAAAATCGGCCGAGACCGACGATCTCGACCTGTTTCTGGAGGCGAACTATAATTTCCACATGGCTATCGCCGTGGCGAGCCGGATCTCGTTCATCACCACGATCCTGGAGCCGTTGTGGCTGAGAATGGGACCGCTGGTACGCAACTACATGCCCAACCACGACCACTTCCTGCGCGCAATCGCCAATCACGAGCGTATCCTGGAAGCGCTTGCGGCGAGAGACCCGGAAAAAGCCGGCAGCGGGATCATTCACGACGTGATCGAGAGCAATCGGTTCGACGCGTAAAGCATTTTCGAAGGCGCCCTTGAAAACAAGGGCCTGTGTCGGAAACTTCGGCGGCCGCGTGCCATCGGAACAGGGTTGATCCTGCGGGATGCTGCGCCGAGGGTAAGGATGGCGTAACCTGACGCTGCTTGAGGCAACTTGGTCGGGGGCAGAGGACAGTGATGCGGGCGATTCATGCGGAAAACCACCGGACCCATCGGATCGGCTGGCTGCGCGCCGCCGTGCTGGGCGCGAATGACGGGGTGGTCTCGACTGCGGCGCTGATTGTGGGCGTCGCCGGGGCGGGGTCGGATCGCGGGACGGTTCTGATCGCCGGGCTGGCGGGGCTGGTCGCGGGGGCAATGTCGATGGCGGCGGGCGAATATGTCTCGGTCAGTTCGCAGGCCGATGCCGAGGCCGCGGATCGCGCCCGCGAGCAGGAGGAGCTTGCGACGATGCCCGAGGCCGAGCTTGCCGAGTTGCGCGACATCTATGTCGAACGCGGCCTGGATGCCGAACTCGCCACCCGCGTGGCCGAACAGCTGATGGCAGGGGACGCGCTGAAGGCCCATCTGCGCGACGAACTGGGGATCACCGAAAGCCTGGCCGCGCGCCCCCTTCAGGCGGCGGCGGTTTCGGCGGCGACCTTTTCGGTCGGGGCCGCCCTGCCGCTGGGCGTCGCGGCGCTGGCGCCGTCGCATGTGGCGCTGTGGGTCTCGGTGGCGACGCTGGCCGTCCTGCTGGTGCTGGGCGGCCTTGGCAGCCATGCAGGCGGCGCGCCCATCCGGCAGGGCGCCATGCGCGTCGCTTTCTGGGGCGCGCTGGCGCTGATCGCGACGCTGGCCGTCGGCATGGTCTTCGGCGTGGCGGCAGGCTGATCCCCCGCCGGTCCTTCATTCGCCGCCTGGCCCGGCGCCCAGCGGCCGCTTGCGGCCCGTGATCATCGACCGGGTCAGGTTCTCGTGATGGCGCAGGCTTTCCAGGGCCACGCCGCCGACGTGGAAACCGACCAGGACCAGGATCAGCGTGGCCAAGCTTTCGTGGATATCCTCCATCGTCTCGGAGCCGAAAAAGGCGTCGGTCGTCTGCAACCAGCCGGTCAGGGCCGTCGCCGCGATCACCGCCAGCAGCGCCACGATCATCGCGCCGCCCGCCGGATTGTGGCCCAGATAGCGCCGCTCGCGCCCGTGGAGCAGATCGCCCAGATAGCGCAGCACCGCGCGCGGCCCGCGCACGAAATCGGCGAACCGCGCGTGGCGCGGCCCCACGATCCCCCACAGAAGGCGCAGCGCGACCAGCGCCATGACCGCATAGCCGATGCGTTCGTGCAGCCATTTCCATTCGTCGGCCGTGATCCAGGCCGCCGCGATCAGCGCGGCCTGGGACCAGTGATACAGGCGCACGAACGGGTCCCAGACCTTCACCGGAACCGCGTCCGGGGCGTCAGTCATCCGACCCGACCGCCTCGAACGTGGCGGGATCGAAGAAGATCTCGACCCGCTTGCCCGTGTCGTCCTTGCCATAGACCTCGTAGCAGCCGTCCTCGGTCTTGACGTTTGCGATCTGCCAGCCCTTGGCGGTCAGTTCGGCCTTCAACTCGTCCACGGAACGCCATTTTTCCTTGGGAACGTCGCAGCGGTCGGCGGCAAGGGCGGGCAGCGCGGCGCCGGCCATCACAAGGGCAACAAGAAGGGTGCGCACGGGAAACCTCCATCATCAGGGGTGCGATGGGGGCGGTGTGGCAGGCGATCCTTACGCCAGGCTTACTGGTCAGGGCAGATGCAGCCGCGCCTCGAACCCGTCAGCGCGGCCCGGCGCCGGAGAGTGCAGCTCCAGCCGCCCGCCCGCCTGCTGCGCGATCTGCCGGGCGATATGCAGGCCAAGGCCGAAGCCGCCGCTGCGGCGGCTGGCGAACCGATCGGTGATCCGCGCCAGATCCGCCGCCGCGACGGGCGTCCCGCCGTTGCGCACGACTAGCACCCCCGCATCGTCCAGGACGATATCCACCGGCGTTCCCTCGGGCGCGTGTTGCAGGGCGTTGTCGATCAGGTTGCCCACCACGATGGCCAGCGCATCCGCGTCCATCTGCGACGGAACCGGACCCTCCGGCAGCACCACCCGCAGCCGCGATCCGGCGCCATGCGCGTCGCGCAGGACATGCGGCAGCAGCCGCGCGACATCGACCGGCGCCGCCCCCCGGCCGATGCCGGATTCGGCCCGCGCCAGTTGCAGCAGCCGCGTGACCAGCCGCGACATCCGGTCCAGCGCCCGCGCGACGGCGGCCAGCCGGTCGCGCTGCACCTCGTCGGCGGTCTCGTGCTGCATCCGCTGCACCTGCGCCAGCGCGATGGCCACCGGCGTGCGCAATTCATGCGCGGCGTTCGAGGCGAAGGCGCGTTCCCCCTCCAGCGCCTGCGCCAGCCGCGCCATGAAGCCGTTCAGCGTGGCGATGACCGCCGAAAGCTCGGCCGGATGGGCCTCGGCATCCATCGGCGACAACATCTGGCTGTCGCGCCGTTCCACCTCGGCCCGCATACGGTCGAGCGGTCGCAAAGCCTGCGCGGTGATCCAGCGCACCAGCATATAGCCCAGGGGCAGGATCGCCAGCATCGGCAGCAGAAACGCCAGATAGCTGTCGCGCCATGCCTCGGCCCGTTCCGCCAGCGGATCGGCGAATTCCAGCGCGAATCCCGCCGCGTCATATCCGGTCGCATAGACCATATGCGTCGCCGTGCTGGTGTGGCGAAGCGGGGCGATCGGGTCGGGGAACATCGCCGCCACCGCCGCCGGGGCGCTGGCCACCACCCGCCCGCTGCGGTCGATCAGCCGCCACAACAGCGCCTCGTCCAGGTCGACCGCCTGCGCGGGATCGCCCCCGCCGTCCGGCGGCAGCAGCCCCGCCCGCCATGCGTGGCTGAGAACGGGCAGCAGCGTTTCGGCCGAAACCTTCAACTGCTGGTCGTAAAGCTCGTCCTGTTCATGGCGCAGCACCATCGCCATGGTCAGCAGCGCCACCACCCAGACCGCGCCCAGCCCCAGGCTGACCAGCAACGCCAGGCGGCGCGCCAGCGTGGGGCGGCGCGCGGCCATCACACGGACCCCATGCGATAGCCGAAGCCGCGCACCGTTTCGACCGCGCTGCGGCCCAGCTTGGCGCGCAGGCGGCTGACATGCGCCTCGATGGCATTGCTTTCGACCTCGGCGTCGAAGGCGTAAAGCGCCTCCTCAAGCTGGTCGCGGGTCACGATCATGCCGGGGCGGCGGCTGATGCGTTCGATCACCGCCCATTCCTTGCGCGTCAGGTGAACGGGGGCATCGTCCAGCAGCGCCGCCTGCCGTTCGGGCAGCAGAGCCAGCCGGCCAAAGCGCCGCTCGGGCTCGGCCCGGCCGTCGATGCGGCGGCGGATGGCGGCGATCCGGGCCAGCATCTCGTCCAGGTCATAGGGCTTGACCAGGTAATCGTCGGCGCCCGCGTCCAGCCCCTCGATCCGTTCGGTGATCCGGTCGCGCGCGGTGCCGATCAGCACCGGCACCCGGACCCCGCGCCGCCGCAGCCCCCGCAGGAAGGCGATGCCATCGCCGTCGGGCAGGTGCAGGTCCAGCAGCAGCAGATCGTAATCCACCCCCGCCAGCGCATCGGCGGCGGTGGCCAGATCACCCGCCAGATCGACGGCATGGCCCTGCGCCGCCAGATGATCGGCCAGCGCCGATGCCAGATCGCCTTCGTCCTCGACCACCAGCAGCCGCATGGCACGCCCTTTCCCGACCTGCCCGTCAGCCAACCGTAAGGTCCGCGCGCGACAGGGCAGCACCGAAACTAGCGGAACGGACCATGCGCGAACAGATCCCGGCACCCGTGCCCGCGCAGGCGCATCCCGGCCCGCAACCACAGGTTCTGACATGATGTCCAAACCGGCCCTTGCCGTTCGTCCCGCCAACCAGCGGCTGCGCATCGCCACCTTGCGCCTTTTCTTCGCCGCGGCCCTGATCCCGATCCTGTGGGGCGTTCCCGTCTGGCAGGCCGTTCCGGTCCGGGCGCTGATGCGCACGGCGGGCAGCCTGTGCATCGTCGCGGCCGTGCTGGGGCGGTTCTGGGCGATCCTCTATATCGGCGGGCGCAAGAATGCGCAGGTGATGCAGGACGGTCCCTATTCCATCTGCCGCCACCCGCTGTATTTCTTTTCCACCATCGGCGCCACGGGGTTCGGCCTGCTGCTGGGCAGCCTGCTGGGGGCCGCGCTGTTCGGGCTGGGCGCCTTTACGATCCTGTCCGCCACCGCCCGGCGCGAGGAGGACTATCTTCGTGCCACGTTCGGACCTGCCTATCGCGATTATGCCGGCCGCGTGCCGCGCATCCTGCCCCGGCCGTCGCTGTTCCGGGCGGGACCGGGGATGATGCTGAACCTGAACGCCCTGCGCACGAACCTGGCCGACGCCCTGGTCTTTGTCGCGGCCTTCCCCGTGGCCGAGGCGATCGGCGCCCTTCACGACGCGGGGCTGGCGCGCGGGTTCTGGATCTTCTGACACCTGCAACTCAGGCACGGGCGGGCTTCGGCTGCGCCGCCCCGGACTGCCGCGCCGACTGCCTTTGGCCCCGGTCGCTGCGGATCGGATCGGCCAGCAGGCGCAGCCCGTTCAGCACCACCAGCACCGTGCCCCCTTCGTGCCCGATCACGGCCAGCGGCAGGGGCAGGGAAAGGAACAGGCTGGAGGCGACCAGCAGCGCCATCATGCCCATGGCGAAGATCAGGTTCTGCCGGATCACCCGCCGCGTCCGGCGCGCCAGCCGGTGCGCCGCCGCCAGCCTGCCCATGTCGTCCGACAGCAGCGCCACATCCGCCGCTTGCAGCGCGACCTCGCTGCCCGCCGCGCCCATGGCGATGCCGACATCGGCCCGCGCCAGGGCGGCGGCGTCGTTCACCCCGTCGCCCACAAAGGCCACCTTGCCGCGCCCGGCCAGTTCGCCCACCAGCCGGACCTTGTCCTGGGGCAGCAGGTCGGCCATCACCTCGTCGGGCGCAAAGCCCAGTTCGGCCCCGATGCGAAGCCCGACGGCGCGCCGGTCGCCGGTCATGATCCTGATCGTGCCGACCCCCTCGCCGCGCAGCGCCGCCAGCCCCGCGGCCGAGCTTTCGCGCGGGCGGTCGGCCACGGTGACGGCGCCCAGCAGGCGGTCGCCCCGGCCAAGCCATGTGACCGTCTGCGCCGTGTCGCGCAGCGCGGCGAACTCCGGCCCGTCGACCTGGGCCCCCATCCGCGCCGCCAGCCGGCGGTTTCCGGCCCAGACTGTGACGCCCGCATCCGTGCCGGTGATCCCTTCGCTGGGGATCGCCTGCACGTCATGGACGGGCGCGGGGGCGATGCCGCGTTCGGCCGCGTGGCGGCGGATCGCCTCGGCGATGGGATGTTCGGACTGCGCCTCGATCCCGGACAGCAGAGCCAGGAACGCCGCCTCGTCCCCAAGGGCGATCAGCCCCGTCACCTCGGCCTTGCCGGTGGTCAGGGTGCCGGTCTTGTCGAAGGCGAAGCTGTGGACCTCGGCCAGCGTCTCCAGCGCGGCGCCGCCCTTGAACAGCACGCCGCCCCGCGCCGCCGCCGCCAGCGCCGACAGGATCGCGGCGGGGACCGAGATCACGATGGCGCAGGGGCTGGCCGCGACCAGCAGCGTGGCCGCGCGGTACAGCGCGTCGTCCCACGACCAGCCCAGGGCCAGCAGGACGCAAAGCGCCAGGCCCGATCCCGCCAGCACCGCCACGGTATAGCGCTGCCCGAACCATTCGCTGAAGCGTTCCGAAGGCGCGCGGGCGGCCTGCGCCTCGGTCACCAGCGCGATCATCCGCGCCACCGTGCTGTCGGCCACGGCCCGCGTGACCTGTACCCGAAGCACGGCGTTCAGGTTCACCGTCGCCTCGAACACCTTGGCGCCGGGGGCCTTGTGGACGGGCATGGATTCGCCGGTGATGGTCGCTTCGTCCAGCGCGCCGTCGCCGTCCAGGATCACCCCGTCCACCGGCACGCGGGCGCCGGGGCGCAACACCACCACATCGCCGGGCATCAGGTCGGCCACCGGCACCTCGCTGACCCTGCCGTCCGGCGCCTGCCGCAGCGCCGTATCGGGGCGCAGCGCCATCAACGCCTCGACCGCGCGGCGGGCGCGGCCCATGGCGCGATGCTCCAGCGTGGTCGAGATGCTGAACAGCGTCAGCAGCACCGCGCCTTCCAGCGGCGCGCCGACGCCCGCCGCCGCCAGGGCCGCGACCACCATCAGCAGGTCGATGTCCAGCACCCGGTCCCGCCACAGCACCGACAGCGCCCGCAGCCCCGTCGGCACCCCGCCCGCCAGATAGACCAGCAAAAGCCCCGCAGGCCCCCAGAGGCCGGGAACGACAAAGGCGCCGAAAGCGGCAAGCCCCATGCCGAATACGGTGGCAAGGGTCAACGCCATCATCAGGCGGTCGGAAGAAAGATCGAAGGTCATGTCCTGTCCTGGCTGTGCCGCAGGGTGCGGCAGTGGCTGGGCCGAAATCCAAGACTATCCTGACCCTTTCCTGACGGACAGGCCATCGCAGAGTGGTGCGCGGGGCTTGGGTCCGGGTTTACGCCGGCGACGGCCCCGCATCGCGGCCGGGCGCGCCCATCTGCGCGCGCGTCAGCGTCAGCACGGTGCCGTCACCCGCGCAGGTCAGCCGGACCCGCCAGTCGGATGTCTGGAAGGTCAGGCGCAGCTTGCCCGCGTCGTCGGCCTCGCCCCGTTCGATCATGGTCCTGATCCGCCCCGACCGCATCCGGTCCTGAAAGGTCGGGACATCAAGACCCAGCAGCGGCGCGATGGCGGCCGCGTCGACGACCGGCTGATCGCCGTCGAAGCCGACCTTCATGCGCGGGACGGATGCCGTCATGACCGCCGCCCCCCGCCTAGGCAGCCAGCTGTTCGTCGGAGGGGCCGAAGAACTCGTAATGGATGCGGTCCGCCGGGACGCCCGCCGCGCGCAGGCCGGTGACGAAATGACGCAGGAAGGGCCGGGGACCGCACAGATAGATGTCTGCCTCGGCCAGGGGGGTGTTCGCCCGCAGCCAGTTCAGGGTGATCCGGCCGGGATTGGCCCTGTCCTCGGCGCCGGTCTCGTAGAAGGTCTCGACCAGCACATTGCCGTGGCGCGCGGCGGCCTTGCGCACCTGCGCGTCCAGGGCGTGATGGGCGGGGCTGCTGGTCCCGTGGACGTAATAGACCGGCAGGTCGCGGTGGCGGTCGGCCACCACCTCCATCATGCTGACGAAGGGGGTCAGCCCGACCCCGCCCGACAGCAGCAGCAACGGCCGTTCGGGACTGTAGGCCAGGCTGAAATCGCCTGCGGGCGGCGTGGCCTCGATCACGGTGCCGACCTGGATCCGATCATGCAGAAAGCGCGAGGCCTCACCCTGGGGTTCGCGCTTGACGGTGATCCGATAGCCTTCCGCATTCGGCGCGTCCGAAATGGAATAGTTGCGCTTTACCCCCGCAAGCCCCGCCGCGTCGAAGCGCAGGGTCAGATACTGGCCGGGACGGTGCGGCACGACCGGGCCGCCATCCTGGGGGCGCAGCAGGAAGGATGCGATCCCCTCGGCCTCGACCTGCCGGTCGGCGATCACGAAGCGGCGCCAGTCGGTCCAGCCGCCGGGCTGCGCGATGATGCCGTCGCGGATCGCGGCCTCGCGGTCGATCAGCAGGTCGGCCAGGAACCAGAAGGCCTCGCCCCAGGCTTGCAGGATCTCGGGGGTCGCGGCTTCGCCCAGGACTTCGCCGATGGCGCCCAGCAGGGCCTCGGCGACAAAGGGGTAATGTTCGGGCAGGATGGCATAGCCGACATGCTTCTGGGCGATCCGTTCGACCGCCGCGCCCAGGGCGGGCAGGTTGTCGACATTGCGCGCATAGGCCAGCACCGCCTGAGCCAGCGCCAGCCGCTGGGTGCCGCTTTGCTGGTTGGCATGGTTGAACAGGGCGGCGATGTGGCCGTTGCGGAACAGGCGGCGATACATCACCTCGGTGATCGCGGGTCCATGCCGTTCCAGCGCGGGCACCGTCGCTTTCACAAGGGCAATGGTCTGGTCCGACAGGGCGCGGGGCATGGGAATCTCCTGAAGATGTATCCTGAGGAATGTATATCCCTGAAAAGATGTATTGAAAAAGCATGTTATCCAGCCTGCGGGAATATGTCGCGGTCAGGCCAAGCCTACCGCGTCCGGAAGATCCTGGAACAGGCCGCGAAAAACCTCGGGCCGGGCGACGACATCGCTGAGCCGATAGCGGTCCAGCACCGCCAGGAAGGCCAGGCTCGCCTCGGCCAGGACCGGGGGCAGGCCGCAGGCCACGGCGATCCGGCAGGTGCTGCAATCGACCAGATCGCCCAGATCCTCGGTATGGCGCACCACGTCGCCGATCACGATGGCCGAGGCCGGGCGGGCCAGCCGCAGCCCGCCACCGCGCCCGCGCACGGTTTCCACGAAACCGGCATGGCCCAGATCCTGGACGATCTTCATCAGGTGGTTGTGCGAGATCGCATAGGCCTGCGCGATCTGCCGGATCGAGGCCAACCCCTGATCCCGGCTTGCCAGATAGATCAGCACGCGCAGGGCATAGTCGGTATAGCGGGACAGTTTCATGCCGGCCAGAATAGAAGCAGCCGCCCGGCATGTATACGGCGCAATGCGGCCGGGCGCCGAGGCGCGCAGGAATCAGTCCCGGCCGGTCCCGTGCAGCCGGTTGATGACCTAGGATATGGCATCGTCCCGGTCGCGGTTTGACCACCGATTAACCTTTGTTCCGACGCCCGAGGGGAACGTAACGCCCCCGGTGGGGTTTCCCTGTCGCATCCCTGGTCCCGGAAACGGTCGTGTTCCTGCGTGTGGACATGCCGCACCCTGCCGGGCGGCGGGATCCATGACCTGACCGGCGTCTCTGCGGCCCATGGGTGCCCCGACACGCCGCGCCCACCATCCCTGCGGCCGCCGGAACAGGCGCCCGCATATTGCAGGAGGCCCCGAATGCCCCGTCGCTCTTCCGACCTGCCCGTTGCGGCCACCGTCCTTGCGCTGTCGATCGGTGCGGGACTGGCTGTCGGCGCCGCGATGAAATCCGCGCCCCGGCGCCCGCCCGACAGCGCCCCTGGCCGCACCGCGCGGCGGTCCCATTTCGGCGGCTATCAGGTCGCCGGGCGCACCGTCACGATCAACGCGCCGCGCAGCCGCATCTTCCAGATGTGGCGCGACCCGAACCGCCTGACCGACTTCATGGAGGGGCTGGCGGCGGTCCAGGTCAGCGGCGACAGCGTGACCTGGGTCATCCAGTCCCCCGACGGCCGCTTCCCGGTCGAGACCCGCCTGGTCGAGGAACGTCCCGACGAGTCTCTGGCCTGGCGATCCGCAGAGGGCGCCGACATCCAGATCGAGGCCAAGGTGCAGTTGCGCGTCGCCCCCGCCGGGCGCGGGACCGAGGTCGAGGCGCATGTCGCCTGGCGCCCGCAGGGCGGCATCGTCGGGCATTGGGCGGCGATGCTGCGCGGCACCGATCCGGCGATTCGCGGCAAGCAGGATCTGAAAAGGCTGAAGATGCTTCTGGAAACCGGCGAGATCGCCACCTCGGCCAATCGCAAGGGGGACGACTGATGCGCGCACTGACCTGGCACGGCAAGCATGACGTTCGCGTCGACACGGTTCCCGACCCGCAGATCGTCAATCCCCGCGATGCGATCATCGAGGTGACGGCCACGGCGATCTGCGGATCGGACCTGCATCTCTACGATGCGGTGATCCCCGGCCTGCAACCCGGCGACATCCTGGGGCACGAATTCATGGGCCGGGTCGTGGAAACCGGCCCGAAATCCACGCTGAAGAAGGGCGACCGGGTGGTGGTGCCCTTCACCATCTCCTGCGGGGCCTGCTTCTTCTGCGGGCAGGGCCAGTTTTCCGCCTGCGACAACTCGAACCCGGTCGAAAAGCAAGAGGCGTCGGAACTGCTGTACGGCCATGCCGTCAGCGGGCTGTTCGGCTATTCCCACATGACCGGCGGCTATCCGGGCGGTCAGGCCGAATATGTCCGGGTGCCGTTTTCCGATGTCGGTCCCATCGTGATCCCGGACGGCATCCCCGACGAACAGGTGCTGTTTCTGTCCGACATCATGCCCACCGGCTGGATGGCGGCCGAGAACTGCGACATCCAGCCCGGCGATACCGTGGCCGTCTGGGGCTGCGGGCCGGTCGGGCTGTTCGCGATCCAGTCGGCGCTGCTGATGGGCGCGCATCAGGTGATCGCCATCGACCATTATCCCGGACGGCTGGATCTGGCGCGCGGCCTGGGCGCGAAGGTCATCGACTATACCCAGACCCACGTGCTCGAGGCGCTGATGGAGATGACCGGCGGCATCGGCCCGGACGCGGTGATCGACGCGGTGGGAATGGAAAGCCACGGCTTCGCCCCCGACAGGATCATGGACGCCGTGAAGCAGAAGATCGGCGTCGGCGCCGACAACATCCACGCGCTGCGGATGGCGCTGATGGCGGTCAGAAAGGGCGGGCGCGTCTCGATCCCCGGCGTCTATGGCGGCATGGCCGACAAGTTCCCGATGGGCGCGCTGATGGAAAAGGGCCTGCAAGTCCGCACTGGCCAGACCCATGTGCAGAAATACACCCGCGAGTTGCTGCACCGCATCCTGGAAGGCGAAATCGACACCACCTTCCTGATCTCTCACCGGCTGTCGCTGGAGGATGCGCCGACGGGATACCGGAATTTCCACGGCAAGCAGAACGAATGGACCAAGGTGGTGATGACGCCGGGCGCCGCGTCCAGCCCCGCGCAAGGAGGGGACCATGGCTGAGAAAGACGGCGACAAGACGACCGAGGCCGGACCCGTGGACAGATCCGCCGGGGCCGCGGGCGAGCCGGCCGATACCGATTACTATCGCGCCACCGAACCCGTCCGCAGCAGGCTGGCCTGGCAGGTGCTGATCTGGCCGTTGGCCCTGGTGCTGCTGATCATCCTGGGTGCGGTCTGGGCCTTGTCGTGACGGACAGGGCGCCCCGGCGCGCCCGTTCCTGACCACGCGGGAACCGGAACCCCCTCTGCCGCCTTTTGCTTTCATAAGCAAGCGGTTGGAGGGGCCTTGCCATGGATCAGGACACAGGGTTGGCGATACCTTCGGTGCGCCCGGACGGATTGCAGCTTGACGAACATCGCGCCCGTCAGCGGCGTTACTGGCGGATGCAGCGCATTGCCTGGTGGGGGTTCGGCGCCGTCATGCTGGTGGCGGTCCTGGGGCTGACCGGCAGCGGCGGGGTGTTCCACAAGCAGACCATCGCCTTTGCGGATGCCACGGTCGAAATCCCCCGCGTGTCGCGATGGGAGGGATCGGACGACCTGTCCATCACCTTCCACGGACCGGGCGACAGCCACGAGGTCATCATCACCCAGCCCTTCTTCGACCGCTTCGCCATCGAGCGTATCCAGCCCGAGCCGGACCAGAACCCCTTGCTGCCCGGCGCGCAGGCGATGCGCTTTGCCGCCACGGATGCCCCGCCCCATCAGGTCAAGGTCGATGTCCGCGCGATGCATTTCGGCTGGACCCGCTTCGACATCGCCGTCGGCGGGGAAACGCGCCCGGTCTCTCTTCTTGTCCTGCCGTAACGGAGCACATCATGGATTCGGTCATTCGCGGCGTCTCCATCTATATCGTCCTGCTGATCGCGACCCGGCTGTCGGGCCGCCGCACCATGGCGCAGATGACGCCCTTCGATTTCGTTCTGCTTCTGATCATCGCCGAGACGACGCAACAGGCGCTGCTGGGCGACGATTTCTCGATCAGCAACGCGGTGGTGCTGATCCTGACGCTGTTCGCAACGGACGTGGTGCTGGCCTGGCTGAAGGGGCGGTCTCCGCGCGTGGAATCCCTGCTGGACGGCAGCCCCACGGTGCTGATCAGCCAAGGCGAGATCGACCGGGAAGCGATGCGCCGCGCCCGCGTCAGCATCGAGGACGTGCTGGAATCGGCCCGTGAACAGCACGGGCTGAAGTCGCTGGCCGATATCGACGCCGCCGTGCTGGAGGTCAGCGGCGGCATCAGCATCATTCCCAGGGATCCGTGATGCCGGACCCTAATCCTTCAGCTTGCGTTCGACTTGGGCGCGGCTGTTGCCTTCGGACTTGACCGCCTCGCGCACCTTGTCCTTGGACACGTCCATCTTGTCGGCTTCATAGCGGACCTCGTGGTCCTGCCCGCCCGCGACCTTGCGGCGATCCTGGGCGCGACCCTGATCCTTGCGTTCGGTGGCCATCGCTTCCTCCTACCCTGCTTTGTGTAACAGGGCCAACGCCGGGACCGGCGTTCCGTTTCAGCCGCCTTGGGGGAATTAGCCTTTATTCATGCCCTGTCCTGGAACGGATGCGGCGGGGACGGGTTCTTCTGGCTTACGGGGCTGCCCAGCCAGCCGCATTCACGAAGGAACCAAGACCATGACAGACGCTGCCCATGAAGTATTCATCGACGGCCTGCGCAACGCGCATGCCATGGAAAAACAGGCCCTTTCGATCATGCAGCCGCAACTGAACCGGCTGGAACATTATCCGCAGGTTTCCGCGCTGCTGGAACGTCATATCCGCGAAACCGAGGGGCAGATCCAGCGCTTGGACCAGATCTTCGAAAACCTGGACGAATCCTCGTCAGGGTTGAAGGACACGATGCTGTCGCTGGGCGGGTCGATGGCGGCCCTGACCCACAGCATGGCCAGCGACGAGATCCTGAAGAACTCACTGGCGAATTTCGCCTTCGAGAACTTCGAGATTGCGGCCTATACCGCGCTGATCACCGCCGCCGAACAGGCGAACCTGTCCCACGCCGTTCCCCTGTTGAAACAGAACCTGGACGAGGAAGTGGCGATGGCCTCGCAGATCCACGACGGGCTGCCCGAGGTGGTGCGCCAGTATATCGTCCTGTCGGCCAGCGATCAGCGCGCCGATATCTGAGCCATGTCGGCGGATGCCTTTGACTGTGCCATCGTCGGCGGAGGCCCGGCGGGGCTGACGGCGGCGATCTATCTGGCCCGGTTCCGCCGCCGGGCCATCCTGATCGACGAGGGGGACAGCCGCGCATCGCTGATCCCCCGGTCGCACAACCATCCGGGCTTTCCCGACGGCATCCACGGCGACGACCTGCTGGCCCGGATGCGCGAACAGTTGAACAATTTCACTGCGGCCACCCTGGCGGCAAGGGTTACGGGGATCGCCCGCAGCGGCAACGGGTTCCGCATCGCGGCGGGCCGGGACATAGCCGCCTCGCACCTGATCCTGGCGACCGGCATCCGGGACCGGCTGCCGCCCATCGCGCAGGCCCGCGATCATGTCCGCGACGGGCTGATCCGGCAATGCCCGGTCTGCGACGCCTATGAACTGACCGGCCAGCCGGTCGCCGTGATCGGCACCGCGCATTGCGCGGCGGGCGAGGCGCTGTTTCTGCGCCAATACACCGCCGACATCAGCCTGCTGACCTTGGGCGCGGATCTGGATCTGTCCGGCAGGATCATGGGCAAGCTGGCCGATGCCGGGGTGCGGATCGTCCGCGATCCGGTCGAGGATTGGGATTTCGGCCGCGACGGCGTGGGTGTCCGCTTCCGGGGCGCGGCGCCGCGCCGGTTCGCCGCGCTGTATTCGGGCCTGGGAAACGATCCACGCAACGATCTGGCCGCCGCCCTGGGCGTGGATCTGGCCGAGGACGGCCGCATCCTGACCGACATGAACCAGGAAACCTCGGTGCCCGCCGTCTTCGCGGCGGGGGATGTCGTGACCGGGCTGAACCAGATCGCGGTGGCGATGGCGCAGGGGGAAATCGCCGCCACCCGCATCCACAGCCTGTTGCGGCTGGCGGAAAACCGTTGCGTTCCCGACAGCCTCTGACGCGGGAACAAAGCCCCGCCCCTGCCGTTTGGTCCCGTGGCAAGGAGTTTCCATCATGGCACCGCGCACCTTCTGGAAGGGCTATCTGAAGCTGTCGCTGGTCACGTGCCCCGTGACCCTGCTGCCCGCCACGACCGAGGGCGAGAAGGTCCGCTTCCACACCCTGAACGCCGATACCGGCAACCGCGTCGTCAGCCAGTATCGGGATTCCGTCACCGAAAAGCCGGTCCGCGAACAGGACGAGGTCAAGGGCTATCAGCGGGGCGAGGACGATTACGTCATGCTGGAGGATGCCGAGATCGACGCGGTGGCCCTGGACAGCACCCGCACCATCGACATCGACATGTTCGTGCCCGACCATTCGATCGGCTGGGTCTGGTACGACCGCCCGCATTTCCTGCTGCCGGGCGACGAGGTGGGGCAAGAGGCCTTCGCGGTGATCCGCGACGCGATGCAGGCGACCGGCACGGTGGGCATCTCTCGGGTGGTGATGTATCGGCGCGAACGCGCGGTGATGCTGAAGCCGCGCGGCAGGGGGATCGTTCTGTGGACCCTGCGTTATGGCGATGAGGTGCGCGACGAGGGCGAGTATTTCGACGGCCTGCCCGGCGGCAAGCCAGAAGCCAAGCTGCTGACCTTGGTGCGCAAGCTGATCGACGAACGCACGACCTCTTGGGATCCCGGGATGGTGAACGACCCGGTGCAGGACCGTCTTCTGGACATCATCGCCGCCAAGAAAAAGGGCCGCAAGCGCGCGTCAAAGCCCAAGGCCGCCAAGCCCGAGGTGCAGGACAATGTCATCGACATCATGGCCGCCCTGAAGAAAAGCATCCAGGCCGAAGGGCGCGGGCGCTGAGGAAGCCGGGCCGCGACAAAGCCAGCAAAGAAGAACAGTCACCGCTTGCGGCCCTTGGCGGCGGGCTTTGCCTGCAAGGGTGTGGCGGCGGGGCGGAAATCCTCCCACGGGTCGCGGGTCAGGGCATCCAGCCGGGCCGGGGTGTTGATCACGGTGAAATAGTCCGGCGCGATCTGGTCCAG
Organism: Paracoccus sp. 22332; assembly: GCF_052045125.1. Taxonomy (NCBI): domain Bacteria; kingdom Pseudomonadati; phylum Pseudomonadota; class Alphaproteobacteria; order Rhodobacterales; family Paracoccaceae; genus Paracoccus; species Paracoccus sp. 22332. Next base: position 33,933 of record NZ_JBQEOI010000004.1, read on the forward strand.
TTCCTCCCACGCGACGGGCATGGACACGGCGGCACCGGGGCGGGCGCGGGTGGAATAGGCCGCCACAGCCGTCATGCCGCGCTGATTGCGCAGATAGTCGATCAGGATCCGTCCCTTGCGCTTGGCCTTGGCGATGGTCGAGACATAGGCGCCGGGCGCATCCGCCGCCATCGCGTCGGCCAGCCCCTTGGCGAAGGTCTTGACGGCGGGCCAGTCGGCCTTGGGCACCAGGGGCGCGACCACATGCAGACCCTTGCCGCCCGATGTCTTGACGAAGGCCGCCAGCCCCGCGTCGGTCAGGCGCTGCCGCACCTCTTGCGCGCCGGCGATCACGGCGTCCCAGGCCACGCCTTCGCCCGGATCCAGGTCCATGGTGATCGTGTCGGGACGGTCCCAGTCGGCGACGGTGCTGCCCCAAGGGTGGATTTCCAGCACCGCCGACTGGACAAGGGCCATCAGCCCGTCCAGGTCGTTGATGGCCACCATCGGTTCTTCCCCCTTGGCCTTGGGGTCCTTGACCAGGGCGATATGCTTGCTGATCCCCTTCCAGGCATGTTTCTGAAAGAACTTCTGCCCGTCGATGCCGCTGGGGCAGCGCAGCAGGGCCAGCGGCCGCCCGACGATGAAGGGCGCGATCCGGGGCCAGACCTGGGCATAGTAGTCGGCCAGCCCTTCCTTGGTGATGCCGTCGTCCGGCCAATAGATCCGGTCGGGATGGGTCAGCGTCACCCGGCGCCTGGGTGCCTGGGGCGCGGGCTTGGCGGGGCCGTCTTCGCGCACGACCTCGGCGGCGGGCTTGTCCTCGCGCAGCCCCCGGAACGAGGCATGGCGCAGCATTCCGTCGGCGGTCCAGGCGCGGAATTCGACCTCGGCCACCAGTTCGGGGCGCACGAAGCGGACCCCCCGCGCGGCATCCGCCGCCAGCTTGTCCGCGAAGGGGCTGTCGTCGATGCGCATCCCGTCCAGCCGGTCGCGCAGATCCCGCGCCACGGCGGCGGAAAATCCGGTGCCGACCCTGCCCACATAGTCCAGCCTGCCGTCGTCGAAAACGCCCAGGGCCAGCGATCCGACCAGCTTGTCCGAGGTCGTGGACGGCACATAGCCCGCCACCACGAATTCCTGCCGCGCCGAACATTTCGACTTGATCCAGGTCTTGCCGCGCCCCGACCGATAGGGGGCGTCGGCTTCCTTGGAAATGATCCCCTCCAAGCTGAGACGGCAGGCATGGCGCAGAACCATGGCCCCGGCCTCGCCGAAATGGCCGCTGTATCGCACCCGGCCCGGCCGAGACCCGACAAGATCCTCCAACGCCTGCTTGCGGGCAAGCAACGGGGCCGCGCGCAAGTCCTGGCCGTTCAGATACAGCAGGTCGAAGGCATAGAAGACGAACCGATCGTTGCGCCCTTCCGACAGATCCGCCTGCAAGGCCGAAAAATCCGAGGCCCCTGCCCCCGCCTCGACCACCAGTTCACCGTCGATGATGAAGGTTTCGGCGGGCAAGGCGCGCAGGGCATCCGTGACCTCGGCCCCGAAGCGATCGGTCCAGTCCAGCCCGCTGCGCGTCAGCAGGCGCACCTGCTGGCCTTCCAGCCGCGCTTGCAGGCGATAGCCGTCGAATTTCACCTCGTGCAGCCATTTCGCCCCGGTGGGCGGCGCGGGCCGCAGGGCGGCAAGCGCGGGTTCGACGAAATCGGGCATCGGCGCCTTTTTCGCGCGGGGGATGGCGGCGTCCTTGCGGACGCGGGACGCCGCCTTGGGCCTGGCAGGCTTCGGCGTTTCGTCGGCGCCTGCCGCGACCTCTTCGACCGTGCGGCCGGTCTTCAGCGATTCCGGGCGTTCAGTCAGGATGTCGGGCGCGTCGGCGGGTCGGGCGGCGTCGTCGTCGGCTTTGATCAGCAGCCAGTTCTCGCGCGTCTCGCCGCGCTTGCCGCGCATTCGGACCAGATGCCAGCGGCCCGACAGCTTCTGGCCCCGCAACTCGAACTCCAGCTTGCCCTTGGCGTAATCGCCGTCCACGGGAACCCATGTGCCGCGATCCCAGACGATCACCGCGCCCGCGCCGTAATTGCCCTTGGGGATGGTGCCTTCGAAGGTGCCGTAATCCAGCGGATGATCCTCGACATGCACGGCCAGGCGTTTTTCGCCCGCGACCAGGCTTGGCCCCTTGGTCACGGCCCAGCTTTTCAGCACCCCGTCCAATTCAAGCCGCAGATCGTAATGAAGCCGGGTCGCGGCGTGCTTCTGGATCACGAAGGAATGGCCCGCCTTCTTCGCCTTGCGCCCGCGCGGCTCGGCCGTCTTGGTGAAGTCGCGCTTGTCGTTATAGGTCGCCAGCCCGGCCCCCGATGTGCCCGCCATCGCCTAGCCCGCCTTCTTGCTGCCCGAGCCGCGCGCCGGGGTCTTGCGGCCGCCCCCGCGCGGCTTGGCCGAGGCCGAGGACCGGCGCGCGGGCTTTCGCGTGGCCATGCCCGCGCTTTCGCGCAGCGCGGCCATCAGATCGCCCGCGGCCTCGGGCTTGGCTTCGCGGCGGGGCTGGATCGTCCTGCCTTCCATCTTGGCCTTGACCAGATCGGCCAGGGCGGCTTCGTAGCGGTCGTCGAAATCCTTGGGGTCGAAGGTGCCGCGCTTGGTCTTGATGATGTGCTGGGCCAGATCCAGCATCTCGCCCTTGATGCGCAGGTCGGGAATATCCGCGAAAACCTCATCGGGGTCGCGGACCTCATAGTCGAAGTTCAGCGTGGTGGCGATCAGCCCGGCGTCATGGGCGCGGATCAGCACCGTGCGGACGCGGCGGAACAGCACCGTCTGGGCCAGGGCCGCGACCTTCTTGCCGCGCATCCCCTCGCGGATCAGGGCGAAGGCTTCGGCCGCGCCCTTGCCGGAAGGCAGCAGGTAATAGGGCTTGTCGAAATACAGGTCGTCGATGTCGTCGCAGCCGATGAAGGCGCTGACGGACAGGGTCTTGTCGCTGTCGGGAACCGCCGCCGCGACCTCATCGGGATCCAGCACGACGTAATCGCCCGATGCGATTTCGTATCCTTTCACCTGATCGTCGCGGTCCACCGGCTTGCCGGTGTCGCCGTCCACGAAGACGCGGCGCAGCCGGTGGCCGGTCTTGCGGTTCAGCGTGTGGAACGCGATCCGGTCCGATGTGGAGGCCGCCGTGTAAAGCGCCACCTGGCAGCCGACCTCTCCGACCTTGAGGAAGCCCTTCCAGTTCGCCCTGGCCGCCATGGTCCGTCCCCGCTCTGATGATCAGAAGGGGAAACGGCCACCCTTGCGCCGGGGTTCCCTAGCCCAGCCCGACATGGCGCAGGGCAAGTTCCAGCGCCAGGCCCGGTTCGACCCTGCGCGGGCCGCGTCGGGGATCGTGGCCCAGAAGGCCGTTCGGGCACAGCCGGTCGTCGTCCCAGCCGGGATGGTCGGCGATGGGATAGAGGCAAATCCCCTCGACCCGCGCGCCGCGCCTGCGCGCCCGCGCCACCTGATCGCGGACATAGGCGAACCAGGAGGGACGACGCGCGCCCTCGGTTCCGGTTTCCGCGATCATCAGGGGCCGGTCATAGCGGGCCGCGACCTCGACCAGCAGGTCGGACAGCGGGCGATACCAGGGATGGTCCATGTCGATGGGCGGGCCTCCGTGGATCCACTGGTTGTTCCAGTAGTAATTGACGCCGACGATATCCAGGAAGGACGGATCGCCGCCAAGCTGCGGCCACATCCGGCCCGAGATCAGCTCGAACGCCTGGAACTGCGCGTCGTGATAGCCCTGCGCCTCCCACAGGGGGCGGCCGTTATGGGGATCGTGATGGATCGCCAGCAGGGGTTCGGCATGGACGAAGCGGGCGCGCGGATCGACGGCGCGCAACTCCGCCATGGCGGCGATCGAGGCGCGGGCAAGCTGGCATTTCAGCTCGTATCCCCGGCCTGCGGCAAAGGGGTTCAGGTATTGCGCGTCGCCCCCCGCCCAGGCAAAGAAGCTGATCTCGTTCACCGGGCACCAGAAGGGCACGGCATCGGTCAGGTCGCGGTGATGGATGGCCACCGCGCGGGCAAAGCGCGCGAAGCGGTCCACGAAGGCGGGGGTCCAGATGTCCAGGTCGTCGGGCCAGCCGTAATGCAGCAGATCCCAGACGACCTGCGTGCCGGTGTCGCGGGCGGCCTGCATCATCGGGGTCAGGCTAGCGAAATCGTAGCGGCCGGGCGCGGTCTCGATCAGGTGCCAGCGGGCGCCGTCGCGGCAGGCGCGGATGCCCAGGCTCGCCAATTGCCGGTAATCCTGCGCGGCATGGCTGTCATGCCCGACCGAGGCGATCACGTCCAGCCGCCGCCCCGACCGCAGCCGGTGGGTCGATGCCTCCCACCCGCCCAGGACGAAGCTGTCAAAGGTTTCGGGCGGCGGCGCGGCGGGGCGTTCGGCCAGCACCGCGTCGAAAAGCGCGCGCCATTGCGGCACCACCACGGCGGCGGAATAGGTGGCGTGGACATGCGCCCGCAGCGCCGCCCCCAGCCGCCCGCGCAGGGGCGCGTCGTCCAGCAGGCGCAGCATGGCATCGGCCACGGCGGCGGGATCCTCATGCGGGACGAACAGCCCGCTGGACCCGTCAGCGATCTGCTGCAAGGCGCCGTTGTCCGGGGTGGCGATGACCGGCAGGCCCGCCGCGCCGGCCTCGGCGATGACATGAGGCATACCTTCGCCGCGCGACAGCCAGCAGAAGATGTCCATGGCCGCCAGCAGGTCCGGCACGTCCTTGCGGTTGCCGGTGAAGACGATGCGCTGGCCCAGCGGTTCGGCCATGCGGCGCAGGTCGTCGGCATAGTCGGGCATAAAGGCGTCGGGCCCGCCCACCACGACGAAACGCGCCCGAGGCGCCAGCGAGGCCACGCGCAGGGCGGCCGCGATGAAATCCTCGACATGCTTCTTGCGGTCCAGGCGGCCGACCCAGCCGATCAGGATCTCGTCCGGCGCCACGCCAAGCGCCGCGCGCATCGGGGCGCGGACATCGGTGCGGAACTCGTCCAAATCCACCATCGAGGGGATTTCCAGCGCATCCCCCGTCCGATCGGGCATCTTCGATGCCGCCGCCGCGCGGATGCTGTCGCAGACGCCGACATAGCGGGCGGTGAAATGCTTCGGCCCGGCCAGGGCCTCGGAGACCAGCCCGCCATGTTCGATCAGCGGCGGGCGCAGCGCCATGCGTTCCAGTGCCGGATAGATGTCGGCGACGTTCTGGCAGGACACCACCACATCCGCCCCCGCCAGCCTGCGGCGCAGATAGTCCACGGTCTCCTCGAACCCCAGGCCATAGGGGGTGGTATCGACCTGCACGCCCAGTTCGGCAAGCTGGTCATGGGTCTGGTGCGGCATCCCCTCTTTCCGGAAGCAGGGAATGACGGTGATGCGATATCGGTCGCGCGGCAGGTTGCGGGCCAGCAGGCGGATCTCGGTTTCTTCGCCGCCGACGACCAGCCAGGCCATCACGAAGGTGATGCGGATCAGGTCGTGGCCGTCATGCGGCTGCGGAAAGACCTCGGGCGGGATGACGCCCCAGGCGAGGGTGTCGTCCGCGCTCATGTCTGGAACACGACTTGCAGGAAATCGGGACGCTCGGTGACCAGGCGGCGCAGGAAATCCGGGGCCTGGTCATAGGGCACCACATGGGTGATCATGTGCTGCCGGATCAGATCGCCCTCGGCCCCCAGCAGGCGCAGGGTTTCCTGCGCCAGCCGCCGCTGGTCCCAGGCATGGGCCACCGGGCGCGGCATCCGGTTGATCTGCGCGCAGCGGATCGACAACCCGTTGTGGTGGAACTCCTCTCCCAGACGCGCGCCGTCCAGGCCGCCCTGATAGAAGGCCAGGTCGATCACCGTGCCCTGCGGGCGAAGGGCTTGCAGGCAGCGGTGCAGGCTGTCGGACCGGGCGCGGGTCTGGAAGACGTATTCCGCGCCCCGACCGCCGACCTTGTGGTGCCAGGTCTTCGCGTGGCGCACCGCGTCGTCCTCGGCCAGGGCGGTGAAGCCCATGCGGCGGGCGATGTCCTGCCGGAAGGGCGAGGGGTCCACGACGACGATTTCCGAAGCCCCCGCCTGCCGGGCGAACAGCGCGCAGAACAGCCCCACGGTGCCGCCGCCCCAGACCAGCACCGGACGGCCCTGCACCCCCGCGCCCAGAAACGGGACCGCCGCGCCGAACTGGTCGGCATCGGCGTGCAGCAGGCCGTTGGCCGCGATCGGTCCCATCTGCGCCACGAAAATGCCCAGGATCGGATCCATGCCGTCGGGCAGCGTCAGCAGCAGATCATGGGCCGGATCGGCCGTGTGGCCGGTCTTGTGGCCGAAGGTGGTGGCGACCACGTCGCCGGGCGCGAATCCCGGCGCGCGGGCGTCGGTGACGCGGGCGGCTTCCATGTAACCCAGGAAATTGACGGGGAAATGCGCGGACGGCTCTCCGGGGATGAACAGCCCCCGACCGTCGTCCCAGCGGCTGTGCAGATAGGGGTTGGTGCCCTTCAGGAAGGTCAGCTCGGTCCCCGCCGACAGGCCGGTATACAGCAGCTCCAGTCGCACCTGCCCGTCGCCCGCCGGCCCTTCGTCATAGCCGAAGAAATAAGGCTCATGAGGACGTTCGATGCCCAGGGACCGGATATGGCGATGCTCATGCGGCATGGTCGGGGCTTTGCGCAGAGGTTTGACGAAAGATCGGCTGCGGGTCAGCCCGCAGCCCCTCCATCTTCACAAGGGCGCCGTCGCGGGCGGATTGCGCGACCGCAAGCGCCACGCGGTGGGTGATCAAGGCTTCGCCGTAAGGGCAGCGGATGCGGTTCTCGCGGCCCTGCACGGCCTCGATGAAATCGCGGTCCTCGCGCCAGACGGGATCGCCCTGGGCATGGCGCAGGGGGCGGCCCTGGCCCACATCGACCATCAGGTCGTGGTCGCTGATTTCCAGGGCCATGCCGTCGGCGAAGACATGCAGGCCGACGCGGTGGTTCCAGCGCAGCAGGCAGGTGGCCGACAGGTTGGCGATAGCCCCGCTGGCGAAACGCAGCGTGGCGGCGGTGGCGGTGGGCACGGTCAGCCCGGCGAAATCGTCGCGGTCGCGGCGGGCGGACATGGCGAAGACCTCGGTCACGTCGCCCGCCAGAAAGCGCGCGGCGTCGATCACATGGGTGGCCTGTTCGACCACCTGCCCGCCGCTTTTGTCGTCATGCCACCACCATTGCGGAGGCGGCGTCTGGTCCAGCCAGAAGCCCTGGATCAGATGCGGCGCGTTCCGGGCCAGGTGGCCGCGCGCCTCGTCCATGGTGTCCAGATAGCGCCAGTGGTATCCGACGGCGGTGATCAGGCCCGCGGCCTCGACCTGGGCGGCGATGTCCTGGGCCAGCGCCACGTCCAGAGAGATCGGCTTTTCCACGAAGAACGGCAGGCCCTTGTCGATGCAGGCCCGTTCCGGCGCGCCATGGGCGAAGGGCGGCACGCAGATGAACACGGCGTCCAGATCCTCGGCCGCCAGCATCGCGTCGTGATCGGCATAGGCCACCGCGCCGGTATCGCGCGCCGCCTGGGCCGCGCGGTCCCGGTCGGGGTCGCACAGGGCGACGATATGCACGTCCTCCATGGTTCGCAGGACGCCGAAATGGCGATGGGCAATGCCGCCCGCGCCGATGAAGCCCAGTCTTGTCTTGGTCATTCCGTCCTCGTTTCGCTGCCGCAGCACGCGGCGGTAAACCTGCATCGTATCGGCCGCCATGCGGGCGGCGGTGAAATGCCGGGTCCAGCGGTCGCGCCCGCCCCGCGCCACCGCCTCGCGGCCCGGCCGGTCGGTCAGCGCCTGCGCCACCGCATCGGCCAGCGGCCGCGACCGGCGCGGCGGAACCAGCCAGGGATGATCTGGACCCAGGGCCTCGGCCGATCCGGGGACATCGGTGGCGACCACCGGCAGGCCGATGGACATGGCCTCCAGCAGGACCAGCGGCAGCCCCTCGAAGCCCGAGGGCAGGACCAGCAGATCGGACGCCGCCATCAGCGCGGCCACGTCGTCGCGCCGTCCCAGGATAGCCAGACTGTCGCCCAGGCCCAGGCGCGCGGCCCAGCGGGTCAGGCAGGGATCGCCCGGTTCGGGACCGGCCAGATCCAACCGCGCGGGAATGCCCCGCCGATGCAGCCGGGCCAGGGCGATCAGCAGGGTGCGGTGCAGCTTTTGCGGGGCGAAGCGGCCCACGCATAACAGCCGCATCCCGTCGCCGCCCTGGTAAGGGACGGGGGGCGGGGCGGTTCCGTTCGGCACGGCATGGACCGGCAGGTCGGCCCGCGCCATCCCGTCAAGCGCCGCCCGCCAGCCCCGGCCCGCCGCCTGGGACACGGCGATGACCGCATCCAGGTCGCGGCTGGCCTGGGCATAGGCGTCGATCTGGCCGCCATCGGTCAGAAGCCAGGGCAGATGTTCGGTGCGGATCACCGCCCTGCCCGCCTGAGCGGCGGCGGCGACAAGGTCGTGGCCTTCCCAGCCGATGCCCGCATGGATATGCACGATCCGGGCCGGTGATGCCGCGATCATCGGCCCGGCATCCCGCGGATCGAAGACCTGCGCCGGAACGCCGCGATCCGCCGCCCGCGCTGCAAGGGCGCGGCCCGCCGGATGGTCGGGAAACCCCAGGAAGGCCATGCCGGGCGGCAGGTTCGCGGCCAGGGTCAGCATGTGTTCGCCAAGGCCCGAAGGTTCAGGACTGTCGGTCAGCAGCAGGCAGCGCATCAGGCGGCGGTCATGCCAGGGGCGCCATCGCGGCAGTCCCGGCCTGCCGTGTGGTCAGCCGCCGGTGGATCGCCAAAGCCTGCCCGACCACCTGGTCCATGTTGTAATAGCGATAGCTGCCCAGCCGCCCTGCGAAGATCACGTTCGGCTCGGCCGCCGCCAGGGCGTCATAGCGGCGGAACAGTTCGTGGTTCTCGGGCCGGGGGATGGGATAATAGGGATCGCCCTCGGCCGACGGGTATTCGTAGCTGATCGAGGTCTTGGCGTGGCGTTGGCCGGTCAGGTGCTTGTATTCGGTGATCCGGGTATAAGGCACGTCCTCGGACGGGAAGTTCACGACGCCGACCGGCTGGAACCGGGCCTGGTCCAGCGTCTCATGCACGAATTGCAGGCTGCGATAGGGCAGCGTGCCGAAGCGGTGCCCGAAATAGGCGTCGATCGGCCCGGTATAGACGGTCAGCGCGCCGCGGTCGGACGGTTCCAGGTCGTGAAAATCGGTGCCTAGGGCCAGATCGATTCCCGGATGGTCCAGCATCCGTTCGAACATCCGGGTATAGCCTTCCCTGGGCATGGCCTGGTGCTTGTCGGTGAAATAGCGGTCGTCGGTATTGGTCCGCGTCGGCACCCGCGCCGTCACCGACTTGTCCAGTTGCGACGGATCAAGCCCCCATTGCTTGCGCGTATAGCCTTGGAAAAAGGTTTCATACAAATCCGTGCCGATGGCGTTCACCACCACGTCGCGCGAGGTGCGGATCTTGTCCATCGGCTGCGCCTGCCGGGCCAGGAAAGCCTGCGCCTCGGCCTCGGACCGCATGTCCAGGTCATAAAGCGCGTTCAGCGTGTCGCGGTTGATCGGCATCGGCACCGACTTGTCGCCCACCCGCGCCAGCACGCGGTGTTCATAGGGGCGCCATTCGGTGAACCGGCCCAGCCAGTCGAACACGTCGTCGCTGTTGGTATGGAAGATATGCGGGCCATAGCGGTGGATCAGGATCCCGGCCGCGTCCAGGCAGTCGAAGGCATTGCCCGCCACATGATCGCGCCGGTCGGCCAGCAGCACGCGCTTGCCCGACACTTCGGCGAATTGCCGCGCCAGGACCGATCCGGCGAAACCCGCGCCGCAGATGGTCACGTCGTATTTGCGGACGCCGCGCCGGATCCGGGGGGCGGACAGGCTGATGACGACCTGCGGGCCATGCCGCCTGCGCGCGGCCGCCGCGTCCAGAAGCGTCCGCATCTGCCGGAAGGTATTGTCCCAGCTGAGATCGGCCAGCAGCCGGTCGGCCTGGTCGCGCCATCCGGGGCGGCCCTTGGCGGCCAGGGCTTCCTCGCAGGCGCGCACGAAGCCCTCGGCATCCGCCGCGATACGGACTGACGCCAGATCGCCGTAATGGCGCACCACGTCCCGCACCGGGGTCGACACGACCTGCACGCCCCCCGCCAGATATTCCGGCGTCTTGGTGGGGGAAATGAAGCGCGTCGCCTGGTTCATGGCAAAGGGCATCAGCGCCACGTCCCAGCCCGACAGATAGGCGGGCAACTGGTCGTAACCGCGCTGCCCCAGCCAGTGGAGGTTGGGCGCGCGGGGCAGATCCTCGGGTCCGATCTTGGCCAGGGGTCCGATCATCACCACCGACCAGTCGGGATGGGCCGCAGCCAGGGCCGCGACCAGCGACAGATCCAGCCGTTCGTCGATCACCCCGTAATAGCCCAGTCGCGGGCCGGGCAGCCCCGCCTGATCCGCAGGTTCCTGCCCGGCGCTGCGCGCGCGGGCGAAATGGGTGGTGTCCACCGACGACGGAAAGGGATGGATGTTGGCATGCCGCCCGGCCTTGGCCTCATAGATGGAATGGCCGCCCGTGAAGACCACATCCGCCGCCGCCATCAGCGCGGTCTCGTTCGCGGCCAGGTCCGGCGGCGCGAAGCGGAAGGCGGACAGTTCGTCCATGCAGTCATAGACCACCACCGCCGCCTCGACATGGGCGGCGATGGGCCACATCATCGGCGTATAGAACCACAGCACCGGGCGGTGGATCCCGGCCACGCCCATCATCTGGTCCAGCAGCTGCGTCAGCGCGCGGGCCTGATCCTCGGGCGCCCAGGCGGCGGGGACGCGGGGGCGGATCGCCTGGACGGCGGTGCCGGGAAAGGCGTGGAATTCCAGATAGGGCAAGTGATGATCGGTGGGGATCGCCTCTTCCCAGAAGAACAACCGGTGGCTTTCGGCAAAGCGCGACATCAGGTGCTGCGGACGCTGGCAGACGAAATCCCAGCGAAGATGCGAAAAGCAGATCAGCACGGGCCGGGCCGCAAGCGCGAAGGGCGTCAGGGGGTTCGCGTCGTTCATGGCACCGTCCTTGCGTTGCGGATTTCGGTCAGTTTTTCGGAAAGCACCGCCATGCTGGGCTGCCATCCCCATCGGGACAGCGCCACATCGCGGGGGTCGTAACGGGCATGGTCGCGCAGCAGCCTGTCCAGGGCCTCGGCGAAATCGGCGCCCTCATGGGCGGCGATGCCGGTTTCCGGCGTAACGAATTGCAACCCGCAGGACAGCCGCGCATTGGCCAGCACCGGCAGGCCCGCCAGCTGGTATTCGGTCAGGATCGCGGGCGCGCCGTCGTCCACGCCGCAGACGACGCCGACGCGGGCGCGGTTGATCTGGCGGTTCACCTCGGCATGGGGCACGCCGGGGGGACCGACGATCTCCAGATCCAGCCCCTCGCGCGCGGCGCGGTCGCGGAATTCGCCGGTCTGGTGGCCATAGCCCACCACCAGCAGCCCCCGCGTGCCGGGGCGGCGCGCCATGGCGTCGAACAGGATGTCGTGACGCTTGTAGGGCTGGGCGCAGGCCACATAGACCACGTCCCGGTCCTTGTCGGCGCCGGTGGGAAAGAAGGTCTGCCCGGATGCGAAGGCCGGGCCAATGGGCAGGACCAGCGTGCGCGCGCCGGGAATGCGCGCCTGTATGTCGCGCGACTGCCAGTCGGCGCCGGTCAGGAACAGGTCGAAGCGCGCCGCCAGATCGTCGGAAATGCGCAGCGCCGGCGCATCGATCGAGTTATAGATCTTCAGCGACCCCGCGCAGGCCTCCAGCAGGGCCGCATCCACCCCCAGACCCCAGACGCACAGGACATCCGGGGCACCGACCGTGCGGATGAAATCCACCGCATCGGCCGAGGCATGGGGGGCGGGACCGTCGGCGCGAAAGACCCGGCGGGTCAGGGCCGGATTGGCGGGATCGGGCGTGCCATCCGGCAGCCCCCTGTCGCGGTCTGATTCCCCGTCCCGGCCCGCAAAGGACCAGATCTCGGCGTGATCGACCAGACCGCTGGCCACCGCCGAAAGGGGCAGCCGCTCCAGATAACCGCCGCTGACCTCGATTGCTTCCGGGCGAGACCGTCCAGCCGGAGAGCGCGCGGCGGACCAGAAACCGGGATGGGCCGGAACTGCGGGAATGCTGGGCGGAACCTGCGAGCAGTAATCGGAAATCGCAGCGATCCAGCCCGGCATGTTCCACCCCAAAGAAGCTTGGGGTAACAACCCGGCCCGGGGAAGGTTTCATTGATCTTTATTAGCGAACCCCGCGCCCCGGAAGGGGCCGTCGATCCCTAGGACGCGCCCCGCCGGGCCAGCAGGTCCAAGGCCTCCTCGGCGATGACCTGTTCCTCGTCTGGGGGGATGACCAGGGCGGCGATGCGGCTGGCGACGGTGCTGATCCGGCGGGCATTCGCCGCGTTGGCGGCGGGGTCCAGATCCAGGCCGAGCCAGGCCAGCCGTTCGCAGACCGCCGCGCGGATCCGGGGCTGATGCTCGCCGATGCCGGCGGTGAAGACCAGGGCGTCGATGCCGCCCATCGTCGCGGCCAGGCGCGCGGCCTCTCCGGCGATGCGCAGGCAGAACAGGGCGATGGCCTCGGCGGCTTCGGGGCGGTCGCTGTCCAGCAGCTCGCGGCTGTCGGCATCGATGCCCGAGACGCCCAGCAACCCGCTTTCGTGATAGAGGGTGCGCTCGACCCGCTCCAGGCTCCAGCCCATCGGTCCCAGCAGGTGCAGCACAACGCCCGGATCCAGGGCGCCGCAGCGGGTCGCCATGGGGATCCCGTCCAGCGTCGAAAATCCCATCGAACTGTCGCGGCTGACGCCCCCCTGCATCGCGCAGAGGCTGGCGCCGCTGCCCAGATGCGCCGCCACCACGCGGGCGTCGGGCGGCAGGTCGTGCAGCGCCCCGGCGATGTGGCGATAGGACAGGCCGTGGAAGCCATAGCGGCGGATGCCCGCGTCGTGCAGCGCGCGCGGGATCGCAAGGCGGCGGGCCAGCGGATCCTGGCTGGCATGGAAGGCCGTGTCGAAGGACGCGGTCTGCAACAGCCCCGGAAACAGCGTCCGCGCCGCCGCGATCAGGCGCAGGCTTTGCGGCTGGTGCAGGGGGGCCAGCCGCGACAGTTGGCCGATCCGCGCCAGGCTGGCTTCGTCGATGCGCGCGGGTCCGGTGAACAGGTCGCCGCCATGGACCACCCGGTGGCCGATCGCCGCAAGGTCCGACAGGTCGACATGCCCGCCCAGCCAGCCAAGCGCCGCGTCCAGGACCGCCGTCATGTCCCCGGCACCGGCATCGGGCAGGCGCTGCGCCAGGTGCCGCCCGTCCAGGGTCAGCCGCACCTCGAACGGGTCGTCGCGAAAGTCGATCACGGCGCGGGCCAGCGGCCGGGGCCGGTCGTCGGCGACGGCGTAGAAGCCCAGCTTCACCGTCGAGGATCCGGCGTTGAAGGTCAGGATCGACGCGCCGCTCATCCCCGGACCTCGGGGGCGGCGCGGCGCGCGACGATCAGCCGGGCCAGGGCGGCCGAAGCGATGCGGGCCGACAGCGGATCGGCGCGGCTGGTCAGCACGATCGGCACCCGCGCGCCCAGCACCAGCCCTGCGGCGGTGGCACCCGCGAAATAGATCAGCTGCTTGGCCAGCATGTTCCCGGCCTCCAGATCCGGGACCAGCAGGATGTCGGCCTGCCCGGCGACCGAGGATGCGATGCCCTTGGTCCGCGCGGCCTCGGGGCTGATGGCGTTGTCGAAGGCCAGCGGGCCGTCGACCAGCCCGCCGGTGATCTGGCCGCGCGCGGCCATCACCGTCAGGGCGGCGGCGTCCAGCGTCGCGGGCATGGCCGGGTTCACGGTCTCTGCCGCCGCCAGCACCGCGACGCGAGGCTGGTCGGCGCCCAGCAGCCGCATCAGGTCGATGGCGTTCTGGGCGATGTCGCGTTTGTGGTCCAGCGTCGGCGCGATGTTGATCGCCGCATCGGTGACGATCACCGGCTTGCCATAGGCGGGCACGTCCATGACATAGGCATGGCTGATCCGCCGCCCGGTGCGCAGCCCGGATTCGCGCGCCACCACCGCGCCCAGAAGCTCGTCCGAATGCAGGCTGCCCTTGACCAGAACCTCGACCCGGCGGGCCACGGCCAGTTCCACCGCGCGGGCTGCGGCGGCGTGGCTGTGTTCCGTCGGCTCGATGGCCATGCCGTCCAGGGACACCCCCGCATCGGCGGCGGCGGCGCGGATCTTTTCCTCGGGTCCGATCAGCAGCGGCTCCAGAAGACCCTCGTCGCGGACCTCGGCGGCGCCCAGGATGGCGGCGCGGGAACAGGGATGGACAATGGCCGCGCGGATCGGCGGCAGGGCGCGCGCCTCGTCGATGAAGGGGGCATAGCGGCTGGCCGGCAGCAGCACCGCCCGGCGGGCGGGCGCGGCGGGCAGGGTCATGTCGGTCGCCGGGGCGATCACGGTCGCGCTGCCCTCCAGCACCCGCTGGCCGCGTTGGTTGACGCACAGCGTGTCAAGCCGCACGATCCGGTCGGGATCGCGCTTTTCCGCGACGCGGACGGTGGCGGTGATGGTGTCGCCCGGCAGGACCGAGGCCAGGAAGCGGGCGGATTGTTCCAGGTGGATCGTGCCCGGTCCGGGCAGGCGCGTGCCCAGCAGGGCCGAGACCATCGCCGCAGTCCACATGCCATGCGCCGCGCTGTGGCCGCAGGGACCGCCCGCCGCGAAGACCGGATCCAGGTTGGCGGGGTTCACGTCGCCCGACACGGCCGCGAACAGCGAGATGTCGTTGACCCCCACGGTGCGGGTGATGGACGCCTGGTCGCCGATCTTCAGCGCGGCGAAGGTGTGGTTCTTCAGGGCCTCGGACAATGCGCGCTCCTATCGCTGGAAGACATGGGTGCCGGGGGCGTCGCCCAGCGGCGGATAGCCCGCCTTGGGGGCGCCCATCGCGGGCGGCGCGGCGGGATCGCCCGACCGCGCGGCCAGCCAGCCCGCCCAGGCGGGCCACCAGGATCCCGCGTCGGGTTCATGGGCGGCAAGCCAGTCGGCCGCCGATACCAGGGCGCCGTCCTGCGGGCGGGTGCCGATGCGGTAATGGCGGCGCGGATGGCCGGGTTCGCTGACGATCCCGGCATTGTGCCCGCCCGAGGTCAGGGCGAAGGTGATCTCGGTATCGGTGAACTGGTGGATCTTGTAGACGGATTTCCAGGGCGCCACATGGTCGCGTTCGGTGCCCACCGCGAAGATCGGGATACGGATGTTCTGCAGGGCGGCGGGGCGGCCCTCGACCATGAAGCGCCCGGCGGCCAGTTCGTTGTCCAGATACAGCCGTTGCAGGTATTCGGAATGCATCCGCCAGGGCATCCGGGTGCTGTCGGCGTTCCAGGCCATCAGGTCGGTCATCGGGCTGCGCTGGCCCATCAGGTAATCGTGGACCAGCCGCGACCAGACCAGGTCGTTCGACCGCAGCAACTGGAACGCCCCCGCCATCTGGTCGTCGGACAGATAGCCCCGGTTCCACATCATGCTGTCCAGGAAATGCATCTGGCTGGCGTCGATGAACAGCGCCAGTTCCCCCGGCTCGGTGAAATCCACCTGCGCCGCCAGCAGCGTCAGCGAGGCCAGCCGGTCCCCGGCCCGCGCGCCCATCGCCGCCGCCGCGATCGCCAGCAGCGTGCCGCCCAGGCAATAGCCCGCCGCATGGACCCGCGTTCCCGGCACGATGGCTTGCACCGCATCCAGCGCCGCCGTCACGCCTTGGCGGCGGTAATCCTCCATCGTCAGGTCGCGGTCCGTGGCGTCGGGATTGCGCCACGAGATGGCGAAGACCGTGAAGCCCTGTCCGACCAGCCAGCGGATCAGCGAGTTTTCGGGCGACAGATCGAGGATATAGTATTTCATGATCCAGGCGGGCACGATCAGCACCAGCTCGGGTCGGACCTGCCCGGTCGACGGCGCGTACTGGATCAGTTCGATCAGGTGGTTGCGGAAGACCACCTTGCCGGGCGTGACGGCGACGGTTTCGCCGGGGCGGAAGGCCTCGGCCCCGGCGGGCGGCTGGCGGTTCAGCAGCCGCACCGCGTCCTCGAGCCAGTTCTGCCAGCCCCGCCACAGGTTCGTCCCGCCGGTTTCCCAGGTCCGGGCCAGAACCTCGGGATTGGTCAGCGGGTTGTTCGAGGGCGAGAACATGTCCAGCCACTGTTTCGCGGCGAAGGACACCACATCCTCGTGATGCTTCATCACGCCCGGCACCTCGTGCGTGGCGTTGTGCAGCCATTGCTGGCCCAGCAGGAATCCCTGCGCCAGGGCCGAGAACGGCATCCGCCCCCAGCCCTCGTGGCGGAAGCGGTTGTCGCCGGGCAGCGGCTGGATCGCGGGCGGCGCCTTGGGGTCGATGGCCGAGGACATCAGCCAGGTCATCAGCCGCCCGGTCTTGCGCGCGCCCTTCCACAGCAGTTCGGCCCGCTTGCCGGGGGCCTGCGCCAGGTGAAAGCCCCAGTCGAAGCCCGCAAGCGCCAGCGATCCGGGCGAGACGCCGCCGGTCAGTTGTCCGCCAAGCGCCTCTCGCATCCGGTCCATGGCCTGGAAGGCGGCAAGGCCCAGGGTGGCATCCTGATCGGCGGCCGGCATCTGCGCGGGGCGCGCGGGGGGGATTGTCTGGTCGGTCATCGCGGTCCTTGGGTGGTTGCGGGTCGCGGAATGGTTTATCCTCTAGCGTAAGGACTGCCAGCCGGTATTGACATGGGTCAAGGTTCCCGGCCGGGCGTGTCCCTATGGTTCAGGCGCTTTCAGACAGGATCATGGATATGAAACACGACAAGACCGCGACGCCGAAGACGGCCGCTTTGCCGGATGTCCCCTGGATGACCAACCTGCCCCAGGTGCTGGCCTGGCCCTTGCGGGTCCAGGACATGCTGTGGCGCGAGACGCTGCTGTCCATCGCCCGGATGGCGGAATTGCGCGCCGATTGCCTGCGGAACCTGGCCCGCGCAGGCACGCCGATGGACGCCGCCGCGATCCAGGGCGAATACGCGCGCAAGTTGCTGGACTTGGCGCAGCAGGACGGCGACCGCCTTGCCCGCGCGGTCAGGGACGCGGCCCCGGCCGCCCGCGAAGCCGCCTGATCCGCGATTCGATGACCTTCCCGGCGCGCCATCGGCGCGCATCGCCGGTCTGAACCCCCTTTTCCAGAACGACGGTGACCCGATGACCGACCCGCGCGCGCCCGAAAACGCCCATGCCCGCCCCGCGGCCGAGATCCTGGCGGCGCTCGACGCCTCGCCCTCGGGCCTGACCGGGGCCGAGGCCGCCGCCCGTCTGGCACGGCACGGCCCGAACAGCCTGCCGGGCGCGCGGCCGCGTCCGGCCATCCTGCGGTTCCTGGCCCAGTTCAACAACGCGCTGATCTATTTCATGCTGGCGGGCGCGGCCGCCGCGCTTGCCCTGTCCCATTACGTCGATGCGGGCGTGATCCTGGCGGTGGTGATCGTCAACGCGGTCGTGGGATTCTTGCAGGAGGGCAAGGCGGAAAGCGCGCTGAACGCCATTCGCGGCATGATCGCCCCGCGCGCCAGCGTGCTGCGCGACGGCCGCCGCGTCAGCGTGGCCGTGGCCGATCTGGTGCCGGGCGACCTGGTGCTGATCGAGGCGGGGGACCGGGTGCCCGCCGACCTGCGCCTGATCGCCGCCCGCAGCCTGCTGATCGACGAGGCGGTGCTGACCGGGGAATCCGTCGCCACGTCGAAATCCACCGATCCGGTGGCCCAAGGCGCGCCGCTGGGCGACCGCCGGTCGATGGCCTTTTCCGGCACCCTGGTCGCCGCCGGACAGGGCAGCGGCGTCGTGACCGCCACCGGCCGGGCCACGGAAATCGGCCATATCAGCGCCCTGCTGGGCCAGGTCGAGACGCTGACCACGCCGCTGCTGCGCCAGATCAACGCCTTCGCGCGGCGCTTCACCATCCTCGCCTTCGTCGGCGCGGCGGCGGTCTTTGCCTTCGCCGTGGCCCTGCGCGGCTATGCCTGGGACGACGCGCTGATGGCGGTGGTGGCCCTGGCCGTGGGCCTGGTCCCCGAGGGGCTGCCCGCCGTCATCACCATCACCCTGGCCATCGGCGTGCAGCGCATGGCCGCCCGCCGCGCCGTGATCCGCCGCCTGCCCGCGGTCGAGACGCTGGGCGCGACCTCGATCATCTGCTCGGACAAGACCGGCACCCTGACCCGCAACGAGATGACCGTGCGCCGGGTGGTCACCGCCGATGGCGTCACGCTGGTCGAGGGCGCGGGCTATGACCCGACCGGCCATGGCTTCGCCCCGGATCCGCTGGCGCGCGATCTGCTGCGGGCGGGGCTTCTGTGCAACGACGCCGAACTGCATCCCGGCGGCTGGACGGTCGAGGGCGACCCGATGGAGGGCGCGCTGATCGCCGCCGCGATCAAGGCCGGGCTGGACCCCGCCGCCGAACGCGCGGGCGGGCGGCTGGACGCCATCCCCTTCGATGCCGAACACCGTTTCATGGCGACCCTGCACGACACGGGCGGCGGCCGCATCCTGCTGGTCAAGGGCGCGCCCGAACGGATCCTGGCGATGTGCGCCGACCAAGCCGCCCCCGCAGGCCCGCAGCCGCTGGACGCCGCCCTGTGGACCGACCGCATCGCCCAGACCGCGCGCGAGGGCGAGCGTGTGCTGGGCTATGCCATGAAGCCGATGCCCGCCGGCACCGCCCGGATCGGATTTCCAGACGTGCAGGACGGGCTGACCTTCCTGGGCATCACCGGCTTCATCGACCCGCCGCGCCCCGAAGCCATCGAGGCCATCGCCGAATGCCGCCGCGCCGGGATCGAGGTGCGGATGATCACCGGCGACCACGCGGAAACCGCAGCCGCCATCGCCCGCCAGCTGGGCTTGGCAAGCGACCCGCAGGTGCTGACCGGCCAGGATCTGGACCGGATCCCTGACGCCGACTTCGCCGCGGCCGTGGCCCGGACCCAGGTCTTTGCCCGCACCAGCCCCGAACACAAGCTGCGCATCGTCCGCGCCCTGCAATCGCGCGGCAATGTCGTCGCCATGACCGGCGACGGGGTGAACGACGCGCCGTCCCTGAAACAGGCCGATGTCGGCATCGCCATGGGCATCAAGGGCACAGAAGCCGCCAAGGAAGCGGCCGAGATCGTTCTGATGGACGACAATTTCGCCTCGATCGTCGCCGCCGTGCGCGAGGGCCGGACCGTCCACGACAATATCCGCAAGGTGATCGCCTGGACCCTGCCCACCAATGGCGGCGAGGCGCTGACGGTCATCACCGCGATCCTGCTGAACTTCGCGCTGCCCATGACGCCCGTGCAGATCCTGTGGGTCAACCTGATCCTAGCCGCGACGCTGGGCCTGGTCTTGGCCTTCGAGCCGACCGAGCCGGGCGTCATGGCCCGCCCGCCGCGCAAGGCCCAAGCCGGGCTGCTGACGCCCTTCATGGTCTGGCGCATCGGCTTCGTGTCGGTGATGTTCATGGCCATCTCGCTGGCGGTGTTCTTCTGGGCCCTGAGCCAGGGCCGCGACATCAAAACCGCGCGAACAATGGTCGTCAACACGCTGGTGGTGCTTGAGATATTCTATCTGTTCAACGTCCGTTACCTGCACATGACCTCGTTCACGCTGACAGGGGTCAAGGGCACCGGCCCGGTGCTGGCGACCATCGCCGTGGTGGCCGCCGGGCAACTGGCCTTCACCTACCTGCCGGTCATGCACCGCATTTTCGAGTCGCGCCCGCTGGGGCTGGCGGACGGCATCGCCATCATCGCCATCGGCGCGCTGTCGCTGGTCGTGCTGGAGATCGAAAAGCACCTGCTGCGCGACAGGTTCGGCGGCGAATGACCCGTCCCGGACAGTCCAGAACGCCCTATGCCTCGATCCGCACCGGGACGCCCTTGTAGGCCGGGGTCTTGGACGCCTGGTCATGCAGGGACAGGGGCACCAGGGGATTGGCCTCGGGGTAATAGGCGGCGATGCAGCCGCGCGGCAGGTCATAGGGTGTGACGCTCAGCCCCTCGACCCGGCGGGTGATCTGGTCGTCGACGGCCGTCACCAGGGCCACCCGCTGACCTTCGGCCAGACCGGCGCGCTCCATGTCGGCGCGCGACACCAGGACGATCATCCGGTCGCCTTTCAGCCCCCGCAGCCGGTCGGAAAAGCCATAGATCGTGGTGTTGAACTGGTCGTTCGACCGCAGCGTGATCAGCGTGAAGGCGCCCTCGGCCGGATCGCCGCCAAGCGCGGACAGATCGGCCGGAAGGGTGAATTCCGCCTTGCCGCTGTCGGTTTCCCAATCGCGTTCGCGGGCCGAATTGCCGCGATAGAAGCCGCCGGGTTCGTTCATCCGCGCGTTGAAGTCGGCGAACTGATCGGGATAGGTCTCCTCGATCAGGTCGCGGATGCGGGCATAGTCGGCCACCCAGTCGTCCCATGCGACGCGCGGATTGGGCGGCAGCGTCGCCTTGGCGATGCCCGCGACGATGGCGGTTTCCGACAGCAGATGCCGCGAGGCCGGGGGTCGCCTGCCGATGGAACCGTGGATGTGGCTGAGGCTGTCCTCCATCGTCACGGTCTGCGGGCCGGATTTCTGCCGGTCGCGTTCCGCCCGGACCAGGCAGGGCAGCAGCCAGGCCCCCGGTCCCGCCAGCACATGCGTCCGGTTCAGCCGGGTGGCGATCTGCACGTTCAGGTCCAGCGTGGCCCAGGCAGGCTCGGTGCGGGTCAGGTCGGGGCTTGCCCGGCCGAAATTTCCTCCCAGGCTGACAAAGCCCCGGACGGTGCCGTCGATCAGGCCCTGGGCCACCTCGACCGTGGTCATGCCGGTGTCGCGGGGCGGGTCGAAGTCGAACATCCGCGCCAGCCTGTCCAGCGGCACCAGTTCCGGCTTTTCCGAGATGCCGACCGTCCGCTGGCCCTGGACGTTGGAATGGCCGCGCACCGGACAGATGCCCGCGCCCTGGCGGCCGATATGGCCGCCCATCAGCAGCAGGTTGACCAGCATCCCGACGCTGTCGCCGCCATGGACATGCTGGGTCAGGCCCATGCCATAGATGCCGATCACCCGCTTGGAGCGCGCGAACAGTTCCGCCACCTCGACCAGATCGGTCCGAGACAGGCCCGAGGTCGCCTGGATCCGGTCCCAGGACAGGCCGCGGATCCAGGCCTCGAACGGATCGAAATCGTGGCAATGCCGGGCGATGAAGTCGCGGTCCAGGGCGCCGATGTCGAACAGGTGCTTGCAGATGCCGGCGATGGCCGCGATGTCGCCGCCGGGGCGCAGTTGCAGATACAGATCTGACACCGGCGTGGCACGCCCGGTCAGCATCTGTGCCGGATCCTGGGGGTTCATGAATTCGACCAGCCCGCGTTCGCGCACCGGGTTGAAGGTGACGATCTTGCAACCCCGCCGGATGGCCTGCTGGATCGGGTGCAGAAAGCGCGGGCTGTTCGATCCAGTGTTCTGGCCGAAGAACAGCATCAGGTCGCAATGGTCGAAATCGTCCAGCACGCAGGTTCCGACCGGCGCGCCGATGGCGCGCTTCAACGCGACGCTCGTCGTCTCGTGGCACATGTTGGAACTGTCGGGCAGGTTGTTGTGCCCATAGAGCCGCCCGAACAGCGCATAGAGATAGGACGCTTCCAGGCTGGCCTTGCCCGAGGCATAGAAGACCGTCGATTTCGGATCCAGCCCCTGCAACGCCTGGCCGATGGCCGCGAAGGCCTGGTCCCAGGTGGTGCGGACGTAACGGTCGCTGGCGGGGTCGTAGCGCATCGGATGGGTCAGGCGGCCAGCGGCCTCCAGGTCGTGGTCGGACCAGCCCCGCAGCTCGGTCAGGGTATGGCGGGCGAAGAAATCCGGCCCGCAGCGTTTCGGCGTCAGATCCCAGATGGTCGCCTTGGCGCCGTTCTCGCAGAACTCGGCCAGATGCGGGGACGGCGGCTTGGCCCATGCGCAGGACGAACACATGTATCCGCCCGGCTTGTTCTGGCGGCGCAGCGTGTCCAGGACGCCCAGCCGGATGCGGTTCTGGCTGGCATGGCCCAGCACGCTGCGCAGCGACCCCCAGCCCCCGGTCGGATGGTCATAGAAGACGGTCGTCGGATCCTGGTCGCGTTCCTCGGTCATGGCGCGGTCTTTCCTGCGGGGGCGGGTTCGTGGATCGGGCAGCCGTTGAAATCGGCGCGGAAGGCCGAGGACATGCGATAGGGTTCGCGCCGCGCCCGGTTGATCGCGCCCAGCGGGCGATGCGCCTGGATGCCGGTCCAGACGGAAAACCGCATGTGTTCGTCGACCAGATCGGCGGCGTCTTGGGACCAGCCGGTCTGGGCCAGGGCGTGCAGCCGGGCCGCCGTGACAAAGGGCGACAGCGTTTCGTCCCACAGGACCGAGGGATCCTCGACCGGCATCCTGTCCAGGTCGCGGCACAGTTGCACCCGCAGGTTCCAGAGCGCATCGCCTGTCTGCATGTCCGCAGCGACCGTCTCGCGGATGGCGTCGGGGCGGCCCTTGGTGTCGATGATCTGGCCGGTATGGCGGGTCAGGCTGTCGGAGGCCGGTTCCAGCGACAGCTTGGCGATATGGTCGCCGAACCGGAAGGCGGTCTGGGTGAAGTAGGTTTCCCCCAGCGGATGCACGTTCGGCGCCCCGCCCAAGGCCTGCAAGGTAGCGCTTTCGCCGCCCACCGCCTCCAGCGCCTTTTCCGCACCCCGCAACACCGCCGACAGCCCGCGCTTGGCCCATTCCGCGCGATCGGTCGTCCGGGCCAGCAGCTTGAGGTTCTTGAGGAAAGTCGCCGGATCGGGGGCCGAAAAGGCCGGGCCGTTGACGAAGATGAAATCCTGATTCCGGCCTTCGGCGCCGTCCAGGCGTTCCCCCTGGACACCGATGACCTTCAGCGCCAGCCCCCGTGGGACCGAGACGGAATCGGGCAGCAGATCGCTGGGATTGGTGGAAATGCGGATGATCGCCTGATGCCGCCCCGGCCGGGCAAAGATCCCCTGGGCCAGTTCCGGCGGCAGGCCCGGCAGGATCTCCAGCTCGGCCCGGATGATGCCGTGGCTTTTGGCGTGGACGGCGCGGACCGCATGGCCGTAATCCCCTGAGGTGACTTCCAGGATGTCGCGCAGGGTGTCGGACAAATCGCCGATCACCTGCGCCTCGTCTGGGGCGACGGTTTCGACATCGGCGGAATAGCGGACGGCTGGCTGCATGATCGACCCTCTGCGGCTGGCGTGGCACAGGGACAACGGCAGGGCGGGCCAAGCGTTCCGGGCGCCGCGGCCGGGCGGGATCACAAGTCAGGCAATGGCCGGGTTCACGTTGGACAGGAAATGATACAGCGCCTCGGTATCCAGGGGCTTGGGCATCGGGAACAGCCCCATCCGCGCGCAGCGTTCGCGCAAGGCGGGCGAGCGGTCGGCCGAGATGATTCGCGCGGGCCGCCAGCCGAACCGCTTGCGCAGCATCGCCGCCAGATCCAGCCCGTCCACGTCGTCGTTCAACTGATAGTCGATCAACATCGCGTCGGGCACGAAGTCCATCTCGTCGATCAGGGCGATGGCGTCGTCGGGGCCTTCGGCATCCAGCACGGTGATCCCCCAGCCTTCCAGCAGCGCGACCATCGCGCGGCGCAGCTCATGGTCGTTGTCGACCAGCAGGACCAGCAGCCCCGCCCCGGCCAGGGACGGCAGGTGGCGCGGATCGCCGTCGTCCTGGCGCGGCCCCGGATCGGTGGCGGCCAGCGGCACCGTCACGCGAAAGACGCTGCCCCGCCCCGGACGCGACACCAGATCCAGCCCGTGCCCCAGCCGGGCGCAGGCGCGTTCGACGATGGCCAGGCCCAGCCCCATCCCCTCGCTGGCCGAGGCGCGGCGGTGCAGACGGCGGAATTCCTGGAAGATCACCGCGCGGTCCTCGTCGCGGATGCCCGGCCCGCTGTCGCGGATTTCGATGCTGACCCGGTCGGCCCGGCGGCGGGCGCCCACGAAGACCCCGCCCCGGTCGGTATAGCGGATCGCGTTCGAGATCAGGTTCTGCACGATCCGTTGCAGATACAGCCCGTCGCTGATGACATGCGCGCCGGTCGGCCGCACCCGGAAGCGCAGCCCCTTGGCCGCCGCCACCGGCGCAAAGCTGGACGCCAGCGAGGCAAGGATGTCGTTCAGCGCCAGATCGCCCTGCTGGATCTGCTCCTCCTCGGTGTCCAGGCGGGAGATGTCCAGCAGCGCCTCGATGATGCGCTCGACATTGGTCAGCGCCTCGCCCGCCTTCTGGACATTGGCGTTGGTCCCGGCGGCATCGGCGGCCGACAGATACAGCTTGGCCGCCGACAGGGGTTGCAGCAGGTCGTGGCTGGCCGCCGCCACGAAGCGCGATTTCGACGCGTTCGACCGTTCCGCCCGCGCCAGAGCGTCGCGCAGTTCATCGGTGCGTGCGGCGACGCGGGCCTCCAGCTCCTCGTTCGCGCGGGCCAGGCGGCGCAGGGCGTCGCGTTCGGCGGTCACGTCGGTCAGCGACACGACGAAGCCGTCGTCCGGCAGGCGTTGGGCAAAGCCGTCCAGCGTCAGCGTGCCACCCTGCTGGACCAGTTCGAAGAACAGCGCCTCGGGCGCCGCGCGGTCCTGCATCCAGCCCGCGATCCGCGCGGCGGATTCGCCGTCCGCCAGCCGGAAGGATTGCAGCAGCAGGTCGGTGACGCGCTGGAACCGCGTGCCCAGCGTGAAGGTCTGCGGCGGCAGCGCGGTCAGGATGCGGAACCGCCGGTTCCAGCCCGCCAGCAGCCCCTGCGCGTCGAAGATCGCCACCCCCTGGGCCAGATGATCCAGCGTGGCGCGGATGATGCGGCCCTGGTTGTCCAGCAGCCGCTCGCGCTGTTCGCGTTCGGCGCGCATCAGGTCGGACACGTCGGTCTGGACGATGGCGGTGCCGGAATTGGCGGTGCGGTGTTCCGAGACCTGCATCCAGCGGTCGTCGGTCAGCGCCAGGTTGAAGATCACATGATCGCGCCGGTGCCGCCGCATCCGTGTCGCGGCCCAGTCCTCGGGCGTGTGGCCCGAGGGCAGGCGCAGCATGGGCGACCGGCTGACGACGCGGATATAGTCGGCAAAGCGCATCCCCGGATGCAGCGCGGCGCGCACATCGGGCATCTGCCAGCAGAACCGGCCGTTGAACAGCAGCAGCACGTCGTCGACGCCGAACAGGGCAAAGCCTTCCTGGACGGCCTCGATGGCGCTGGCCAGATCGCGGCGCGCGGATTCGATCTGGGCATTCGCGGCCGACAGCTTGGCGTTGGATTCGTTCAGCAGCCGCAGCGCGCGTTCCAGTTCGCCGGTCCGGCGGCGGACCTGATCCTCCAGCACCACGGCGCGTTCGAACTGCGAATAGGCGGCGCCGTCCCGGTCGGTCTGGGTTTCCACCCGCCGCATCAGCACCGCGCTGATCTTTTTCAGCCGGGCGATCTGGACATCCAGCGGCTCGGCCGGATCGACAAGGTTGTCCATCAGCGGTCCCCTTCGGGCGCATAGATGGCGACGCCGGTCATGGTCAGGTTCACATGCATCGCCCCGAACTGTTCGCCATAGGTCGAAAAGCCGGTGACGTTGTGGCGCGCCAGAACCTGCGACACCTCGCGGGTCTGCTGTTTCTGCTGCGCCTCGATCCGGCGCAGGATGCAGTCGCAGGCCAGGATGCTGTCCACCGGCCCGGCGTCGGCCAGCCGCGCCAGGTTCGATTCCAGCGACCGGGCGATGTCGCGGGGCGTGGCCAGCGTCAGCACCACGCCTTCGTCTATGGCGGAAAAGAACACCAGGTCGGTGCCGTTCTCGACCCGCTGGATGGACCGGACGTGATAGCGCCCGCCGACCCGCACGACCAGCGGATGGGCGGCGAAGGTGAAGGGATCCAGCTGCCCGGCGGGCTTGCCCAGCAGGCGCGCGTATTCGACGGCGGCGGGGGCGGCGTTGATCTCGCACACGCGGCGCTGCGCGGGATCGGCGCCGGTCACGACCATCTGGCCCGCCCCCGCGTCCAGGTGATCGAAGCTGAAGACCCGGATCGGGCAGCGGGTGCGCAGGAAGGTCAGCAGCGCCGCATTGGTGCGGACCCGCGCGCCCTGGGCCAGGTAGCTTTGCCCGAAGCGCGTCCCGTCCCCCGCCGATCCGCCGAACAGGGGCACCGGGCCAAGCCCATGTCCCACCACCGCCATCAGCGCGTCCTCGCGCAGCGTGCTGCCGTCGACCATCAGATAGGCGAATTCGTGCACAAATCCCGGATGGCTTGCGCCCAGCCGCTGGCGGGCGCGGATCATCGCGTCGATCAGGGCGGCAGGCTCGATCCGGTCCAGATCCGGGACGGCGATGGTCTCGGCCGCGAAGTCGCCGGCGGGAAAGCCCACCGCGATGATCCGGTCCTCGACATAGCCGCCGGCGATCTCTCCCGCCGTGGTGCAGCCCAGGACGGGCGTGGCGCCGAAGGCCCGGGCGGCGGCGGCCATGGTCGCCGCGAAATCCGCCGTGGGCGACACGAACAGCAGCGCCAGCGCCAGATCCGGTCCCAGGTCGGACGCCAGGCGCGCCGCCGCGCCGGGATCAGCCGCAGGAGCCTGCGCCCGGCGCAGGATGGCCCCCGCGCGTCCCGTCCTGTCCGCTGCCGCCCGCGCCGGGTCGGCGGCCGGATCCCCTCCATCCATGTCTTTGCCCGTCCGCCCCTATCCAGGCGGAAAGGATGTCACCGCGCGGCAAGGCTGTCAAACCGTGCCGCCTGCGCGGCCAGCACCGCCTGGGTGCGGGTCTGCACGCCCAGCTTGCGCATGATGACGGTGACATGCGCCTTGACCGTCGATTCCGCGATGTCCAGGTCATGGGCGATCTGCTTGTTCAGCTTGCCTTCGGAAATCAGCGACAGGATCCGCGACTGCTGGGCGGTCAGGCTGTCCAGCCGGTCGCGGGTCAGGGCCAGCGGCCGGGCGGCGGCGGGATCGGCGGGGGCAAAGCCCTCGGGCAGATAGATCCCGCCCTGGGCGATGCGGGACAGCGCGTCCTGGAACACCTGCCGCTGGCTGTGCTTGGGCACATAGCCCGAGGCGCCGAATTCGATCGCCGCATTGACGATGGCCGGGCTGGTCAGCGACGACACGATCAGCAGCGCCGCATCGGGCGCGGCCTTGCGCACCTTCAGCAGCCCGTCCAGCCCATCGGCGTCGGGCAGGTTCAGATCCAGGAACACCGCGTCGGGCTGCGGCCCCGCCGCCAGCTGGCGCAGGCAATCGGCGATGGAACTGGTGGTGCGCACGCTGCTGATGCCGCCGACGATCTGAAGCGTGATCGACAGGGCGTCGCAGAACAGCGGGTGATCCTCGACGATCAGGACCGAGGCGATGGGGCGGGGCGGGATCTGGGTCATGGCGGGTGCCCTTGGCGGTTTCGGTCAGTCTAGGACAGCGGGGGCCGCCCCGTCCACGGCGCAAAGGCTGGCGCCCAGCGGCAGCGGTTCGACACGCCGCAAGGGGCGGCCGTCCCCGGCCCAGTCGTCGACGCCGCCGGGATACCAGCCGATCTCCTCATGCCCCAAGGCGGCGATGTGCTGGACGGCATTCCAGCTCATCCAGCAGTCGGTCTTGCAGAACAGCACGATGGGCCGCGTCTTGGGACAACCGGCCAGCGAGGCTTGCAGACCGGCGGCGATGCGCGGGTCGGGTCGTCCCCGGCCGATCTCGGGCAGCCACTGCGCGCCGGGGATCGTGTCATGGGGTTCGGCGACGATCCACGCGCCGTCCGGGGCGATGGCATGGCCCGGCGCCGCCATCGCGTCGATCAGCAGCGCGCCCGCCTCTGCCATCGCCGCCACCGTCCCGGTATCCACCACCCGCCCCCCCGGCACCTGGTCGGGGACCGGGGCGCGATAGGCGCCGATCCGCAGCCCGGTGGCCGGGTCGAAGACCTGTTCGGCCCCGGCGGCAAGCGGCATCAGCGCGATCAGCGCGGCCGGGATCAGGCGCGGCATGTTCATCGCTCCAGCTTTCCACAGCCCCCGCCCGGCCACCAATTCGACCTTCGGCCTAAGACCCCCCGCGTCGGGCCGACCATTGGAGAATTGCCGGAATCCGCCCGCGCTTCGATCCTGTGCCGAACGCGACGAATGGGGAGAACTGATGCGCAACGCGACGATCCTGGCCGGGTTCGGCCTTGTCCTGGGCACGGTGGCGGCGCTTGGCCACGGCGATACCGCCCCGCAGGCGGTGGACACCGCGGGCCTGCCCGAGCTGCCCGCCGAGATGGCGGCCGAGAACCCCTGGCGCGAGGCCGCGCCCGAGGTGCTGTTCAAGGCGGTCGAGGTCGGCGCCAAGGGCTATAACAGCAACTGCGCGCGCTGCCACGGGCTGGAGGCGATCTCGGGCGGGCTGGCGCCGGATCTGCGCTATCTGGAGGCCAACGAGTTCGGCGACGAGTGGTTCCTGGACCGCATCCTGCACGGCTATGAACAGAACGGCGCGGTGAAGATGCCGCCCTTCGAAGGCATCCTGAACCAGCAGGCGATCTGGGCGATCCGCACCTATATCGAAACGCGGGCTGACGATGTCGAGATCGCCGAGCAGCAGGGCAAGCTGACCGAGTTGCGCGACAGGCTGGCCGCCGTGGCCGAGGATCATTCGGCCGCCACCGCGCTTGCGACCGAACTGGCGGCGGCGGGCGAGGGCTTCGAGCCGCTGTCGGGCGCGCCCCGCGCGATCACGCCCTTCGACGAGGCCGCCTGGCAGCTGTCGTCCCAGCCGCCGCATGTGAAGGCGGCCATCGAAACCCTGACCGCCGCCGTGCGGAACTGACGGGACGCGGGGCCGTGCCGGCGATCCTCTGCGACAGGCTGCCGGGGGGCGGCGCCGGGCTTGCCGCCTTCGGCGGCGGGCTGACCCGGCCCGAGACGCTGGACAGCGGCATGTGGGACATGCACCGCGCCGACCTGCTGGGCGCGCCGGACACCTGGCGCAGCGATCCCGGCCTGCGCCTGCTGGCCCCGCGTAACGCCGAGGATGCGCGACACGTCCCGATCCTGGCCGATGCGACCGGGCTGGGCGCGGTGGAACGAATGGTCGTGACCATCGACTATAGCCCCTTCCCGCTGGCCCTGGTCTTTCACCCCGGCCGCGCCCTGCCCCTGCTGGGATTCGGCGTGAAATACGAGATCGCGGGACCGATCCGCGCCTCGGCCCTGGCGGGCGGGGACTGGATCATGGGCGGGGCCTTCATCGACGCGATGGGCGGCGGCTGTTCGGCCCCCGCCGTCACCCATGCCCGCCCCGACTGGCAGGACGGTTTCGGAGAGATGCGCGCCCGGCTGTGGCCCGACACGGGCCGGCTGCGCGTCGGCATCCGCCATCCGATGGATACGGGCCTGGCCGACGGCGTGCCCGCCCATCACCTGACCGAACTGACCCTGACCGACATGCGCGGCGACCGGATCGCCCGGCTGGAGATCCACGAGCCGCTGGAAGAAAACCCGGTCCTGACCTTCCTGCTGCCCGCCGATCTGGCGCAAGGCCCCATCGGAATCGCCGCGCGCGACACCAGCGGCTTCCGCTTTTCCGGCGAGGTCGCGGCATGAGGATCGGACGCCGCCAGGCCCTTCTGGGCGCCGCCGCCGCCACGCTGCTGCCGATCCCGGCCCGCGCCGCGCCGGACTATCTGCTGGCGCCCCGGCAGGTGGCGGACGGGCTGTGGCTGTTCGAAGGCGCGCAGGACAGCATCACCCGCGGCAATGGCGGGGCGATCGGCAATGTCGCCATGCTGGAGACGCCGGAAGGCGCCGTGGTCGTCGATACCGGCGGCACCGCCCGGCACGGCGCGGCGCTGCGGGCCTTTGCCGACCAGCGGCTGGGCGGCGTGGCGGCGGTGCTGAACACGCATCACCACCCCGACCACTGGTTCGGCAACCAGGCCTTTGCAGACCGCCCCATCCATGCCCTGCCCGGCACCATCGCCGCGCAGGCCGCCGGGGCGCAGGCCCTGGCGGACGGGCTGTACCGGATCCTCGGCGCCTGGATGCAGGGCACCGCTCCGTTGCCCGCCCAGGTCGCGGCGGGCGACGGCGCGCTGACCCTGGGCGGGCGCGGGCTGAGCCTGATGGCGATGGCGGGCCACAGCCAGGCCGACCTGGCGCTGATTGACCAGACGACCGGCACGCTGATCGCGGGCGACCTGCTGTTCCTGGACCGCGCGCCCAGCTTTCCCGATGCCGATATCGCCACCTGGCGCGGGTCGCTGGGGCGGCTGTCGGCGCTGCAAGTCACCGGCACCATCCCCGGCCACGGCCCTTTCCACCGCGACAGCAGCGCGGCGGCGCAGACCCTGGCCTATCTGGATGCCTTCGCCGCCCGCATGCACGCCGCCGCAGCCCTTGGCCTGTCCCCCGCCGAGGCCCTGGCCACCGGTCCCATGCCCGCCTTCGCGGCCCTGGCCGCCAATCCCGCCGAATACCGCCGCGCCGCCGTCCAGCAGTGGCGCCAGCACGAGATCAACGCCCTGCCCGTCATCGGCGGCAGCGTCTGACAGACGACCCAAGACCAAGATTGCCATCAAGGAGGAGAGAATGCGCAAATCTTTCATCATCCCGTCGGTCAGCGCCCTGGCGCTGCTGGTGGCGGGCGGCCTGGGCGCCGCCATGGCCAAGGATGTCACCTGGGAAGACATCCTGAACGACCACGAGACGACCGGGGACGTGCTGATGTACGGCATGGGCAACAACGCCCAGCGGTATTCGACCCTGACCCAGATCAACGCCGAGACCGTCAGGCACCTGCGTCCCGCCTGGGCGTTCTCGTTCGGGGACGAAAAGCAGCGCGGCCAGGAAACCCAGGCCATCGTCCATGACGGCACCATCTACATCACCGGCAGCTACAGCCGGATGTGGGCGCTCGACGCCAAGACCGGCGAGCGGAAATGGAAGTTCGAGGCCCGCCTGCCCGACGACATCCGCCCCTGCTGCGACGTGATCAACCGCGGCGCCGCGATCTATGGCGACAAGGTGTTCTTCGGCGCCCTGGACGCCAGCATCTATGCGCTGAACAAGGACACCGGCAAGGTCGAGTGGCGCGAGAAATTCGCCGATCACAAGGTTGGCTACACGCTGACGGGCGCGCCCACCATCATCAAGGACGCCGAGACCGGCAAGGTGATGCTGATCCACGGCAGCTCGGGCGACGAATTCGGCGTCATCGGCAGGCTTTACGCCCGCGACCCCGACACCGGCGAGGAATTGTGGATGCGGCCCTTCGTCGAAGGCCACAAGGGCACGCTGGCGGGCGCGGAAAGCACGCCGACCGGCGATCCCTCGGCGGCCAGCTGGCCGGTCAATCCCGACGGCTCGAAGGTCGAGGCTTGGCACCACGGCGGCGGCGCGCCCTGGCAGTCGGCGGCCTTCGATGTCGAGACGAACACCATCGTGGTGGGCACCGGCAACCCGGCGCCCTGGAACACCTGGGCACGGTCGCAGGACGGCAACTTCAAGGATTACGACAGCCTCTATACCTCGGGGCAGGCCTATGTGAATCCGTCCAACGGCGAGGTCGTGGGCTTCTATCAGCATACGCCGAACGACGCCTGGGACTTTTCCGGCAACAACGAGATCATCCTGTTCGACTATACCGACAAGGACGGCAACACGCATCGCGCCGGCGCCCATGCCGACCGCAACGGCTTCTTCTATGTCACCGATACCGACAAGCTGGCGGAACGCGGCACCGACATCAACAAGCCCACCGCGCTGCTGAACGCCTTCCCCTTTGTCGATGAAATCACCTGGGCCAAGGGCATCGACCTGGAAACCGGCCGCCCGATCGAGGTCGAGGGCCAGCGTCCGCCCCTGCCCGAGGAGGGCGAGACGAAGGGCGCCACGATCCAGGTCACGCCGCCGTTCCTGGGCGGCAAGAACTGGAACCCGATGGCCTATTCTCGCGACACCGGCCTGTTCTATGTCCCCGCCAACAACTGGACCGAGGATTACTGGACGGAAAACGTGACCTATCAGGCGGGCGCCGCCTATCTGGGCCAGGGCTTCCGCATCAAGCGGCTGTATGACGACCATATCGGCACGCTGCGCGCCTTCAACCCGGCCACCGGCGAGAAGGTCTGGGAACACAAAGAGGAATTCCCGCTGTGGGCAGGCACCCTGGCAACGGCCGGGAACCTGGTCTTCACCGGCACCTCGGACGGCTATGTCAAGGCCTTCAACGCCCAGACCGGCGAAGAGCTGTGGAAGTTCCAGACCGGGTCGGGGATCGTCAGCAGCCCGATCACCTGGGAACAGGAGGGCAAGCAATACCTGGGCATCGCTTCGGGCTATGGCGGCGCGGTGCCGCTGTGGGGCGGCGACATGGCGCAGCTGACCACCCAAGTCAGCCAGGGCGGATCCTTCTGGGTCTTCGAGATCCCGAACGAACTGCTGGCCTCGGCCGAATAACCAAGCGGCGGGGGCATCGCGCCCCCGCCCGTCTTCACGGGGAAAGACCCATGCATCGCCATTCCATCGCCCTGGCCCTGCTGCTGGCCGCGCCATCCGCCCCTGCGGCGCTGGCCGATCCCATGCAGGTCGCGCCGGACACCAGCTACCCGATCATCGTGGACAGCGACGACCGCCCCGACGGCCCGCAGACCATCAACGGCTGCGAGTTGAAGCCCGGCGCCTTGTGCCCCGGCGCGGATCTGAGCCATCAGGATCTGTCGGGCCTGAACCTCAACGGCGCCGACCTGACCGGCGCGCGGCTGGTGCGGGCGAACCTGCACGGCACGCTGCTGAAGGGCGCGACCCTGACCGGGGCGGACCTGCGCGGCGCCGATCTGTCGGAAAGCTATCTGCAAGGCGCGACGGTGCGTCAGGCCGACCTGACCGGGGCGGACATGGACTATTCGCGGATGGCGGGGATCGACCTCAGCGGATCGAACCTGACCGCCGTGTCGATGGAGGCCGTCTGGGCCAGCAAGGCCCGGCTGGTCGGCACCACGCTGGTTGCCGCGAACCTGTCCGAGGCAAAGTTCTATCATGCCGACCTGGCCAATGCGACGCTAAGCGACAACACCAACCGCTTCACCATCTGGGAAGGCGTCCACATGGAGAACTGCACGGGATGTCCGGTCGACTGGTGATCTGGCTGGCGATCCTGGCAGCCGGAGGGGCAGCGGCTGCCGCCCAGGCTGATCTTGCCGCCTGCCGCGCCCTTCCCGACGATGCGGCGCGGCTGGCTTGTTACGACGCCCTGCCCCTGCCTGGCGCCACGGCCTTCCAGGGCAAGGGCAGCGGCATGGCCGGGCCGTTCACCGTCACAGGGCCGCGGACGCTGGGTTTCGCCAGCGACGACGCGATCCTGGTCGCCTATCTGCTGGACGACGCCACGGGCGCCGTCGTCCAGAACCTGCATCACGGCGGCGCCGGGATGGGCCATTTCCTGATCGAGACGCCCGGCACCTATCGCGTTCAGGTCAACGCCTCGGGCGGCTGGCGGATCGAGCTGTCGGCGCCCTGAGATTACCTTCCCCAGGGAAGGCGGCAGGCGCGGGTGCCGGTTCGCGGTGCAGTTCGCCGTCCGCGGGGCGGCATCGGGGGAAACCCGCGCCGGGATCCGGCCGTTGACCCAAGCGGGCGGGGCATCTCGGGCCCGCAGGAAGCCGCAAGGGAAAAGCCATGCCAGACAGGTTCAAGGTCGGCGATCACGTCCGCTGGAATTCCGAGGCGGGCCATGTCACCGGCCGCATCACCAGGATCCATACACGCGATTTCGACTACAAGGGGCATCGCCGACGCGCGTCCGAGGACGATCCGCAATACGAGATCCAGAGCGACAGGACCGACCACATCGCCGCGCACAAGGGCAGCGCCCTGCAGCGGATCTGACGCGTGCAGCCCGTCTTCACCATCGGCCATTCCGACCGCGACCCGTCCGAGGTGATCGCGATGCTGCGCGACGCTGGCGTGTCGCGGCTGGCCGATGTGCGCGCCTTTCCCATGTCGCGCAGCAATCCGGGCTTCAACGAGGCGGCCCTGGCCCCCCTGCTGGCGGCGCATGGCATCGAATACCGCCATCTGGCCGCGCTTGGCGGGCGGCGGCGGCGGGTCAAGTCGATCCCGCCGCAGGTCAATGCGCTGTGGCGCAACGCCAGCTTTCACAACTATGCCGACCATGCGCTGACCCCGGCCTTCCGCAACGGGCTGGACGCTCTGCTGGACTGGAGCGCCCGGCGGCGCTGCGCCATCATGTGTTCCGAGGCCGTCTGGTGGCGCTGCCACCGCCGCATCGTCGCCGACTGGCTGATCGCCGCCGGGCGCGAGGTCTGGCACATCATGGCCCAGGGGCGGCTGACCGCCGCCACCCCGACCCCCGGCGCGGCAATCGGCCCGGACGGCAGCGTGACCTATCCGGCGCCGCCCGCCGCCGCCTGACCCAGCAGCGCCGCCGCCCGGTCCACCTGCCCCGCAGCGATCAGCGCGGCCAGCAACACCCGCGCCTGGCCGGGCCGCAGCACCGGAGACAGCACCGCCCCCGCGCGCACCAGGTCGTGCCCGCCCCCGCCGCCGCCATAGCTGGCGGCCAGCCGCCCCATCGGCACCCGGCTGGACAGGACCACCGGAACCCCGGCCGCCGCGCAGCGCGCCACGGCATCGGTCACCGCCGCCGTGGCGTTCCCCGATCCGAGCGCGGCCAGCACGATCCCCTGCGCGCCCGCCGCAAGGCTGGCGTCGATATGGGCCGCATCGCATCCCGGATGGATGGCCACCAGATCGACGCGGATTCCGCCGACGGGTGCGGTCAGCGCCGCATCGGGCGCCGCCGCATCGGCCGCCAGGCGAAAGGCGTCGGCGCTGTCGGTGGCGAATTTCACCAGCCCCCAGGCGGGAAGCACCCGCCCGCCGAAGGCCAGCCTTACGCCCCCGCCGTCCAGCACCGCGCGGATCGCCGCCGCCATGTTCGCGGGACCGTCGGCCTGGGGATGATCGTCGGTGAATTGCGCGCCGGTCAGCACCACGGGCGCGCCGGGATGCTGCAAGGCCAGCAGCAGCGCCGTTTCCTCCATCGCGTCGGTGCCGTGCAGAACGACGACGCCCGCCGCCCCGCCGCCCGGTTCGGTGCCCAGTTCGGCGCCCACGGCATCGCTGATCCGCTGCATGTCGGCCAGCGTCAGGGCCGAGGAATCCTTGGCGAACAGATCGACGGGCCGCAGCCTGACCGGCGGCAGATCGCCCAGCCGGTCCAGCAGCGCCTGCCCGTCCAGGCTGGGCGTGCTGGACCCGTCCGGGTTCTTGCGGCTGGCGATGGTGCCGCCGGTGGCGATGACGGCGACAAGGGGCGCGGGGATCATTCGGCGGCCCTCGGTTCCAGCCGCGCCGCCACACGCTGAGAGATCACGGCGCAGACGCCCAGTTGCAGCAGGTGGAACAGCATAAGCGGCAGGATGATCAGAGAGATGTTCTGCCCCGCGAACAGGATCCCCGCCATCGGCAGCCCGGTCGCCAGGCTTTTCGTCGATCCGCAATACAGCACCGCCATCAGGTCGGCATGATCCAGCCCCGCCGCGCGCGCCATCAGCATCGCGGCCCCCATCACCGCCGCCAGCAGCAGGGCGCACAGCCCCAGCAGGATCGCCAGCGATGGGGCCGACATCACCTGCCAGATGCCAGCCACCACCCCTGCCGAAAAGGCCGCATAGACGATCAGCAGGATCGACCCGCGATCCACGATGGTCGTGGCCGTCCGGTGCCGGGCCAGCCATCCCGCCAGCAGCGGGCGGCACAGCTGGCCCAGGGCGAAGGGCAGCAGGATCTGCTGGACGATCTTCCAGATCGCGGACGGCTCGATCCCGTAGCCCGATCCCTGCGGGATCAGCAGCGCGAACAGCAGGGGCGACAGCACCACCCCGATCAGGTTCGACAGCGAGGCCGCGCAGACCGCCCCCGCGACATTGCCGCCCGACACCGCCGTAAAGGCGATCGAGCTTTGCACCGTGGACGGCATGCAGCCGATATACAGGATCCCCGCGCCGATGGCCGTGGGCAGCCAGATCAGCGACAGGGGCTTCAGCGCCAGGGCCAGGATCGGGAACAGCACGAAGGTCAGCGCCAGCACCGACAGTTGCAGCCTCCAGTTCGCCAGCCCCGCCAGGATGGTCGCCGTGGTCAGCTTGGCACCGTACAGGAAGAACAGCAGCGAAATCACCCAATAGGTGACATGCGACAAGAGGACCGCCGCGGCTCCGCGCGCGGGCAGAACGGTCGCCAGCACCACGGTCAGCACCAGCAGCAGCATGTATCGGTCGAAGCCGAAACGGGCCAGCACGGCCTCGGTCCTGCGCAGGGACATGGGAATTCCTAAACCTGTCTGTTTCCCGCGCTTGTATAAGTCCGGCCGATGCAATCCAACAGGGTCCATCATGTCGCCCGACCCTTCCAGAAGCACAGATCCGACCACCCTGCTGGACCAGTTCGAGGCTTTGGGGGAAATCTCGGCGCTGTGCGCCACGCTCGCCGCGCGCCGGGCGCCCCTGGCCGAGATGCAGGCGTTGGAGGATCTGGTCAACCGGATCGAGGAGGCCGATCCTCACGCCTTCCGCCAGGCCAGCCTGGATCTGCACGACCGGATCTGCCGGCTGACGAAGAATGCCGAACTGGGCGGACTGGCCGCCGGCCTGCGGACGCGGCTGGCGCCGCTATGGCCCGTCTGGCCGGTCGGTGACGACCGTCGGCAGCGGGCGATGCACGAATACCGCGCCCTGGCCGAAGCGATCAGCGACCGCGACGAAGACCAGGCCGCCATCGTCATGCGCGGCCATCTGCGCGCCTTGTCGCGCGAGGTTCTGTTCACCGCGGGGCTGTGCCCGACCGACCTGGTTTGACATCGCGCGGCCCTGCCCCTAGGCCCAGGGCGCAACCACGACCGGATCCGCCGATGAGCCAGACCGACCTGATCCAGCGTTTGACGGCCGAACTGCCGGTCACCGCCGGTTCCTTCATCGTCACCGTCTATGGCGACGTGGTGGTGCCGCGCGGCGAAGTCCTGTGGATCGGCAGCCTGATCGAGATCTGCGCCCGCATCGGCATCAGCGAAAACCTGGTGCGCACGGCCGTGTCCCGCCTGGTCGCCGCCGGGCGTCTGCAAGGGGAACGGGTCGGGCGGCGCAGCTTCTATCGCCTGGCCCCCGCCGCGCGGGCGGAATTCGCGGATGCCGCGCGGCTGCTTTACGCGCAGCCCCGGCCCTCGGGCGACTGGCTGGTGATGCTGGCCCCCGACATGGCCGAGGATCTGGCCCGCCGCCACCGCATGGCCCGGATCGGCGGCGATCTGTGGATCTGCCCGGCGCGGGGCGCCCTGCCGGACACCGGCGGGCTGGTGCTACGCGCGTCCCCCGTCGCGGGGCTGGACCGCCTGCCGCAGCTTGCCGGATACTGGGATCTGGCGGCGCTTGCCGACGGCTATCGCACCGTCCTGGACCGTTTTGCCCCGCTGGCCGACGGTTCCGCCCTGTCGCCCGAAGATGCGCTGATCGCGCGGCTGCTGCTGGTGCATCTTTATCGCGGCGTCCTGCTGCGCGATCCCGGCCTGCCCCCCGAAGCCCTGCCCGCCGACTGGCCGGGAACCGGGGCGCAGGCCCTGTTCCGCCGCCTTTACGCCGCCCTGACCCCGCGTGCCGAGGCGCATATCGCCCGCTCGATGGAGGGCGAGGACGGCACCCTGCCGGAAACCACCCCCCGGACCCAGGCGCGGCTGGCGGCGCTGGCTTGAAACATTACAGACAAGACCACATTTTTCTTTGCAGTGTAATGTATCGCCTGCTATAAGCTGACCAATCGGTCGACGAATTGGGAGAATCGTCGGCCTCAGCTTGAAATCTCTGGGGGTCTGCATGTCCGAAGCCTTCATCTGCGATGCCATCCGCACGCCGGTCGGCCGCTATGGCGGGGCGCTTGCCACGGTGCGCGCCGACGATCTGGCGGCGCTGCCGCTGAAGGCGCTGATGGATCGCAATCCGGGCGTGGACTGGTCCGCCGTCGACGACGTGATCCTGGGCTGCGCCAACCAGGCGGGCGAGGATAACCGCAACGTCGCCCGCATGGCGGTGCTGCTGTCCGGGATGCCGATCAATGTGCCGGGCACCACGGTCAATCGCCTGTGCGGTTCGGGGATGGACGCGGTGGGCATGGCCGCGCGCGCCATCAAGGCGGGCGATTGCGACTTCATGATCGCGGGCGGCGTCGAATCGATGACCCGCGCGCCCTTCGTCATGCCCAAGGCGGAAACGGCGTTTTCGCGGTCGAACGCGGTCTA
Source organism: Paracoccus sp. 22332 (assembly GCF_052045125.1). Taxonomy (NCBI): domain Bacteria; kingdom Pseudomonadati; phylum Pseudomonadota; class Alphaproteobacteria; order Rhodobacterales; family Paracoccaceae; genus Paracoccus; species Paracoccus sp. 22332. The sequence goes on from NZ_JBQEOI010000004.1 coordinate 72,328, forward strand.
TGACACGACCATCGGCTGGCGCTTTCCGAACCCGGCGCTGAAAAAGGCCTTCGGCACTCATTCGATGCCGGAAACCGCCGACAACGTGGCCGCCGATTACGGCATCAGCCGCGCCGACCAGGACGCCTTCGCGGCGCTGTCGCAGGCCCGCTGGCAGGCCGCGCATCAGGCGGGCCTGTTCCGCGACGAGATCGCCCCGGTGACGATCCCGCAGAAGAAGGGCGATCCGATCGTCTTCGACACAGACGAACATCCCCGCCCCGGCACCACGGCCGAGACGCTGGCCAAGCTGCGCGGCGTCAACGGCCCGGATCTGACGGTGACGGCGGGCAACGCCTCGGGCGTCAACGACGGGGCGGCGGCGCTGGCGATCCTGTCGGAACGCGCGGCCGCCGCGCAGGGGCTGGCGCCGCGCGCCCGCATCGTCGCCATGGCGGCGGCGGGGGTCGAGCCGCGCGTCATGGGCATCGGCCCGGTGCCCGCCGCACGCAAGGTTCTGGCCCGCGCGAACCTGTCGCTGGACCAGATGGATGTGATAGAATTGAACGAAGCCTTTGCCGCACAGGGGCTGGCCGTGCTTCGCGACCTGGGTCTTGCCGATGACGATCCGCGCGTGAACCCGAATGGCGGCGCCATCGCCATCGGCCATCCCCTGGGCATGTCCGGCGCCCGGCTGGTCACCACCGCGATGTATCAGCTGCACCGGACTGGCGGACGCCATGCCCTGTGCACCATGTGCATCGGCGTGGGCCAAGGCATCGCCATCATCATCGAACGCGTCTGAGAGGAGAGACTGCCATGTATGCACAGCTGGTCAAATCCGAAGGGTCCAAGACCCGCGAAGAAATGACGCCCGAGGAGATCGCCTTCCAGGACCGGATCGACCGGAACGAGAAGATCGAGCCGAAGGAATGGATGCCCGAAGGCTATCGCAAGACGCTGATCCGCCAGATCGGCCAGCACGCCCATTCCGAAATCGTCGGCCAATTGCCCGAGGGCAACTGGATCACCCGCGCCCCCACGCTGGAACGCAAGGCGATCCTGCTGGCCAAGGTCCAGGACGAGGCGGGGCACGGGCTGTATCTGTATTGCGCCGCCGAAACCCTGGGCGTTTCCCGCGACGAACTGCTGGAGGCGCTGCATTCCGGCAAGATGAAATATTCGTCGATCTTCAACTATCCCACGCTGACCTGGGCCGACATGGGCGCGGTCGGCTGGCTGGTCGACGGCGCGGCGATCATGAACCAGGTGCCGCTGCAACGGACCAGCTATGGCCCCTATTCCCGCGCGATGATCCGCATCTGCAAGGAGGAGTCGTTCCACCAGCGGCAGGGTTACGACATCATGATGAAGATGTGCGCGGGCACCCCGGAACAGAAGGCGATGGCCCAGGATGCGCTGAACCGCTTCTGGTATCCGGCGCTGATGATGTTCGGGCCGTCCGACAAGGATTCGGTCCATTCCGCGCAGTCGATGGCGTGGAAGATCAAGATGAACACGAACGACGAACTGCGCCAGAAATTCGTCGACCAGACCGTGCCGCAGGCCGAATACCTGGGCCTGACCGTCCCCGACCCCGACCTGAAATGGAACGAGGAGAAGGGCGGCTATGACTTCAGCGAACCCGACTGGTCGGAATTCTTCGCCGTGATCGCCGGCAACGGTCCCTGCAACGCCGAACGGCTTGGCGCCCGCGTCAAGGCGTGGGAGGACGGCGCCTGGTTCCGCGACGGGCTGATGGCCCACGCGGCCAAGGCCAGTGAACGCGCCCGCGCCGCCCGCCACGCCGCCGAATAAGCCGCCAGCCACAACCCGCATCATTGGGAGAAGCCATCATGTCCAACGAATGGCCGCTTTGGGAAATCTTCATCCGGGGCCAGCACGGCCTCAATCACCGCCATGTCGGCAGCCTGCACGCCCCCGATGCCGAAATGGCGATCCGCAACGCCCGCGACGTGTACACCCGCCGCAACGAGGGCGTGTCGATCTGGGTGGTGCGGTCGAACGACATCACCGCATCCTCGCCTTCGGAAAAGGGGCCGCTCTACGATCCGTCGAACAGCAAGGTCTATCGCCATCCAACCTTCTACGACATCCCCGATGAAGTGGGGCATATGTGATGCCCTCGCTTCCCGACATGACCACTCCGAACCTGGATGCGCTGGCCGGTCAGGCGCTGGCCCAAGGCGGCCATGCCCAGGCGCCCGCGCCGGATGCGGGGCAGCCCCAGTTCGTGGAATTCCTGCAACGGATGGGCGACAACTGCCTGATCCTGGGTCATCGCGTGTCGGAATGGTGCGGCCATTCCCCGGCGTTGGAAGAGGACATCGCGCTTGCCAACCAGGCGCTGGACCTGATCGGCCAGTGCCAATTGTGGCTGGGCTTGGCGGGCGAAGTGGAAGGCCGCGGCCGCGACGCCGACGCGCTGGCCTATCTGCGCGACGCGGGCGCCTTCCGCAACCTGCTGCTGGTGGAGCTTCCGAACGGCGATTTCGGCGTCACGCTGATGCGCCAGTTCCTGTTCGACGCCTTCCATATCGAGATGCTGCGGGCGCTGAAAACCTCGGCCGATCCCCGCGTGGCCGAGATCGCCGCCAAGGCCGAGAAAGAGGTCGCCTATCATCTGGAACGGTCCGCCGATCTGGTGATCCGGCTGGGCGACGGCACCGACGAAAGCCACCGCCGGATGCAGGCCGCGCTGGCGAAGCTGTGGCCCTATACCGGAGAGATGTTCCTGGACGATGCCGTGGATCAGGCGATGGCCGACGCCGGGGTGGCGCCGCTGCCCTCGGCGCTGAAAGCCGCCTGGGACCGCACCGTCGCGTCGGTGCTGGACGAGGGGACGCTGGCCCTGCCCGCCGATGGCTGGCACCACAAGGGCGGCAAGAACGGCATCCACACGGAACATCTGGGATATATCCTGGCCCAGATGCAGTTCCTGCAACGCGCCTATCCCGGCGCGAAATGGTGACGCCATGTCCGCCACGACGCTGCCCGATACCGGCCAGATCTGGGACTGGTTGTCGCAGGTGCCGGACCCGGAAATCCCGGTCATCAGTCTGACGGACCTGGGCATCATCCGCGATGTGGCCTGGCAAGGCGACACGCTGGTGGTGACGGTGACGCCCACCTATTCCGGCTGCCCCGCGACCGGCGTCATCAACCTGGACATCGAATCCGTGCTGCGCGCCCACGGCATTCAGAAGCTGGAACTGAAACGCCAGTTGTCCCCCGCCTGGACGACCGACTGGATCACGCCCGAAGGCCGCGAGAAGCTGCGCGCCTATGGCATCGCCCCGCCCGTCGACGGCACGGCGGCGGATGGCGTTCTGGCGGGTCGGGTGTCGCGGCTGATGGGCAGCAACCTGACCATCCAATGTCCGCGCTGCGGATCGACCCATACGCAAAAGGTCAGCCAGTTCGGATCCACCCCGTGCAAGGCCAGCTGGCGCTGCACCGACTGCCTGGAACCCTTCGACTATTTCAAGTGCATCTGACCGCACCCAAGGAAAGACACCCCGATGGCACGCTTTCTGCCCCTGAAAGTCACCGATGTGCGCCGCGAGACCCGCGATGCGGTCGTCGTGACCCTGGCCCCCCGCGACGAGGATCGCGCCCTGTTCGATTTCACCCAAGGCCAGTACCTGACCTTCCGCCGCGCCTTCGACGGCGAGGAATTGCGCCGGTCCTATTCGATCTGCGCGGGCGTCGATGACGGCTGCCTGCAAGTCGGCATCAAGCGCGTCGATGGCGGGGCCTTTTCCACCTGGGCCAACGAGAACCTGGCGCCCGGCGACGAGATCGAGGCGATGCCGCCGATGGGCAAGTTTTCCATGCCCCTGGACCCGGATGCCGCGCGCCATTACGTGGGCTTCGCCGCCGGATCGGGGATTACGCCGGTCCTGTCCATCGTCAAGACCGTGCTGCGGCGGGAACCGAAATCGCGCTTTACGCTGGTCTATGCCAACCGGCAGATCAGCAGCATCATGTTCCGTGAGGAGCTGGAGGATCTGAAGAACCTCCATCTCGGCCGCTTCTCGGTCCTGCATGTGCTGGAGTCCGAGGCGCAGGAGATCGACCTGTTCACCGGCCGCATCGACGCGGACAAGATGACGGCGCTGTTCGACCGCTGGATCGATCCGAAATCGGTCGATGCCGCCTTCATCTGCGGGCCGGAACCGATGATGCTGACCGTGGCGCAGTCGCTGCGCGACCACGGCCTGCGCGACGACCAGATCCGGTTCGAACTGTTCGCCAGCAGCCAGCCGGGCCGCGCCAAGGCCCGCCCCGTGTCGAAAGCGACCGAGGGGGGCGAGGGCACCCAGGCCACGGTGACGCTGGACGGCGCCACCCGCAGCTTCGCCATGCCGCGCGAGGGCCAGACGATCCTGGACGCCGCCATCGCCAACAACCTGGACGCGCCCTATTCCTGCAAGGCGGGCGTCTGTTCCACCTGCCGCTGCAAGGTGCTGGAAGGCGAGGTCGAGATGGCCGTGAACCACGCGCTGGAAGACTACGAGGTCCGCGCGGGTTACGTCCTGTCCTGCCAGTCCTATCCGCTGACCGACCGCGTGGTCGTCACCTATGACGAATGAGGCCCCCATGCCTGACACCATGAACATCGAGGACTATCTGGCCCAGGGCGGCGTCCTGACCGCGCCCGGCAACGTGCCCGCCCGCTATCGCGGCGAGCTGATGCGGCTGATGTCGTCCTTCGTGGACAGCGAACTGGCGGCCTCGGCCGGGTTTGCGTCGTCCATCAACTTCGCGCCGGGCATCCGGGAACGCATCGCCGCCAGCCGGATCACGCTGGAAAAGGCCGATCACGCGGAACGGGTGCTGGCCGTGATGGGCGATTTCGGCACCGATACGGGTCGTTACCAGACCCAGCATGACTGGGCCGCCCGCGTGGATCGCGACAGCGACCTGGGCGCCGCGCGGCAACAGGGCGACATGCGCCTGTCGGTGTTCCACTATCCGATCACAGGCTGGACCGACGCCGTGGTGATGAACGTTCTGCAAGGCCTGGCCACCGGCGTGCAGATGACGGAACTGACCCGCGTGTCTTATGCGCCCCTGGCCGAGGTGTTCCGCGAGATCGCCCCGCGCGAGGCGCGCCACGCCGAACTGGGGCTGGAGGGGCTGGCCCGCATCGTCGAGACGGACCAGGGCCGGGCCGAGTCGCAGGCAAGCCTTTCCTATTGGCGGCCCCGCGTGGCGGCGGGCTTTGGGGTGGCGAACTCGACCCGTTACGACACGCAGGCGCGGTTCGGCATCCGCCATACCCCGAACGAAACGCTGTTGGCCCGCTGGAATGCACTGGCCGACGAACACCTGGGCAGATTGGGTCTGTGAACCCAGCCCTGTTGACGAAAAAGGAACTGCCATGACCATCACGCTTCGCGCCTCGCGCCGCCTGGAAAGCTATCTCTGCGGGGAATGGGTGCCCGGCGCGAAAGAGGGGCAGACCCTGCTGGACGCCGCCACCGGCGATCCGGTCGCCACCATCGACTCCACGGGCCTGGATTTCGCGGCGGCCCTTGACTACGGCCGCGCCAAGGCGGGGCCAAGGCTGCGGGCCATGACCTTCCACGAGCGCGCCGGAATGCTGAAGGCCCTGGGCCTGGCGCTGATGGAGCGGAAAGAGGAATTCTATACCGAAAGCCTGCATACCGGCGCCACCCGCGCCGATGGCTGGGTCGATATCGAGGGCGGCATCGGCACCATGCTGGCCTTTGCGTCCAAGGGTCGGCGCGAATTGCCGAACGCGCGCGTGCTGACCGACGGCGATGTAGAACTGCTGTCGCGCGACAACAGCTTCAGCGCCCAGCATATCCTGACCCCGCTGCATGGCGTGGCGATCCACATCAACGCCTTCAACTTCCCCGTCTGGGGGATGCTGGAAAAGATCGCGCCGACGCTGCTGGCGGGCGTGCCCTGCCTGGTGAAACCCGCCAGCCAGACCGCCTATCTGACGGAACTGGTGGTGCGCCGGATCGTGGACACCGGCATCCTGCCCGACGGCGCGCTGCAACTGATCTGCGGATCGGTGGGCGACCTCTTGGATCAGGTCACCGAACAGGACGCCGTGACCTTCACCGGATCGGCCCATACCGGCCGCAAGCTGAAGACCCATCCCGCGATCGTGCAGCATTCCGTCCGCTTCACGATGGAAGCCGACAGCCTGAACGCCACCCTCCTCGGCCCCGACGCGGTGGCGGGCACGCCCGAGTTCGACCTGTTCGTGCGTGAAGTCGCGCGCGAGATGACCAGCAAGGCGGGCCAGAAATGCACCGCCATCCGCCGCGTCATCGCCCCGCGCGGACAGGTGGACGCGCTGATCGCCGCCCTTCGCGACCGGCTGGACAAGACCGCCCTGGGCCTGCCGGGCGATGAGAGCACCCGCATGGGACCGCTGGCCAGCCTGGATCAGCGCGACGAGGTGCGGGCGCGGATCCGCGAATTGCAGGCGGTGGCGGAAATCGTCGCCGGCAATCCCGATGACGTGCGCGTCGTCTCGGGCGATGCAGGGAAAGGCGCCTTCCTGAACCCCGTCCTGCTTTACGCCGACAAACCCTTCGAGGCGGCGGCGGTGCATGATTGCGAGGCCTTCGGCCCGGTTTCCACCGTGATGGGCTATGACGACCTGGACGAAGCCGTCGCGCTTGCCGCGCGGGGCCGGGGGTCGCTGGTGTCCTCGGTCTTCACCGACGACAAGGACGTGGCGGAACGGGTGGTCCTGGGGGTCGCGCCCTTCCACGGGCGGGTGCTGATCGGCAACCGCGCCTCGGCCAAGTCGTCCACCGGGCATGGTTCGCCCCTGGCGCCGCTGGTCCATGGCGGGCCGGGCCGCGCGGGCGGCGGCGAGGAGATGGGCGGCATTCGCGGCGTCAAGCATTTCATGCAGCGCACCGCCGTCCAGGGCGCGCCGCGCCTGCTGTCCGCCGTCACGGGCCGGTGGATCGAGGGCGCTGACGTGCAGCAGGGGGAACACCCCTTCCGCAAGTCGCTGGCGGACCTGCGCATCGGCGACCAGCTGGTGACAGCCGCGCGGCAGGTCACGCAGGAGGATGTCGAACATTTCGCGCATTTCACCGGCGACACCTTCTATGCCCATATGGACAGCGATGCCGCGCGCGCGAACCCGTTCTTCGACGACCGCGTGGCGCATGGCTATCTGATCGCCTCTTTCGCCGCCGGGCTTTTCGTGGAGCCGAATCCTGGCCCGGTGCTGGCGAATTACGGCGTCGACAACCTGCGCTTCCTGACGCCGGTCTATTTCGGCGACAGCCTGCAAGTCCGCCTGACCTGCAAGGAGATCAACCCGCGCGAAAACGCCGGCCACGGAGAGGTCCGCTGGGATTGCCGGGTGACCAACCAGAAGGACGAGGTGGTGGCGCAATATGACGTGCTGACCATGGTCGCCAAGCAATGGCCTGCGGCGTGATGGCCAAGGTCTATTCCTGGGACGGCATCGTTCCGGTCATCGACCCTGCGGCCTTCGTCCACCCCGAGGCCGTGGTGATCGGCGATGTGATCGTGGCCGCGGGGGTCTATGTCGGCCCCTGCGCGGTGCTGCGCGGCGATTTCGGACGGATCGTTCTGCATCCCGGATCGAACGTGCAGGAAACCTGCGTGGTCCATAGCTTCCCCGGCAAGGACGTGGTGGTCGAGGAATCCGGTCATATTGGCCACAGCGCCGTCCTGCACGGCTGCCACATCGGCAAAAACGCCATGGTCGGCATGAATGCCGTGGTCATGGACGAGGCGGTGGTGGGCGAAAACTCCATCATCGCGGCCATGGCCTTCGTGAAGGCGGGCGCCCGGATCCCGCCGAATTCGCTGGCGGTCGGATCGCCCGCCAAGGTGGTGCGGGAACTGTCAGCGGACGAGATCGCCTGGAAGCGCCAGGGCACCGGCGTCTATCAGCAGCTTGCGGCCAAGGCGAAGGTGAAGCTGACCCCGGCGGTGGCGCTGACCGAGGTGGAAGTAGACCGGCGGAGGGCTGAAGCGCCGCGTTATGATCCGCTGGTGACGGCGCGAACGGGGTTTGAGTAGGATGCGCGCCTATGCTTCTCCAATTGACAGGGGGCATACTAAAAGCGCATCATTGTTCTATCCTAATTAATCATAATAAATTAGCAATGTCTCCGCTGTTTCATCAATAGGTGTGCAAAATGGCCGAGCATCCAGTCATCACTATAATTGATGATCTTTTACAAAGGGTGGAAGCTTGTGAGCTGTATTGCAACCAACATGGCTTGCAGGATGCGTCTGAACGGGATCACCCTTACCTAGCCAGCCATATGCTGGAACACGGCGAGATGAGCCAACTGGATACCATTGTCAGGCAATTATGTCAGCGTATACGACAAAGCCCACCCGATGACATGGAATGGATGAGCCATTTTTCCCAGCTTATTGATTATAAGGAAAGACGAGGACATTATCCCCGAACAAGCATGGAAGCCTGGTCAAACATGAAGTTCCAACTTCGGAAGACCAAAGCTTTTGTCCGCATTCTTCTTGCCGAACAAGCTTATCAGGTCGAACTGGCAGCGGCCAAGATTCCCGTCAGAAAGGAAGTGAACATGGGACACTTTATTCAAGGAGTTAAGGGACATGTCATCGTTGACTCAACGGTTAACAAATCCACTCTGACCACCACGATACAAGTCCTGGAATCTCGCTTTGATGCGGACGTTGCTGAATTCATAAAATCCCTAGCGGATTTTGTTAGCAAGTCAGGGAACAAGGATGCCGTCGAACTGGTGGACCAACTCAATGAGGAACTCTCCCGCCCAGAACCACGCGCATCACTCATGCGACGGTCTTGGGACAACCTTGTAGCTATCTTACCTGTGGTCAAGGAGATGGCCGGGGCTACTGGAGCTTTAGCAAAGCTGTTTGCCTAAGCTTGTTGACCAAAGGTTGCGAGGCAATTGATTCAGCCTCATACCCTCACCGCACCGCCTTGATCCCCTCCAGGATCAGCGTGGTCGCCACGTCCGCGTAATCCTCGCGGCTGATGCGGCCGCCGTCCTTGAACCACATGTAGACCCAGTTCATCATGCCGAACAGCGACATGGTGACGGGCATCAGCAGCGGGCGTTCGCGGGTGTTGAGATCCGGGTTGATCTGGTCCAGCACGGCGGAAAACCGCTTCACGATGCCGCGTTCGACCGCCATGATCTGCGCCTTCTGGTCGTCGGTCAGAGCGGCGGTCGCGTTCAGCTGGACCTTGTGCTGATTGTCGGCGCCGCGATAGCTTTCCAGCACCGCCCCCACCAGGCTGCGCAGCCGCTGGTTGGGCGGCAGGGCGGGGTCGTCGGCGGCCTCGATGGCGTCCTGCAACTCCTCCAGATGCGTCATGATGATCGCGAAGATAAGCGCGTCCTTGGAGGGATAGTAATGATACAGCAGCGCCTTGCTGACCTGGGCCTGCTGAGCGATCTGGGACATGGACGCCTTGTCCATGCCCTGTTCGGCAAAGACCAGGGCCGCATGGTCCAGGATGCTGCGGCTCTTTTCCTCGAAATCCTGTGCCCGCGTTCGCGCCATGGGATCACTTTCCTGATGGACGGTCGTGTGCCGCTTTAGCGGGCGGGGGCGGCAGAGTCACCACCGCCTCCGCGCGGGCCGTCATTCTTTCGGGCGGTTGTCGATCACCCGCTTGGCCTTGCCTTCGGATCGGGCGATACCGCCGGGATCGCGCACCTCGACCCTGGTGGACACGCCCACCACCGACTTGATGTGATGCGCCAGTTCCCTGGCCGAGGCCGCGCGGGCGTTGCTGTCGGCGTGATCCTCGGCGCATTCGACATGGACGGTCATGTTGTCCATGCGGCCCGACCGCCCCAGCTCGATCTGGAAATGCGGTGCAAGGCCCGCGCATTTCAGGATCTGTTCCTCGATCTGGGTGGGGAAGACGTTGACGCCGCGCAGGATGATCATGTCGTCGCTGCGCCCGGTGATCTTCTCGATCCGGCGCATCGACCGGGCGGTGCCGGGCAGCAGGCGCGTCAGGTCGCGGGTGCGGTAACGCACCATCGGCAGGCCTTCCTTGGTCAGCGTGGTGAAGACCAGCTCGCCCATCTGGCCGTCGGGCAGGACTTCTCCGGTCACGGGATCGATGATCTCGGGATAGAAGTGATCTTCCCAGATGTGCAGCCCGTCCTTGGTTTCCACGCATTCCATGGCGACGCCCGGACCCATCACCTCGGACAGGCCATAGATGTCGACAGCGTGCATGTCGAAGGCCTCCTCGATTTCCTGGCGCATGGCATTGGTCCAGGGCTCGGCGCCGAAGATGCCGACCTGCAAGGACGACTGGCGCGGGTCCAGGCCCTGGCGGCGGAATTCGTCCAGGATCGACAGCATGTAGCTGGGCGTCACCATGATGATGCGCGGCTTGAAGTCGTGAATCAGCGTCACCTGCCGTTCGGTCATGCCGCCCGACATGGGAACGACCGTGCAGCCCAGCCGTTCGGCCCCGTAATGCGCGCCAAGCCCGCCGGTGAACAGGCCATAGCCATAGGCGTTGTGCAGCATGTCGCCGGGACGCCCGCCGCCCGCGCGGATCGACCGGGCGATCAGGTTCGCCCAATGGTCGATATCGGCCTGAGTATAGCCCACGACCGTCGGCTTGCCGGTGGTGCCGGACGATCCGTGGATGCGCACCAGCTTCGATTGCGGCACGGCGAACATGCCGAAAGGATAGCAGTCGCGCAGATCCTGCTTCACGGTGAAGGGGAATTTCGCAATATCCTTCAGCGACTTCAGATCCTCGGGGTGGACATCGGCCTTGATGAACTGGTTGCGGTAGAAGGGCGAGTTTTCGAAGGCGTGTTTCAGCGACCGCTTCATGCGGTGGAATTGCAGCGCCTCGATCTCGTCGCGGGATGCGGTCTCGATCGGGTCCAGATCCTTGGGATTCGGGGTCAGGTCTTCCATGGTTTCCTCCCTGGAAATGCGGTCAGGCGGGCAGGTGCGTGCCCTTGACGGTACGCGAATGGCCGCGGAACTCGGCCACGTGTTCGCCGTCCTGGTTGGTGATGCGGATGTCGTAGATGCCCGACCGCCCCCGGCGCGACGTTTCCGTGGCGGTGGCGGTCAGCCGGTCGCCGATGCGGCCGGGGATCAGGTAGGTGATCGAGCAATGCTGCGCCACGACCATCTGGTTGTAGCTGTTGCAGGCGAACGCGAAGGCGCTGTCGGCCAGCGTGAAGATATAGCCGCCGTGGCAGTTGCCGTGGCCGTTCGACATCGCCTCGGTGACGGTCATGGACAGCGTGGCCTGGCCGGGGGCGATATGGTCCAGGGTCATGCCAAGCCGCTGGCTGGCCGAATCGTTGTTCCACATGGCGCGCGCCGAGGCTTCGGCGATTTCCTGCGGGGTCATGTCGCAGACGGGTTTCATCGGCCGGTGAACCGTGCGGGACGCTTTTCCAGGAAGGCGGTGACGCCTTCGGCATAATCGGCGCTGCGGCCCGCCTGCTGTTGGGCGTCGCGTTCGGCGTCAAGCTGCTGGTCCAGGCTGCGGGTCGCGGCATCCTGGATCAGCCGCTTGGTCAGACCCAGGCCCAGGGTCGGCCCGGCGGCAAGGCTGACGGCAAGCGCCTGCGCCTGATCCATCAGGTCGGCGTCGTCCACGGCCTTCCAGATCAGCCCCCAGTCGGCGGCTTTCTCGGCGGGCAGCGGTTCGGCCGTCAGCGCCAGGGCCTTGGCGCGGGGTTCGCCCAGGATGCGCGACAGGCTCCAGGTGCCGCCCGCGTCAGGGATCAGCCCGATCTTGGCAAAGGCCTGGATGAACTTCGCCGATTTCGCGGCCAGGACGATGTCGCAGGCGAAGGCGATATTGGCCCCCGCCCCTGCCGCCACGCCGTTGACCGCGCAGACGACCGGCTTTTCCAAGGCGCGGATCAGCCGCAGCGTCGGGTTGTAGAAGCTGTCCAGCGTCGCCCCCAGATCCGGCGCAGGTCCGCCCTTGCGCGGGTCGCGGTCGCCCAGATCCTGGCCCGCGCAGAAGCCCCGCCCCGCCCCGGTCAGCAGCACCGCGCGCACGTCCGAATCGTCATGCGCCCGCTGGACGCCCTCGCGCAGCGCCAGGTGCATCTCTTCGTTGAAGGAATTCAGCTTGTCGGGGCGGTTCAGCGTCAGCGTCAGAACGCCGTCGGCAAGCGCCGACAGCACCGTCCGGGATGCGGTCATGGTCTTCTCCCTTGCGCGTCGATTTCTCGAAGCTCCTCGCAGAAAGCTGTTGCATAAACCGACCGGCCGGTCAATGATATTCGCAAGCCGGAGGAGGAACCGGCGGAGGAGCCGATGACAGACCTGTTTGCCCGACATCGCCGGATGCTGGAGGATGCCGTCCAGGCCCTTCACGCGCGCCGTTTCTGGACCCCCTTCCCCGAGGTGCCCAGCGGCAAGATCTATGGCGAAACCGCAAAGCTGGACGGCGACGCCGCCTATGCCGCGCTGCTGGGGCGCGGTTTCGTCCTGCCCGGCCATCCCGAACAACGCCGCCTGGGCACCGAGGTCTCGCCCTGGGGCGAGGCGCTGCGAATCACCTATCCGGCGGCGGATGCGCCCGCGCTGATCGCGGCGGCGCAGGGGGCGGCGGACGCCCTGGCATCGGCCGGCGTGGAAACCCGCGTCGGCGCCTGCCTTGAGATTCTGGTCCGGCTGAACCGCATCAGCTTCCTGCTGGGTCATGCGACCATGCACACCACCGGGCAGGCCTTCGCCATGGCCTTCCAGGCGGGCGGTCCCCACGCGCAGGATCGCGGGCTGGAAGCGGTCGCCGTCGCCTGGGCCGAAATGACCCGATACGCCGACGCCGCCCGCTGGGAAAAACCGCAGGGCAAGGCTGCGGCCCTGGTCATCGACAAGCACTGGACGCTGGTGCCTGCGGGCATTTCGCTGGCCATCGGCTGCAACACCTTCCCGACCTGGAACAGCTATCCCGGCATCTTCGCCAGCCTCGCCACGGGCAACCCGGTGATAGTGAAGCCTCACCCTGCCGCGATCCTGCCGCTGGCCCTGACCGTGCAAGTCGCGCGCGGGGTGCTGGCGGAGGCGGGCCTGCCCGCCGATGCGATCCTGCTGGCGGTGGACGAACCAGGGGCCGAGATCACCAAGCCCTTGGCCAGCGACCCCGCGGTGCGGCTGATCGACTATACCGGATCGTCCGCCTTCGGCGCCTGGCTGCGGGAAAACGCCCGGCAGGCGCAGATCTTCACCGAGGAGACCGGCGTCAACAGCGTCGTCATCGCCGCCGCCGACGATTTCGACGGCATGTGCGCGAACCTGGCGTTTTCGCTGTCGCTCTATTCCGGGCAGATGTGCACCTCGCCGCAGAACCTTTACGTTCCGGCGCAGGGCATAGACACCGATCAGGGGCACAAGTCCTTCGATCAGGTCGCAGCGGGCCTGGCCCAGGCCATCGACACGCTGCTGGCGGATCCGAAGCAGGCGGCGGGCATCTGCGGCGCCATCGCCAACCCGGCGACGCGGGACCGCGTGGCCCGCGCCCGTGACCAGGGCCGCGTGGTCCGTGACGGCACGCCGCTGCTGCTGGCGGTCGAGGCCGACGCCCCCGTGGCGCAGGACGAATGCTTCGGCCCCGTCGCCTTCCTGATCCCCTGCGCGGATGCCGACGACGGCATCGCCCGCGCCGCCGACCTGGCCGCGGCCAGGGGCGCCATCACCGCCGCGCTCTATGACACCGACGACGCCCGCATCCGCCGGGCCGTCGCCGCCTTCGCCCGCGCGGGCGTGAACCTGTCGGTCAACCTGACCGGCAACATCTTCGTCAACCAGTCGGCGGCCTTCAGCGATTTCCACGTCACCGGCGCGAACCCGGCCGGAAACGCCAGCCTGACCGACACCGCCTTCGTGGCGACCCGCTTTCGCCGCGTGATGTGGCGCAGGCCGGCCGCCGCCCCCGCTTGACTAGTTCTCTGGGAGGAGACGACATGCAGAAGACCCTGACCACCACCGCCCTTGCCACCGCTCTGGCGCTTGGCGCCACCGCAGCATCCGCCGAAATCCGCATCGGCGCATCGGTCTCGGCCACCGGCCCGGCCGCCTTCCTGGGCGACCCCGAGGCCAAGACCCTGGAAATGCTGGTCGAACAGATCAACGAACAGGGCGGCATCGATGGCGAGGAGATCGCCCTGACGCTGTATGACGACGGCGGCGATCCGAACAAGGCGCGCACTTTCGCCACCCGCCTGATCGAGGATGACGAGGTGGTGGCCATCATCGGCGGATCGACCACCGGCACCAGCATGTCGATCCTGTCGGTGGCCGAGGACAACGAGGTTCCCTTCATCTCGCTGGCGGGCGCGATCGAGATCATCGACCCGGTGAAGCCCTTCACCTTCAAGACCCCGCATACCGACCGCATGGCCTGCCAGAAGATCTTCGAGGATATGCAAAAGCAGGGGATCACCACCATCGGCATGATCTCGGGCACCGACGGCTTCGGCGCGTCCATGCAGGCGCAGTGCAAGGACGTGGTGGGCGAATACGGCATCACCGTCGCGGCGGACGAGACCTATAACCCGACCGACGCCGACATGACCACGCAACTGACCAAGATCCGCAACACCCAGGGCGTGCAGGCGGTGCTGAACCCCGGTTTCGGCCAGGGGCCGTCCATCGTGACGCGCAACTATCGCCAGTTGGCCATCGACCTGCCGCTGTATCAGTCGCATGGCGTGGCGTCCGACGGCTTCATTGAACTGGCGGGGGCGGAAGCCGCCGAGGGCGTGCGCCTGCCCGGCACCGCGCTGCTGATCGCCGACCAGCTTGGCGCGGACGATCCGCAGAAGCCGGTAGTGGACGCCTACAAGACCGCGTTCGAGGAGAAGACCGGCACCCCGGTCGGCACCTTCGGCGGCTATGCCAACGATGCCTTCCTGATCCTGACCGACGCCATCAAACGCGCCGGCAGCGCCGAACCCCAGGCCATCCGCGACGCCATCGAGGCGACCAGCGGCCTGGCGGGAACGACCGGCATCTATACCATGTCGCCGGAAAACCACCTTGGCCTGGATCTGTCCGCCTTCCGCATGTTGCAGATCAAGGGCGGCGAATGGACCGTGGTGGAATGATCCGCCGACCGCCGCGCCCCTGATTGTTAGGACAGTCAGGGCGCGGCATCCCTGCCAGAGAGGGTCATCATGCCGGAACTTCTGCAATTCCTGTTTTCGGGCGTGACGGTGGGCGCGGTCTATGCGCTTGTCGCGCTTGGCTTCACGATCATCTACAACGCATCCGACGTGGTGAACTTCGCCCAGGGCGAATTCGTCATGCTGGGCGGGATGCTGACCTTCGTCTGCCATGCGGCGGGGCTGCCCCTGCCGCTGGCCGCGCTGATCGCCATCGCCGCGACCTCGGCCATCGGCGTGGCGATGAACAAGCTGGCGATCGAACCCGCGCGCGGCGCGCCGGTCGTGTCGCTGATCATCATCACCATCGGCGCATCCATCTTCATCCGGGGGGGCGCGCAACTGCTGTTCGGCAAGCAGATCCACAGCTTCCCGGCCTTTTCCGGCGACACGCCGCTGCGCATCGGCGGCGCCACGATCCTGCCGCAGAGCTTGTGGGTGATCGGCGGCGCGGTGGTGGTCTTCATCGGGCTGTGGCTGTTCTTCACCCGCACCCTGACGGGGCGGGCGGTGCTGGCCACGTCGAACAACCGGCTGGCCGCGCAACTGGTGGGCATCAACACCAATTTCGTGATGACGCTGTCCTTCGCGCTGTCGGCGGGCATCGGCGCGCTTGCGGGGGTGCTGGCGACGCCGATCACGCTGACATCCTATGACGTGGGCCTGGCCTTCGCGCTGAAAGGCTTTGCCGCCGCGATGCTGGGCGGCATGGGCAACCCCAAGGGCGCGCTTGCGGGCGGCTTTCTGCTGGGCCTGCTGGAGGCGCTGACGGCGGGATACCTGTCGTCGCAATACAAGGACGCGGCGGCCTTCGTGGTGATCCTGCTGGTGCTGTTCTTCATGCCGCAGGGCCTGTTCGGCCGCAAATCCGTGGATCGGGTGTGACATGAAGCTGACCCCCAAAACCGCCACGCTGCTGGTCCTGGTCCTGCTGGTCGCGCTGTCGCCGGTGCTGTTCCCCTCGGGCTATTACTACCGCGTCGGCGCGCTGATCTTCGTCAACGCCATCGCCGTCACGGGCATCGTCATCCTGACGGGCTATGCGGGCCAGATCAGCCTGGGCCATGCCGGTTTCGCCGGGATCGGCGCCTATGCCTGTGCGCTTGCGCCCGTGCATCTGGGCCTGCATCCGTCGCTGGCCCTGGTCCTGGGCGCCGCGATCTCGGGTGTGCTGGCCTTCCTGGTCGGCCGTCCGATCCTGCGGCTCAAGGGCTATTATCTGGGTGTGGCGACCCTGGGCTTCGGCATCCTGGTGTCCATGGTGCTGAACAACGAACGGCAACTGACCGGCGGTCCCGACGGGATGGAGGTGCCGGATCTGGGCCTGCGCGGACTGCTGAAGGATGCGGGCCTTGACCTGACCAACGGCCAGTTCTGGTATTTCCTGTGCGGCATCGTGCTGATCCTGGGCGCATGGCTGGCGCTGAACCTGTTCAACAGCCCCACCGGCCGCGCCCTGCGCGCCCTGCACGGATCCGAGGTCGCCGCCCGCACCGTCGGCGTCGACGTGGCGCGGCTGAAGTTGCAGGCCTTCGTGATTTCCGCGGTCTATGCGTCCGTGTCGGGATCGCTGCTGGCGTTGCAGAACAAGTTCATCACCCCGGACGTGGCGGGCTTCATGCATTCGATCGAGATGGTGACGATGGCCGTCCTGGGCGGCGTCGGCTCGGTCCTGGGCGCGATCTTCGGCGCGGCGGTGCTGACGCTTCTGCCGCAGGTGCTGACGGTGTTCGCCGAATACGAACAGCTGGTGCTGGGCCTGGTGATGATGCTGGTGATGATCTTCCTGCCGCAGGGCCTGCTGCCGTCGATCCTGCGCAAGATCCGGGGGAGGGACGAATGAGCGTGCTTCTGTCAGTCGAGGGGCTGGGCATCAGCTTCGGCGGCCTCAGGGCCGTGAACGAGGTCAGCTTCACCGTCCGGCCGGGCGAAATCACATCGGTCATCGGGCCGAACGGCGCGGGCAAGACGACGCTGTTCAACATGATCTCGGGCGTCTATCGGCCGGGATCGGGGCGCGTGGTTCTGGACGGGCAGGACGTGACCGGCATGGCCCCGCATCTGCTGGCCCGGCGCGGCATGTCGCGGACCTTCCAGAACCTGCAAATCTTCCAGTCGATGACCGTGCTGGAAAACGCCATCGCGGGCTATCATCTGCAGGAACGGGGGCCGGTGCTGGCGGATCTGCTGGGCCTGCCCTCGTCCCGCCGCCGCGCGACCCAGGCGCGGGACGGCGCGCGCAAGCTTCTGGCCCGCGTGGGGTTGGACCGCGCCGCTGAACGCGAGGCCGGGAACCTGTCCTATGGCGCGCTGAAACGGCTGGAGATCGCCCGCGCCCTGGCGCTGTCGCCCAAGATCCTGCTGCTGGACGAACCCGCCGCAGGCTGCAACGCCGTCGAGACCGAGGAGATCGATCACCTGATCGCCGAGGTCGCCCGATCCGGCGTGGCGATCCTGTTGGTCGAACACGACATGAAGATGGTGATGCGGATTTCGAACCACATCGTCGTGCTGGATCATGGCGAAAAGATCGCCGAGGGCGACCCCGCCAGCGTCAGCCGCAACCCGGCGGTGATCGCCGCCTATCTTGGAACGGATGCAGAAACGGGGGCCGCCCATGCTGACGGTTGAGGGGCTGCGGTCGCGCTATGGCCGGATCGAGGTGCTGCACGGCATCGACCTGACCGTCGAATCGGGCGAGATCGTGACGGTGGTCGGCGCCAATGGCGCGGGCAAGACGACGCTGCTGAAATGCCTGTCGGGCACGCAGCCCGCATCCGGCGGCACGATCACCTTTCGCGGCGAAAGCCTGACCGGCGTTCCCGCCCATCGCCGCCCCGCGCGCGGCCTGACCCAATCGCCCGAGGGGCGGCAGATCTTCACCAACCTGACGGTCGAGGAGAACCTGCGCCTGGGGGCCTATCTGTTCACCGACGACCGCGTGGAAAAGGACATGGAGGACGCCTTCCAGATGTTCCCGATCCTGCGCCAGAAACGCAACCTTGCGGCGGGCGGGCTGTCGGGCGGACAGCAGCAGATGCTGGCCATGGCCCGCGCGCTGATGGGGCGGCCGTCCTGCCTGTTGCTGGACGAGCCTTCGATGGGTCTGGCGCCGATCATCGTCCAGCAGATCTTCGATGTGGTCAGCGGGCTGAAGGCCCTGGGCGTGACCGTCCTGCTGGTCGAACAGAACGCCTTCGGCGCGCTGAAGATTGCGGATCGCGGCTATGTCATGGAAACCGGCCGCATCACCATGTCCGGCGCGGCGGCGGATCTGATCGCCGACCCGCGCATCCGCGAAGCCTATCTGGGGATCTAGCATGTCCGTTCTGACCATCGCCCGCGACGGCGCCATCGCCACCGTCACCGTGGACAACCCGCCCGTCAACGCGCTGTCGCAGGCGCTGCGCGAGGGGCTGTGGGATGCGGTCGGAACGCTGGATGCCGACCCTGAAATCCGCGCCGTGGTGCTGATCTGCGCGGGCCGCACCTTCATCGCCGGGGCCGACGTGACCGAATTCGGCAAGCCCCCGCAGGAACCCCACCTGCCGGATCTGGTGGACCGGATCGAGGACGCGCAAAAGCCCTGGATCGCCGCCATCCACGGATCCGCACTGGGCGGCGGGTTCGAGGTGGCGATGGGCTGCCGTTTCCGCGTGGCGCTTGACAGCGCGTCCGTGGGCCTGCCCGAAGTCACCCTGGGCATCGTGCCCGGCGCCTCCGGCACCGTGCGCACCCCCCGTCTGGCGGGGGTCGAGGCCGCCGTGGATCTGGTCACATCGGGCAAGCCGGTGCGCGCCGCCAAGGCGCTGTCGCTGGGCCTGATCGATGCCGTTTTCGCGGACGACCTGCACACGAACGCGCTTGCCTTCGCGCGCGAGGCGCTGACCCGCGGCCTGCCGCCGCCGGTGTCCCTGCGCCCGATCAGTTCCCCGAATGCCGCCTTCTGGGAAGACCGCCGCAAGACCGTGACAAAGGCCGCCAAAGGGGCCGAGGCGCCGCTGCGGGCGCTCGACTGCCTGCGCAAGGCGGCCGAGGCGCCCTTTGCGGAAGCCATGGCTTACGAACGCCAGACCTTCCTGGACCTGCGCGGATCGGACCAGGCGGCGGCGCTGCGGCATGTGTTCTTTGCCGAACGCGCCGCGCCCCGCCCCGCGCATCTGCGCGATGTGGACCCCCTGCCCCTGCGCCGCGCGGGCGTGATCGGCGGCGGCACCATGGGCGCGGGCATCGCCGCCGCGCTGCGCGATGCGGGCATTCCCGTCACCCTGATCGAACGCGACGACGACGCCCTGGCGCGCGGCACCGCCACCCTGCGCGCCATTTTCGACGGCGCGGTGAAGCGCGGCAAGCTGACGGATGCGCAAGCCGACGGCCGCATGGCCGGTGTCGCCGCCACCACCGATTACGCCGCGCTGTCCGACGCGGATCTGGTGATCGAGGCCGTGTTCGAAGACATCGCTGTCAAGCGCGCCGTCTTCGACCAACTCGCCGCCGTGTGCCGCCCTGATGCGGTGCTGGCGACCAATACATCCTATCTGGACCCCCGGCTGATCGCCGAGGGGCTGCCCAACCCCGGCCGCTTCATCGGGCTGCATTTCTTCAGCCCCGCCAATGTCATGCGCCTGCTGGAGATCGTGCCGGTCCCCGAGACCGCGCCGCAGACGCTGGCCACCGGCTTTGCCCTGGCGCGGATGCTGAACAAGATCCCCGTCCAGTCCGGCATCTGCGAGGGCTTCATCGGCAACCGCATCCTGAAACAATACCGCGCCGGAGCGGAAGCCCTGCTCCGCCAGGGCGTCCCCGTTGCGGACATCGACGCGGCCATGCGCGGCTATGGCTTTGCCATGGGCCCGTTCGAGGCTCAGGATCTGGGCGGGCTGGACATTGCTTTCCTGCAACGCGAGGGCGCACGGGCGGCAGGGCGGGACGTGCCGGAAACGCTGGGCGACATCTTGGTCCGCGCGGGCCGCAAGGGGCAGAAGACCGGCGGCGGCTGGTACGACTATGCGCCGGGCGACCGCAGGCCGCAGCCGTCCACCGCCGTTTCGGACCTGCTGGCCGGGCGGATCACCGGCGCCGTGCAGATGGACCACGACGCCATCGCCCGGCATCTGGTGGCCGAGATGGCCGCCGAGGGCCGGGCGATCCTGGACGAAGGCATCGCCGCGCGGGCGTCCGACATCGACCTGGTGGAAATCCACGGCTATGGTTTCCCCCACTGGCGCGGCGGGCCGATGTTCGCCACCGGCCGGCAGGGATAGCGGCGGCGCCTAGTGCAGGCCGAATTCGGCCATCAGCAGGCGGCGCATTTCGACGAAGCCCGCTTCGCTGCGGTCTCGGGGGCGGGGCAGGTCCACCTCGATCAGGCGCGGAACCGTGCCGGGATCGCGCGACAGGACCAGCACACGATCCGCCAGGAAGATCGCTTCCTCAAGATCATGCGTGACCAGGATCATGGTGACGTTTTCCTCGCGCCAGATGCGTTCCAGTTCCTCTTGCATGGTCAGCTTGGTCATCGCGTCAAGCGCGCCCAGCGGTTCGTCCAGCAGCAGGATTTCCGGCTGCACGGTCAGCGCGCGGGCGATGCCGACGCGCTGCGCCATGCCGCCCGACAACTGCCGGGGCCAGGCGCCCTCGAAATCCGACAGGCCGACCAGCCGGATATAGCGGCGGGCGCGGTCGCGGGCGAGGCTGCGCGGCACGCCCCGGACCTCCAGCCCGAAGGCCACGTTTTCCAGCACCGTCAGCCAGGGCAGCAGGCGCGGTTCCTGATAGATCACCGCGCGTTCGGTGCCGACGCCCTGGACCGGGCGGCCGTCGATCAGCACCTGCCCGCCATCGGCCCGTTCCAGCCCGGCCAGCAGGCGCAGCAGCGTGGTCTTGCCGCAGCCCGAAGGCCCGACGATGGCCAGGCTTTCGCCGCCGCGAATGTCCAGCGACAGGTTGCGCAGCACCGGCAGGGGCTGGCCGTTCAGGGTGAAGGTCTTGGAGATGTGGCGCAGCGCCACCTCTCCGCGCAGGGCGGTGGCGGTCATCTGGCGGCCACCTCCTCGCCCGTGGTCAGCAGCACGTCGCTGGCCTTCAACTGGCCCTCGGGCAGCTTGCCCTCGCGCACCAGAACGTCGATCCAGAACTGGATGTCGCGTTCGGTGGGCAGCCCGCCCGGACGCACGCCATAGCCCGCGAAATACTGCGCGACCTCGGGGTTCTCGCCGCGTTCCTTCAGGACGCGGGCCAGGATCTCGCGGGTTTCCTCGGGGTTTTCACGGGCATAGTCCAGGGCGCGGGCCGACTGCTTGACGAAGTGCTGGGCGGCCTCGGGGTGATCGGCGACCCAATCCTTGCGCAGCACGGTGAAGCCACCCGCGATGTCGCCCAGGATCTGGTTGTCGTCGAACACTTCGCGCAGCCCGCCCGTCTTGCGGGCCGCGCCCTCGAAGGTGGTCTGCCAATAGCCGAAGGCCGCGACATCCACCTGGCCCGACCGCAGCACCTGTTCAAGCTGCGGCCCCGGCACCGTCACCAGATTGGCGGCATTTTCCGGCAGGCCCTTTTGGTGCAGCGCCTCGCGCACGGTGTAATCCAGATGGGCGCCCAGCGTGTTGACGGCGACGGTCTTGCCCTGGATATCCTCGACCGTCCTGATCGGGCTGTCCTCCAGCACGTAGAAGATCGACTTCACGTCCTTGTTGATGCCGTTGGTCGGATAGGCCGCGACGAATTCATTGCCGCCGATGATCGAGTTCAGCACCGCAGCCGTCGCCGCGCTGCCGATATCGACCGATCCGCCCGCCAGGGCCATCAGCGATTCCGGCCCGCCCGAGGCATAGCCCACGGTTTCCACGGTGACGCCGGTGCCGTCGAAATAGCCCAGTTCCTGCGCCAGTTCATGGGCCGCGATGCCGCCATGGCTGGCCAGATAGCGCAGGGTCACATCCTCGGCCCAGGCCGGGGCGGTCAGCGCGGTCGAGAGCGTCAGAGAGATCAGAACGTGTTTCATGATGGTGGTATCCTTGGGAATGGGGGGATCAGCGGTCGGTCACGGACCAGCGGCACAGGCGGCGTTGCAGCGCGACCAGCACGGCGTTGGCGGCCAGCCCCAGGAAGGCCAGCAGGAAGATCGCGGCGAACATCAGCGGGATCTGGAAGTTGTATTGCGCGTTCATCACCTGGAAGCCGACGCCCTTGTTCGCGCCGATCATCTCGGCCGCGATCAGCAGCAGCAGGGCGGTGGTGGCCGAGAGGCGCAGCCCGACGAAGATCGCGGGGACCGAGGCGGGCAGGATCACCCGGCGGAACACCTGAAGATGCGTCGCGCCATAACTGCGCGCCATCTCGATCAGCTTGCGGTCGACCTCTTTCACGCCGCCGATGGTCGCCAGCAGGATCGGAAACAGCGTGGCCCAGAAGATCACGAAGACCTTCGATGTCTCGCCCAGGCCCAGCAGCAGGATGAACACCGGATAAAGCGCCAGCGCCGAGGTCTGGCGGAACAGCTGCAACAGCGGATCGAGCGCGCGTTCGATGGCGGGAAGCTGGCCCATCAGCAGGCCCAGCGGAATGCCCAGCACCACGGCGGCGACGAAGGCCGTGCCCGCGCGTTGCAGGCTGATGGCGATGTCGTCCAGCAGGGCGCCGCTGGCGATGCCGTCCCACAGCGCCACCGCGATCCTGTCCAGCGGCGGAAAGACGGCGGGGCTGACCCAGCCCAGCGTGCTGGCCACCTGCCACAGGACCACGAAGCCGATCACCAGCCCCCAGCGGGACAGGAACCGCCCGGCGCCGTCGCGCAGCGCGCGGGTCGGGTCGGGTCGGGTGCGGGGGGTGTCGAGTGTCTGGATGGCCATAGGATCACTCCGCTGCCTGGGCGGCCGCGCGGGCGGCGGCATGGCGGTTGATCGGGAAGGGCAGGCCCAGGTTCTCGCGCAGGGTGCGGCCTTCGTATGCGGTGCGGAACAGCCCGCGCCGTTGCAGTTCGGGGATCACCAGGTCGATGAAATCGGTCAGGCCGGTGGGCAGCCAGGGCGGCAGGATGTTGAAGCCGTCGGCGCCCTCGTTCTCGAACCAATCCTGGAGCACGTCGGCGATCTGGGTGGCACTGCCGACCACCGTGAAATGGCCGCGCGCCGAGGCGACCCATTGGTAAAGCTGGCGGATCGTGAAGTTGTTGTCGTCGGCGATCTGGCGGATCAGCGCCTGGCGCGACTTCATCCCCTCGGTCGGCGGTGCGGGCGGCAGAGGGCCATCCAGGTCATAGCCTTTCAGGTCCAGCGTGCCGCCGGTCAGCCCGTTCAGCAGCGCCACCCCGTCCTCGGGGCGGATGAGGCTGGTCAGGCGGTCGTATTTCTCGCGCGCCTCGTCCTCGGTCCGGCCCACGAAGGGCGAGACACCGGGCATGATCAGGACATGCGACGGATCGCGGCCCAGCCCCAGGGCGCGGGACTTGATGTCGCGATAGAATTCCTGCGCCGTGTCCAGCCGCTGATGGGCGGTGAAGATCACTTCCGCCGTCGCGGCGGCCAGGGCGCGGCCGTCGTCGGACTGGCCCGCCTGCACGATCACCGGATGGCCCTGCGGAGACCGAGGCACGTTCAGCGGCCCCTCGACCTTGAAATGCTCGCCTTTATGATGGGCGCGGCGCAGCTTGTCCCGGTCGTAGAAGGTGCCGCTGTCCTTGTCGCGGATGAAGATGTCGTCCTCGAAACTGTCCCACAGCTTCTTCACCACATCGACATGTTCCGCCGCCCGCCGATAGCGGAAGGCGTGCGGATGCTGCTGGTCCAGATTGAAGTTCCGCGCCGCCGCCTCGGTCGCGGTGGTGACGACGTTCCAGCCCGCGCGCCCGCCCGAAATCAGGTCCAGCGAGGCAAATTTGCGCGCGGTGTTGAACGGTTCTTCGTATGTGGTTGAGGCGGTGGCGATGAAGCCCAGATGCGAGGTCTGCGTGGCAAGCGCCGCGAACAGCGTCACGGGCTCGAACCCGGCGATCCGGGCCGGACCGCCCTCGGACAGGCCGCCGGTCGACGTGGCAAGCCCGTCGGCCAGGAAATAGGCGTCGAACAGGCCGCGCTCGGCCTCTTGCGCAAGCTGGACGTGGAAGTCGAAATTGACGGCGCCGTCGGCCGGCTGGTCGGGATGGCGCCAGCTGGCGATATGCTGGCCGCCGCCGGGAAGAAAGGCGCCAAGGCGGATCTTGCGGGTCATCGGATGCTCCTTCAGGCGGGGATCAGGGGGGTGCTGGCACGGCCGTCGACGCCCACCGGCACGTCGCCGTCCAGGGTGATGCGGTGCACGACGCGATGGGCGTCGCCGTAATCGTTCACGGCGATATGCTGGGTGGCGCGGTTGTCCCAGATCACCACGTCGCCCGCCTGCCACCGCCAGCGCACGGTGTTTTCGGGCGCGGTCACATAGGCTTGCAGGATGTCGTAGAGGCGCAGCGATTCTTCGCGCGAGAGGCCTGTGATGCGTTGCAGGAAGCTGCCCAGCACCAGAACCCGCTCGCCCGTTTCGGGATGGACGCGGACCACCGGATGCTCGGTCTCGAACACCTCGCGGCGGAAGACCTGTTCGTAATGCTGGCGGTCCTTGTCGTTGGCCCTGGGGCGCTGCGCGGCATAGTCATAGGCGTTCGAATGGACCGCCCGCAGCCCGTCCGCCAGATGCCGCAGCGGTTCCGGCAGGTCTTCATAGGCGGTGGCGGTATTGGCCCAGATCGTGTCGCCGCCGACCGGCGGGATCACCACGCCGCGCAGCACGGACGCCTTGGGATAGGCCGGCACGAAGGTCACGTCGGTATGCCAGCGATCCGCCCGCCCGCCGCCCTTGCTGCTGTCCAGTTCCAGGATCGAGGCGGTGCCCGCCACCACCGCCTGCGTGGGATGCGGCGCCAGATCGCCCAGGCGGCGCGCGAACGCCTCTTGCGACTGGTCGTCCAGATGGTGCTGGCCCCGGAAGAACAGCACCTTGTGGCGCAGCAGCAGCGATTCGAGGGCGGCCAGGGTGGCATCCGGCAGGTCGGCCGACAGGACGATGTCGCGGATCTCGGCCCCGATGCGGGGGGTGACAGGCAGCACGGTGTCGGCGGGGATCGTGGCGTCGAAGGTTTCGTGGCGGGTCATGGCGGTCTCCTTCGGTCAGGCGGCGGTGGACAGCGCCGCGTGGCGGCGTTCGACGAAGGGGGCGAATTGCGTGACGGCGCGGTCCAGCCGGTCCAGCAGCGCGGGTGCGGCGGGCTGGCCGTCGCGGAAATCCGCGCCACCCGCATAGACGCCGGTCGGCAGAACGGCGGCCTCGAAGAACGCGAACAGCGGGCGCAGCTGGTGCTCGATCACCAGGGCGTGCTTGTCGCCGCCGCCGGTCGCGGTCAGCAGCACCGGCTTGCCCGCCAGGGTGGCCGGGTCGATCAGGTCGAACAGGTGCTTGAACAGCCCCGCATAGCTGCCCTTGTAGACCGGGCTGCCGACGATCAGCGCATCCGCCGACAGGATGTCGCCGACGATGCCGCGCGCCGTGGGATCCATGTCGTCCAGCGTCGCCGCCCGCCCCAGCGACGGTTGCAGATCGGTCAGGTCATAGGTGACGGCGGTGCCGCCGAACCGCAGGGCGGTGCGGCCCGCCGCCTGTTCGACCAGGGCGCGGGTCCGCGACGGGCTGCTGAGGCTGCCTGCGAAGGCGGCGATGCGGAGGGTCATGGGCTGCTCCTGAAAAGACGATTTCTCTTGTCGTGAATATTGCGTGAAGCCGGTCTTGCAGCCATTCCAAAGGTCGCGCCGGTTTTGGGGCATGGCTGTCGGCAAGCCCCGCCCAAAGAGGAAATCCTTCTGTCGCGGCAACGGTGCCTCGGCCGCGCCGCGGGAAGGAATTCAGGGTCAACCGCGCGGCGGCGAACAGGATCGTTGTCGCCGGGGGCTTTCGGGAAAGGATTTTCCCTCTCGCGCGCCAAGATTGGAACGCCGAAAGACGACCGATGCGCTAGATTAAACGGATCAAGGAGAATCCCGATGCCCCGGAATCCGTTTGTCGCCCAGCCCCTGCCCCGATGTCCGAGGATCCGGCCATGACCCAGGCCCTGCGCGCGTCGCCCCTGCGCCCGGCGTCACCTGCGCCGCATGTCGTCATCATCGGCGGCGGCGCCAGCGGCGTCCTCATGGCCACGCACCTGCTGTCGCGGCCTGGCGCGCGCCTGCGCGTCACCCTGGTCGAGGGGCGGAACATGCTGGGTTGCGGCATCGCCTATTCCACCGACGATCCGCAGCATCTGCTGAATACCCGCGTCCAGAACATGAGCGCCTTCCCGGACGATCCCGACCATTTCCGCCGCTGGCTGGAATCGCATCGCACAGCGGCCGGGGACGCGGTGGACGGAGATGGTGCGGCGACGGCGGCGTCCTTTGTCAGCCGCCCGACCTATGGCGCCTATCTGGCAAGCCTGCTGGCGCCCTGGCTGTCCGGGGCGGGTGCGGGGGCGTCGCGGCTGTCCTGCATCCGCCAGACCTGCCTGCGGATCGGCGGCGGCGGGGCGCTTCTGACGGTGCATCTGGACAACGGGCGCAGGCTGCTGGCCGACCAGGTGGTCCTTGCGACGGGCCATGTCCTGCCCGAACCCGATCCGGCAGGCATCCTGTCGGGCGCGTGGCAGCCGCTGGGAGACCTGGATCCCGACGGCCGGGTCATCATCATCGGCACCGGCCTGTCGATGGTCGACCAGGTGCTGTCGCTGATGAACCGCAACCATCGTGGAGAGATCCTGGCCCTGTCCCGACGCGGGTTGATCCCGCGCCGCCACGCCGCCGCCATCCCCCTGCCGATCGCGGCCGAGGACGTGCCCCTGGGGGCCAGGGCCAGCGTCCTGTTCCGCTGGGCGCGTGGCTTGGCCCGGCAGGCGGCGCGGGACGGCGGCGGCTGGCGCGATGCCGTCGACGGCATCCGCCCCCATGTGCGCCGCTTGTGGGCCTCGCTGCCCTTGGCGGAACGGGCACGCTTCCTGCGCCATGCCGCGCCCTGGTGGGACATCCATCGCCACCGGATGCCGCCGCAATCGGCGGATCGGATCGCGGACGCCCTGGCCTCGGGGCAGTTGCGGCTGATCCGGGGCCGCTTCGCGGGCGCGGACCGTGACCCGGACGGCGGGCTTGTGGCGCGGATCGCACAGCCCGGCGGCGCGGCGCGCGAAGTCCGGGCCTGCCGGATCATCGATTGCCGGGGGATCCTGCGCGATCCCCGGCAACATGCCTCGCCCCTGGTCGCGGACCTGATCGCCAGCGGCCGCGCCCGGATCGACCCGATGGGAATCGGGCTGGACGTGTCGCCCGATTGCGCGGTGATCGACGCCGCCGGGATCCCCTCGGCCCGGCTGCACGCCATCGGCCCGGCGTCCCGCGCGGCCTTCTGGGAAATCACCGCCATCCCCGACATCCGCGAACAGACCACGGCCCTGGCCCGGCGGATCGAGGCCTTGGCCTCCCTGACGCCCCGGCCGGGTTACGGCGCGGACACGGACTGGGCAATGGCTACATGCAGGGCGAGCGTCCCTTCATGTCCAGAATGCAGGTCATGATTTCCCGCCAGACACGTCCGCGCCTTGCGTGACCCGATCCAGGATCAGCGGCATCAGCCCGCCCTGGGCCAGGGTCTCGACCTCCAGGCTGGTCTCGATCGCGGCGGCGGCGTCCATCGTCTGGACCGCGCCCGAGGCCCGGCGCAGCGTCACGCGCACAGGCGCGCGCGGCGACAGCCGGGCGGGATCCAGGTCCAGCTCGATCCGGTCCCGCGCTGTCAGGGCCAGCGATTGCGGGGTGACGCCATCGGGCAGGCGCAGCGGCAGGATGCCCATGCCGATCAGGTTCGACCGATGGATCCGCTCGAACCCCACGGCAAGCACCGCGCGGGTGCACAGCAGCGCCGCGCCCTTGGCGGCCCAGTCGCGCGACGACCCCATGCCATAGCGTTCGCCCGCGACGATCACCACCGGGACGCCCTGGGCGCGATACAGGTCCGCCGCCTGCCACAAGGGCAGGACCGCGCCGTCGGGCAGGACGGTGCTGCCGGGCGGGATCTCCGGGGCCAGCAGGTTCCGAACCGACCTGTTGGTGAACAGCCCGCGCAGCATGGCCTCCCAGTTCCCGCGCCGGGACGAGAACACGTTCAGGTCGTTCTCCGGGTCGCCCCGTTCGATCAGATAGCGCCCGGCCTCGCCCCCTTTGGGAATGGCCCCTGCGGGAGAGATGTGGTCGGTGGTGATGTCGTCGCCCAGGACGAGGATCGGGGCGGCGCTGATCCGGGTGTCTCGCGGCGCGGGAAAGGCCGCGAAAGGCGGGCGGCGGATATAGGTCGATGCCGGATCCCAGGGGAACAGCGGCGTGGCGGGCGCGTCAAGGTCGCGCCACAGCCGGCTGGCCTCGGCCTGGTCATAGGCGGCGGCGTAATCCGCGCTGTCCTGCGCCAGGGCCAGGGCCGCGTCGATGTCCGCCCCCGTGGGCCACAGGTCGGACAGCCGGACGCCGGGCGCGATGTCGTCATGCAGGATGTCGCGTTCCACGTCCCCCGCCAGGGCGAAGGCCACCACCAGGGGGGGCGAGGCCAGGAACCCGGCCTCAAGCTGCGGATGGACCCGGCCCGGAAAGTTGCGGTTGCCCGACAGGACGGCGACCTGCAACCGGCCGTCCGCCTGCGCCCGGACCGCACTGTCGGGCAGCGGGCCGGAATTGCCGATGCAGGTGGTGCAGCCATAGCCGACGATGCCGAATCCCACCGCCTCCAGATCCTCAAGCAGCCCGGCACGGCGCAGATACCGTTCGGCGGTGGGCGATCCCGGCGCCAGCGAGGTCTTGACATGCGCGGGCGGCCGCAGCCCCAGGGCGCGGGCCTTGCGCGCCACTAGCCCGGCGGCGACCAGCAGGCGCGGATCGCTGGTATTGGTGCAGCTGGTGATCGCGGCGATGGCGACGGCGCCGTCCGGGGCCTCGCCCCGCGGCGCGGGCCGGGGCGCGCCGCGCAGCACATGGGTGGCCTGGGCGGTGGCCGAGGCCGCGATGCGGTCCTGGGGACGGCGGGGACCGGCGACGCTGACCTGGACCTGGGCCAGATCCAGGGCCAGCGTGTCGGTGAACACCGGGGTTTCGTCAGGGTCGAACCACAGCCCCTGGCGGCGGCAATACCCCTCGACCAGGGCGCAATGATCGGCGCTGCGCCCGGTCTGGCGCAGATAGGCTATGGTCGCGCCGTCGACGGGAAAGAACCCGGAATTGGCCCCGAATTCGGGCGTCATGTTGGCGATCACCGCCCGGTCGCCCGCCGACAGCGTGGCAACCCCCGGCCCGAAGAATTCCACGAAGCGGTCGGCCAGATCCACGCGCCGCAGCCGCTCGGTCACGGTCAGCGCCAGGTCGGTGGCCGTCACGCCGTCCGGCAGGCGTCCGGTCAGCCGCACGCCCACCACATCCGGGACGCGCAGCATCACCGGCATCCCGAAGAAGACGCTTTCCGCCTCGATCCCGCCGACGCCCCAGGCCAGGACGCCGATGCCGTTGATCATCGGCGTGTGGCTGTCGGTGCCGATCAGCGTGTCAGGCATCATCCAGCCGTCGCGGGTGGTCACGACGGTGGCCAGCCGTTCCAGGTTCAGCGTGTGCATGATGCCGGTGCCGGGCGGATGGACGCGGAAATTCGACAGCGCGTTCGTGGCCCATTTCATGAAGCGATACCGCTCGGCGTTGCGGCGGTATTCGTTTTCGATGTTGCGGGCCATCGCGCCGGGGGCGGCCCAGGTGTCGACCGCCAGCGAATGGTCGGTCGAGACATCGACCGGCAGCACCGGGTTCAGCAGCGCAGGGTCGCGGCCCGCCTCGGCCAGGGCCGACCGCATGGCGGCAATGTCCACCAGGGCGGGGCCGCAGGTGGTGTCGTGCATCAGCACGCGGCCCGGCAGAAAGGCGATCTCGGCCGTGCTGCGCCCGTGGTCCAGCCAGGACAGGATCGCGGCCCGCCCGCCCTTGGCGTCGCCGCCGCTGCGCAGCACGTTTTCCAGCAGCAGGCGATGGATATGCGGCAGGCGCGGCAACGCGGGACCGGCGGCCGCCGGCAGGTCGATGATCCTGTATCCGTCATGGGTCGCGGCAAATTGCATGATGATCCCCCCGCTGGCAGCAGGATAGCATTATTTCGTCATGAAATGCAATCAAGCAAACATCGCGGTCTTGATCGCCGCCGCTTCGCGGATATGGCGGTACAGGAACGTGGCGGCGGCCTGCATGTCGCGTTCCTCGATCAGGTCCAGGATGCGCAGATGCTCGCGGCATTGCTGCGGCATCCGGCTGCGGTCGTGGGTGATGCTGTATTCCATCAGCCGCCGCACCCGGTTCACGCGGCGCACGGCGTCCAGGAAGAAATCGTTGTTGGCGCAGGTCATCAGCATTTCGTGGAATTCGACGTTGGTGCCGAAGACCTTCTGGGGCCTGTCGCGGCCATAGCTTTCCAGCAGCGCCTGCTGATGGCGGCGGGCGGCGGCGAAGGCATCCCGGTCGATGCGGAAGCTGGGCAGCAGCAGGGCCTGCATCTCGGTCGCGGCGCGGAACTGGTAGGCGTCGGCATAGGCCTTGCGCGAGGTCAGGATTTCCCGGAACTCCCAGCCGTTGCCCGGCAGCCGTTCGATCCAGCCTTCGTCCGCGATCCGCCGCAGCACCCGCAGCAGGCGGCCGCGGGTGACGCCGTAAAGCCGGATCAGCTCGTTCTCGCTTTGCCGGTCGGGGAGCGCGCCCGCCAGCCGGTCGGCGGCGATGCGGTCATACAGAACGTCGTCGCCCTCGGCGTCGGTGTCCAGCCGGGGGATCCGGTCGGCGTCGCAGGCCAGGAAGAAGCCGCGATTGGGTGTCGCCTCGACGATGCCCATGTCTTGCAGCTTCTTCAGCGCGCTGACGATGGGCTGACGAGAGACCTTGAAGCTGTCGGCCAGGGCCTGGGCGGGCAGGTGCTGGCCCGCCTTCATGCCCAACTGCCGGGCGTGGTCGACGATTCGGGCCATGATCTGGGGGGAAAGGCTGGCACGTGCCATGGATCCTCCGGCGGGCAGGGCGGGCGGCGCGGCCCTGGGACCGCGCCGCCCGGAACGTCAGTCCTCGTCCTGGCGGAACCGGGCCAGGCTCTTGAACAGGAACGGCGCCACCAAGGCCAGGACGGCGATGGCGATCATCGTGGCGGACCCCGGATGCTGCAACAGGATCATCGGGTCGCCCAGGCTCATCTGCAAGGACCGGCGCAGGGCGCTGTCGGCCATCGGACCCAGGATCAGGCCGACGACCACCGGGGCGATGCGATAATCGTATCGCCGCATCACGAAGCCCAGGATGCCGAAGGCCACCAGCATCACCAGTTCCACCACCGAGGGGTTGGCGGCGATGGTGCCCATGCAGGCAAAGACCAGGATGCCCGCGTAAAGCCAGGGCAGCGGGATCTTCAACAGCCGCACCCACAGCCCCACCAGGGGCAGGTTCAGGATCAGCAGCATCACGTTGGCGATGAACAGCGATGCGACCAGGCCCCAGACCAGGGCCGGGTGCTGCACGAACAGCAGCGGGCCGGGTTGCAGGTTGTATTGCTGGAACCCCGCCAGCATCACCGCCGCCGTGGCGGACGTGGGCAGCCCCAGCGTCAGCAGCGGCACAAGAGTGCCCGCGGCGGATGCGTTGTTCGCGGCCTCGGGCCCGGCCACCCCCTCGATGGCGCCCTGGCCGAATTCCTCGGGCTTCTGGGCCAGCTTGCGTTCCATCGTATAGGACAGGAAGGTCGGGATCTCGGCCCCGCCGGCGGGCAGCGCGCCGATGGGAAAGCCCACCGCCGTGCCGCGCAGCCAGGGCTTCCAGGACCGCTTCCAATCCTCGCGCGACATCCAGATGGAGCCCCTGATCGCCATCGGCTTTTCGTCGTTGAACAGGTGGCGCGACGCGACATGCAGCGCCTCGCCCAGGGCGAACAGGCCGACGGCCAGGGTCGTCACCTCGACCCCGTCCAGCAGGTTGGGGACGCCGAAGGCCAGCCGGGCCTGGCCGGTCAGCTGGTCGATGCCGATCAGGCCCAGCCACAGGCCGAGCGCAAGGCTGGTCAATCCGCGCAGAGGCGAGGATCCGAAGGTCGCCGACACCGTGACGAAGGCGATCAGCATCAGGCCGAAGTAATCCCACGGCCCGAACTGGATCGCGACCTTGACCAGCATCGGCGCGAAGAAGGCCAGCCCCATCGTGGCGATCAGGGTGGCCACGAACGACCCGAGGGCGGCGGTGGCCAGCGCCGGGCCGCCCCGCCCGCGCCGGGCCATCTGGTTCCCCTCAAGCGCGGTGACGACCGACGCGCTTTCGCCCGGCGTGTTCAGCAGGATCGCGGTGGTCGATCCGCCATACATGCCGCCGTAATAGATGCCCGCGAACATGATCAGCGATCCGCCGGGATCCAGCTTGAAGGTGATCGGCAACAGCAGCGCCACCGTCAGCGCGGGCCCGATGCCCGGCAGCACGCCCACTGCGGTGCCCAGCAGCACGCCGATGGCCGCGAAGGCCAGGTTCATGGGGTCCAGCGCGGTGCCGAAGCCCTGCATCAGGAAGGTCAACGATTCCATAGCCGCCCCCGGTCAGAACAGCCGCTCGACCGGGCCCATCGGCAGGGACAGGGTCAGCAGCTTGTTGAACAGCAGGAAAATCCCGGTCGCCAGGATAAGCCCTAGGACGAAATCGGCCGCCCAGGCCCGGCGCCCGAAGGCCCGCGCGGTGAAGGCGAACAGCAGCGTCGATCCGGCGATGAAGCCCGCCCCCAGCCAGATCGCGGCGATCAGGCTGCCCAGCCCCAGGGCCACCCAGCCCACCGCCGCCCAGTCGGTCGGGCCGGGATCGTCCTGCCAGCGGAAGGCGGCGATCAGGTGCCCCGCCCCCATGACCGCCAGGAACAGCGCCACGAAATAGGATGCCGCATCCGCGCCCATCCCGTAGGTGGCGCGGATCTGCATGGCGCTGGCGTCGCGCCAGGTGATGAAGGCCATGGCAAACAAGGCGATGCCGATGGCAAGCGTGGGTCTGTGCAGACCCCGTGCGGTCGATGTGGTCACGGACGTTCCCCCGATGGGTCAAGGACGCGGGGACCGGCAAGGCCCCCGCCTCGGGTCACTCAACCAGGCCGATCGAGGTCAGGATGGCCCTGACCCGCTCGGTTTCGGCTGCCAGGAAGGCGGCGAACTCGTCCGAGGGCGCGTAATAGTTCGACCACCCGCGCGCCTTCAGCAAGTCCTGCCATTCGGGCGATTCCACCGTCTTGGCGATGGCCGCTTCCAGGGCGGCCTTGTCGGCGTCGCTGATGCCCGGCCCGGCGAAGATGCCGCGCCAGTTCACCAGTTCGATGTCGATGCCCTGGGCCTTCAGCGGCTGGGCGGCGATGCCCTCGATCGGTTCGGGATAGGAGATCGCGAGGGCGCGCAGGTCGCCCGATTCGATCTGTCCCTGCCATTCGCCATAGCCGGAAACGCCCGCCGTGACCTGCCCGCCCAGCATCGCCGCCAGGGCCTCGCCGCCGGAATAGGCGACATAGTTCACCTTGGCCGGATCCTGCCCCGCCGCCTGCGTGACCAGGGCCGACAGCATGTGGTCGGCGCCGCCCGCCGATCCGCCCGCCCAGATGGTGTGTTCGACATCGCCCTTGATGCCCTCCATCAGGTCCGCCATCGTCTGATAGGGCGATGCCTTGGGCACCACGATCACCAGCGGATCGCCGGTCAGCCGGGCAAGGGGGGTGACGGCGGTCAGGTCATAGGGCGCCTTGTTGGTCAGGATCGCGCCGACCAGGGTGATGCCGCCGACCAGAAGCTGGTTGGGGCTGCCTTCCGCCCCCTGGACGAATTGCGCCAGGCCCACCGTGCCGCCCGCGCCGGGGACGTTGATCACCTGGACGCTGCGCGCGTTGCCGGTTTCCATCATCACCTGTTGCAGGGACCGGGCGGCGGCGTCCCAACCGCCGCCCGCGCCCGCCGGGGCTGTGATGGTCAGTTCCAGATCCTGCGCCATGGACGCGGGGGCCGACAAGGCGGCGCCGGCCGCGACCAGCCATCCGGCCGCCAGCCGGGAACGAAAGAATGTCATTGTATCCTCCCTGATGTCGCTTTTGCGATCCGGGAAATGATGCACAACATCGCAATAAAATGCAATTCAATTTTCAGGGGGCATCGGTCGTGGGGGGTGTTCCCCGCAGGATAGCATTCGCCGGGTCGCTTTCCATCACAAAGCGTCCCGGCCCTTTCGGATCGGCAGGAAATGCCGCATGATGGCGCAAACGTCGCTGCAAGAGGTGTCTCCATGTCCCGCCCCACCCGCCGATCCCTGCTGAAGCTGTCGCTGGCGGCAGGGCTGTTGCCCGTCATCCCCTCCGCCCTGCGTCCGGCCTTCGCCGGTCCCGCCTATGCCCCGCAGGCGGGCGGCTGGCAGGGCTTCGAGCTGCGCACTACCGTGACCCTGGCCCAGGGCGGGCCTGCGCAGGTTTGGCTGCCGGTGCCCTCGGTCCAGACGGACTGGCAGCGGTCGGTCGGCGACACCTTCACCGGCAACGCCGCACAGGCCGAGATCGTCACCGATCCCGCGACCGGCACCCGGATGCTGCACGCCCGATTCGACGCAGGCACCGCGCAACCCACCCTGGAACTGGTCAGCCGGGTCGAGACGCGCGGCCGCACGGTCGACTGGTCCCAGACCGCCGAAGTCCACGAGGATCCGGCGGTCCTGCAAGCCGCGCTGCAGGGCTCCAGCCTGAAGCCGCTGGACGGGGTGGTGGCCGAACGCGCGGCCCAGATTACCCAGGGCGCGATCACCGACCGGCAGAAGGTGGCGGCGATCTATGCCTGGATCGTCAGCAACTGCCACCGCGACATGGAGGTGGCGGGCTGCGGGTCGGGCGATATCCAGGCCACGCTGACCACGGCGAATTTCGGCGGCAAATGCGCCGACCTGAACGGCCTGTTCGTTGGCCTGGTCCGCGCGGCGGGCGTGCCTGCGCGCGACATCTATGGCGTGCGCGTGGCGCCCTCGGCCTTCGGCTACAAGCAGTTGGGCGCGAACAGCCCGTCCGTGACCGGCGCCCAGCACTGCCGGGCCGAGGTCTGGTTGTCCGGCCTGGGCTGGGTGGCCATGGACCCGGCCGACGTGCTGAAGGTGATGCGCGCGGAAACCGACACCTGGATCAAGGATCCCGCCGACCCGCTGGTGGCGCCGGTCAATGCCGCCCTGCAAGGCAATTGGGAAGGCAACTGGGTGGCCTTCAACACCGCCAGCGACCTATCCCTGCCCGGAGCCGAGGGCGCCCTGCCCTTCCTGATGTATCCGCAGGGCCTGACCGGCCAAGGCCGTCTGGACGAGCTGGATTCCAAGACCTTCGCCTATGAGATGACCGCGGCGGCGGTCTGATCCGATCCGGCGGGCGGTTCGCGCCGCCCGCCGGTCGTGCCTTAGACGCGCTCCAACGCGACCGCGATGCCTTGGCCGACGCCGATGCACATGGTCGACAGCGACCGCTTGCCGCCGGTGCGCGCCAGTTCCAGGGCGGCGGTGCCGGTGATGCGCGCGCCCGACATGCCCAGGGGGTGCCCAAGCGCGATGGCCCCGCCATTGGGGTTCACGCGCGGATCGTCGTCGGCGATGCCCAGATCGCGCAACGTGGCAAGACCCTGGCTGGCGAAAGCCTCGTTCAACTCGATCACGTCGAAATCGGCTTGGCTCAGCCCCAGCCGCGCCATCAGCTTTTTCGAGGCCGGCGCCGGGCCGAAGCCCATGATGCGCGGCGCCACCCCCGCCACGGCCCCGCCCAGCACGCGGGCGATGGGCGTCAGGCCGTGCCGCCGCGCCGCCGCCTCGGATGCGATGATCAGCGCCGCCGCCCCGTCGTTCACGCCCGAGGCATTGCCCGCCGTCACCGACCCGCCCTTGCGAAACGGCGCCTTCAGCGCGGCCAGGGCCTCCAGCGTCGTTTCGCGCGGGTGTTCGTCGCGGTCCACGACCCTGGGATCGCCCTTGCGCTGCGGGATCTCGACCGGCGCGATTTCCTGCGCCAGACGGCCGTTCGCCTGCGCTGCCGCCGCCTTCTGCTGGGACCGCAGCGCGAAGGCGTCCTGGTCGGCGCGGCTGATGGAAAAATCTTCCGCGACGTTTTCGGCGGTCTCGGGCATCGAATCGACGCCGTATTGCGCTTCCATGGCCGGATTGACGAAGCGCCAGCCGATGGTGGTGTCGTAAACGGCATTGCTGCGGCTGAAGGCGCTTTCGGCCTTGGGCATGACGAAGGGTGCGCGGGACATGGATTCGACCCCGCCCGCGATCATCAGGTCCGCCTCGCCCGCCTTGATGGCGCGGGCGGCGGCGATCACCGCGTCCATTCCCGACCCGCACAGCCGGTTGATGGTAGTGCCCGGAACCTCGACCGGCAGGCCCGCCAGCAACAGCGACATGCGCGCGACGTTGCGGTTGTCCTCGCCCGCCTGGTTGGCGCAGCCCAGGATCACGTCATCGACGGCGGCCCAGTCCACGCCCGCGTTGCGCGCCATCAGCGCCCGCAGCGGGATCGCGCCCAGGTCGTCGGCGCGGACCGATGACAGCGCGCCCCCGAACCGGCCGATGGGCGTGCGGATATAGTCGCAGAGATAAGCGTCGGTCATGTCACACCTCGGGGCAGGTCAGGTCGGCCACGCCGCCATCCAGATGCAGCGACGCGCCGGTCAGGGATTGCAACTCGTCGAAGGACAGCGAGGGCAGCTTTTCGCGCAGCACGAAACGACCGTCCACGATGTCCACCACCGCAAGCGAAGTATAGACCCGCGTCACGCAGGCGACCCCGGTCAGCGGCAGGGTGCAGCGATCCAGAAGCTTCGGCTTGCCGTCCTTGGTGACGTGATCGGTGATGACGGCCACGCGTTTCGCGCCATGGACCAGATCCATCGCGCCGCCCACCGCGGGCACGCCCTTCGGCCCGGTGGACCAGTTCGCCAGATCGCCGGTCTGCGCGACCTGATAGGCGCCCAGGATCGCCACGTCCAGATGCCCGCCGCGCACCATCGCGAAGCTGTCGGCATGGTGGAAAAAGGCGGTGCCGGGCTTCAGCGTCACCGCCTTCTTGCCCGCATTGATCAGATCCCAGTCCTCCTGGCCCGGCGCGGGGGCCTCGCCGAAGCCGAGGATGCCGTTTTCCGTGTGAAAGATCGCCTGCCGTCCCTTTGGCTGGAAGCGGGCGACCATCTCGGGGAAGCCGATGCCCAGATTCACATAGGCGCCGTCATGGATGTCCTGCGCCGCGCGCCAGGCGATCTGGGCGTTGGTCAGCTTGCCGGTCATGCCGCCACCTCCGGGTGATGGGCGTTCGCGCGGTTCAGGTCTTCTTCCTGCGCGGGGTTGGGGACTTCGACGATGGCATCGACGAAGATGCCGGGCGTGACGACCGCCTCCGGGTCGATGCCGCCCGGCGCGACCGCATGGCTGACCTGGACGATGGTGCGCGCCGCCGCCATCGCCATGATCGGCGCGAAGTTCCGCGCGGCCATGCGATAGGTCAGGTTGCCGAGGGTGTCGCCGGTTTCCGCCTTGATGAGCGCGAAGTCGGCCTTCAGCCAGCGTTCCTGCACATAGCTGCGCCCGTCGAATTCCGCGACCGGCTTGCCCTTTGCAAGGTCGGTGCCGAAGCTGGTCGGCGTATAGAAGGCCGGAATCCCCGCCCCGCCCGCGCGGATGCGTTCGGCCAGCGTGCCCTGCGGAACCAGTTCCAGTTCGATCTCTCCGGCCAGGTATTTCTCGGTGAAGACGCGCGGATCGGCGGATCGGGGGAAGGAACAGACCATCTTCGCGACCATGCCCTGTTCGATCATCGCCGCGATGCCGACATGGCCGTTGCCGGCGTTGTTGTTGATGACCGTCAGGGTCCTGGGGCTGCCGGTCGCCAGATAGCGGTCGATCAGGGCGTGGATCAGTTCGATCGGCGCGCCCGACCCACCGAAGCCGCCGATCATCACCGTGGCGCCGTCGGGAATGTCGGCCACCGCCTGCGCCAGGTTTTCAATGCGTTTGTTCATCGGATCCTCCTGCTTTCAGGCCCGGCATAGGACCGGCCGCGTCGTCGGACCAGCCGCTTCGTGCGCATCTTGACCTTTGTCCGCATTCTGCGCGATCCTGTGCGCATGACGAACAAGAACACCATCGGATCGCTTGCCAAGGGCCTGCGCGTGATCGAGGCGTTCACCGCCGACCACCCGCGCATGTCGATCTCGGACATCTCGGCGGCGACGGGCCTGGACCGCGCCACCGCCCGGCGCTGCTTGCTGACGCTGCACGACCTGGGCTATGCCGATTACGACGGCAAGTTCTTCACCCTGACCGCCCGCGTCCTGCGGCTGGGCATGGGCGCACTTGCCGCGATGCCGCTGGCGCAGATGGTCCAGCCCTGGCTGGACCAGTTGTCCGAACGGATCGGCCAGTCCACATCCGTCTCGATCCTGGACGGGACCGAGATCGTCTATCTGGCCCGCGCGGCGCAGCGGCGGGTGATGTCCATCGGGTTGATGCCCGGATCGCGGCTGCCCGCGCATTGCACGTCGATGGGCCGGGTGCTGCTGGCCGCCCTGCCCGCCGACCGGGCGCGCGGCGTGGTCGAGGCGTCGGACCTGACGCCCCGCACCCCGCACAGCCTGACCGACCCGGCCGAGATCATGGCCCGCGTCGACGCCGCCCGCCGCGACGGCTATGCGGTGATCGACCAGGAGGTCGAGCTGGGCCTGCGCTCCATCGCGGTGCCGCTGTTTTCCGCGCAAGGCCGGGTGGTGGCGGCGATCAATACCGGGGTGGCGGCGGTCCAGGCCGCGGCGGCGGATCTGGCGGGCCTGTATCTCGATCCGCTTCTCAAGGTGCAGGACGGGCTGCGGCGCGTGCTGCGCTAATCGCCCCAGGCGATGTCGTGCAGGCGCACCAGGTCCGCCACCTGTCCGGGCGTCAGCATCGCGGGCGTGGTGCCGCGCAGCAGCATCGCCAGCCGGGCGGTGGCCTCCAGTTCCTCGACGGCGTTGCAGGCGGCGTCCAGATCCAGGCCCGCGACAACCGGGCCGTGATTGGCCAGCATCACCGCCGACCGCTTGCCCGCAAGGCCGCGCACCGCATCGCCGATGGCGGGATCGCCGGGGCGGAAATAGGGCAGCAGCTTCACCCGGCCCAGCTGCATGAAGGCATAGGGGGTGATCGGCGGCAGGAAATCGTCGGGGTCGGCGTCCGGCAAGGTGGACCAGGCGACCGAGTGGCAGGAATGCAGATGCACCACCGCCGCCGTGCGGTTGCGGGTTTCATAGAACGCGCTGTGCAGCGGCATTTCCTTGGTCGGCCTGTCGCCGCCGACATGCCTGCCCGCCGCGTCGAAGCGCGACAGCCGCGCCGGATCCAGACGGCCGAAGCTGGTCCCCGTGGGGCTGACCAGCAGCCCGCCGTCTTCGGTGCGCGCGCTGATATTGCCGGTGGACCCATGCGTCAGGCCCCGGTCGAACAGCGACTTCGCCAGCAGGCAGATCCGTTCGCGCAGGGCGGCCTCGCTCATCCCGCCAGCCTTTCTGCGGCCTTGGCGAAGAAATCCTCGGCGCCGAAATTGCCGGATTTCAGGGCCAGGACCAGGGTTTCGCCCGCCCGGATCGCGGGAACGCCGGGATCGATCTCGGGGCCGATCTCCAGCGTCTTGACCCCCAGCCCCTCGACCACCGCGCCCGAGGTCTCGCCCCCCGCGGTGATCAGGCGCGTGACGCCGCCCGCGACCAGCAGGCGCGCGCATTCGGCGAAGAAGGCGTCCAGCCTGTGGGCAACCGCCTCGGCCCCGTGGCGGGACTGCACGGCGCGCACGGCATCGGGATCGGCCGAGGAATAGACCAGCGGCAGGCCCTTCTGCGACAGCGCCCAACCGGCGGCATCGCGCGCGGTGGTCCAGCCCGCCATCACCGCCTCGGGGTCGATCTCCATCGCCGGTTGGCCGTCCGCGACATGCCGCGCCACCTGCCCCCGCGTGGCGCGAGAGCAGGATCCCGACAGCGCCGCGACAGGCCCCGCCTGCCCGCGCCATTGCGGGCCCTCCGCCGACAGCAGCCCCTGGGCGCGGAAATTGCCGGGCAGGCCAAGCGCGATGCCCGATCCGCCGGTCAGCAGCACCTGATCGGCCACGGCTTGCCCCAGCACCACCAGATCCTGGTCCCGGATCGCGTCCGCCACCACGAAACGATGGTCCTGCGCCCGCAATGCGGCGCGCACGGCCTCAGGCCCCTGCCAGACGGTCGCGGCGGGAACATGCCCCACCCCTTCCCGCGCCTGCAAAGCCAGCCAGCGGCGCAGGTCGGGGTCCGTCATCGGGGTCAGCGGGTGGTTCTCCATCCCGCTTTCCGACAGCAGCCGGTCGCCCACGAACAGGTGGCCCTGGAAGATCGTCCGTCCCGTCGCCGGGAAGGCCGGGCAGAAGATCACCCGGTCGGCCTTCAGCGCATCCGCCAAAGCCTCGGCCACCGGGCCGATATTGCCCTGCGGCGTGGAATCGAAGGTCGAGCAATACTTGAACAGGAACTGCCGACAGCCCTGCGCGCGCAGCCAGTCCAAGGCCTCCAGCGACAGGCGCACGGCCTCGGCCACCGGCATGGTGCGCGATTTCAGCGCGACGATCCCGGCCTCGACATCGGGGGCGGCGGGGGTGGCCGGCGTGCCGGAATACTGCACCACCCGCATCCCCGCGCGGGTCAGCGTATTGCCCAGATCCGACGATCCGGTGAAGTCGTCGCCGATGCAGCCCAGCAGCATGTCAGGACCAGTCCGTCACGGCGTCCTGCGCGGCGCGCAGGCGGTACAGTTCAGAGTCCGTATCCAGATCGACATCGCCGCAGAGGATCATCTGCCCCGCCTTCACATCCCGTTTCAACCGACGCCCCGACAGCAGGTAATAGGGAATCGGCGCATCATCGGCCAGCACCCGCGCAGGCGTCATCCGGCCCGAGACATGGGCGATGGTGTGGTGATGCCCCTCGGCCACCAGCAACGATCCGGCGGACAGGTCGGCATCGGCATGGGCGGTCAGATCCATCACCGGGCGCGGTTTCTCGGCCCCCGAGGACACGCCCAGCAGCGCGGCCTCGAAGACGGTGGTCGCGGCTTCCATGCCCAGCAGGTGGCGCGGCAGGCCGATCATCGCGGTGCGGCCGTTACGGGCGACGACATGGCCCTTGTCGCGCAGCATCGCCCAGGTCTCGTCATCCTCGCAGGCGACGGTGACGAAGACCCCGCCCGCGAAGCTGGGTTCCCCCGGCAGGCGCAGGCAGTTGAACACGTCAAGCTGCCCCTGCCCGGTCAGCAGACCGCCATCGGCGGCGGGCGCCATCAGGTCGGCCAGTTCGGTGATCCGGGCGATGGGGGCGTGGTAATCGGGACGGTCGGGCGCCATGTTCAGGGCGTTCGCGACCACGACCATCTCGCACAGGTCGGGCACGGCGCGCTGCGGCAGCGGCACCAGGCGGGCGCGGGCGGCCACGACCTGGGACCAGGGGCGGTCGCCCGCATCGACCCAATCGCCAAAGCCCGGCGCGTCCACGGTGACGCCGTTGCTGGTGATCTCGTCCGTGGCGGGGTTGAAGACGAAATCGTATTCGCTGGACTTGCCCGCCGCGACGATCCGCAGCCCGATCACCTGCGCCCAGGTGGCAAGCCCGATCAGCAGGCTGGGCTGGTCGCCGTCGATGGGCGAACAGACGACACCCCGTTCCGCCGCCATCCGCGCCAGGATCGGCCCGGCCACGCTGTCGGTTTCCTTGGTGACCATCACGACATGCTTGCCCGCCCGGATGGCAAGCCGCGCGTGACGGGCGCCGGCCTCGGGGTTGCCGGTGGCTTCCAGCACCACGTCCACGGGCAGGTCCGCCACCACCGCCAGATCGGCGGCGGCGATCGCCCGTCCCGCGTCCCAGGCGGCGCGGGCAGCCGCCGGGTCAGCGCATTCGGCGATGTCCGTCACCCCGACCGAGGCCAGGACCCCCGCCGCCGTGGCCGCATCGCGGTCCACCGCCACGCGGCAGGCCAGCCCCTTCACATGACGCGCCTGCGCCAGGAAGCTGCGCCCGAAGCCGCCGGTGCCGACGATGACGCATTCGACCGTCCGGGCATCCAGCCCGGCGAAATAGCGATGATGGTTCATGGTATTCCCTTATTCGACAGGCACCCGGCGCCGGAAGCGCGATCCGAAAGCCATCAGCTTGGGCAGCACCAGAAGCGCGATGCCGACCGCCATGATCCCGCTGACCAGCGGATTCGAGAAGAAGATCCCCAGCGACCCGTCCGACAGCAGCATCGACTGATGGAAGGCGTTTTCCGCCTTGTGGCCCAGCACCATCGCCAGGACCAGCGGCGCCAGCGGGTAATCCAGGCGGCTGAACAGGTATCCGACCAGGCCGAAGATCAGCACCAGCCACAGATCGAAGGTCGCGTTCGACACCGTATAGGCGCCGACGAAGCAGATCGCGACGATCATCGGGCCGATGATGGTGAAGGGGATGCGCAGCAGCGCCGCGAACATCGGCACGGTCGCCAGCACCAGCACGACGCCGATCAGGTTCGACACATACATGCTGGCGATCAGGCCCCAGACGAAATCCGGTTGCGTCGCGAACAGCATCGGTCCCGGCGTCAGGCCCCAGATCATCAGCCCGCCCATCATCACGGCGGCGGTGGCGGACGACGGCACCCCAAGCGCCAGCATCGGCAGCATCGCGCAGGAACCCGCGCTGTGGTCGGCCGTTTCCGGCGCGACGATGCCTTCCGGGCGGCCGGTGCCGAAGGGCGCGCCCTTGCGGCTGGATGACCGGGCGATGCCATAGGACATGAAGGACGCGGCGGTAGGGCCGCCCGGCGTGATGCCCATCCAAATGCCGATCAGGCCCGACCGGATATAGGTCGCCCAGTATCGCGGCAGTTCGGCGATGGTCTTGAACACGTCGCGCAGGTCGATCTTGGACGCCACGCCGCGGAAGCGCAGTCCCTCCTGCACGGTGGACAGCAGTTCGCCGATGCCGAACAACCCGATCACGACGACCAGGAAGCTGATGCCGCCCAGCAGATCCTCGAAGCCGAAGGTCAGGCGGATGGATCCGGTCACGCTGTCCATGCCGACCGAGGCCAGCAGCAGACCGGCGGCCAGCGACACCAGCGTCTTCATGGGCGCGGCGCTGCCCATGCCGACGAAGGCGGCGAAGGCCAGGAAATAGACCGCGAAATATTCCGGCGCGCCGAAGCGCAGCGCGAAATTCGACGCCCAACCCGCCAGCAGGGTGATGACGATCACCCCCAGCAGCGCGCCGAAGCCCGCCGACATGAAGGCCAGCGTCAGCGCGCGGGTCGATTGCCCCGCCCGCGCCATGGGATAGCCGTCGAATGTGGTGGCGACCGACGACGGCTCGCCCGGAATGTTGAACAGGATCGAGGTGGTCGATCCGCCGAACAGCGCGCCCCAGTACATCGACGACAGCAGGATGATGGCCGAGGTCGGGTCAAGCGCGAAGGTCAGCGGGATCAGCAGCGACACGCCGTTTGGCGCGCCCAGGCCGGGCAGCACGCCGACGATCAGCCCCATCAGCACGCCGCCGACCATCAGCATCAGGTGCATCGGCGTGATGGCGACGCCGAAGCCATGCATCAGAAGATCAAAGTTTCCCATCGGACCGCCCTTTAGTAGATGCCCAGAAGCGGCTCGATCGGGCCCTTCAGCAGCGGAATCTTGAAGATGACCTCGAAGATCACGTACAGCGCGACCGCGAAGCCCGCGCCCGTACCAAGCGCCAGCGGCAGGCGGTATCCGCCCTGACGCCACGCGCTCCAGGTGATGTAGAGGATCGAGCCGACATAGATGCCCATGGTCAGGGTGACGACCACGAAGGCCAGCAGGGCGGCGATGAAGATGCCCAGGCGGCGGGCGCGTTCGCCGTCCAGAAACGGCTCGTCGGCCTCTCCGCCAGCGGCAAGATGGGCCTGCGCCCGGCGATGATGGATGAAGGCGGCGACCAGGTTCCACAGGCTTGCGCCGATCAGGATCAGGCCGACATAGAACGGGAAATACCCCGCCTCGGGACCGCTTTCGGTCCAGCCATGGCCCAGTTCGTTCGCCCCGACGACGCCCGCCACGCCCAGAAGCCCGGTCGCGACGGCGGTGCCCAGTTCGGCATGAAAGACTTTGACGGTCATCCTCTCCCCCCTGTTCTGGTGGTCATGGCCCGCGCCGGGATCCGGCGCGGGCCGGTCGTGCTTATTTCGCGGTCCAGCCCTCGGCCTCGAAGACCTTGACGGCATTGCCTTCGCTGGTCTCGATGAACTTGGCCAGCTCGTCGCCGGTCAGGAAGCTTGCCGATTGCGAGGTCTTGGCCAGGTATTCCTTCCAGGCATCGCTTTCGGCGACCTTTTGCAGCGCGGCCTCGTAATAGGCCAGCACGTCAGGCTCGGTCCCGGCGGGCAGCCAGACGGTGCGCGGCATCTGATAGCTGTCGATCTCCAGCCCCTGTTC
Source organism: Paracoccus sp. 22332 (assembly GCF_052045125.1). Lineage (NCBI taxonomy): Bacteria > Pseudomonadati > Pseudomonadota > Alphaproteobacteria > Rhodobacterales > Paracoccaceae > Paracoccus > Paracoccus sp. 22332. The sequence continues at coordinate 117,063 of NZ_JBQEOI010000004.1, forward strand.
CTTGCAGGTGGGGATGTCGTGCCAGCCCATGTCGCCGCTGATCGGGGCGCTTTCCGCCATCCGCTGCGGCGCGAACACGCACAGCGGCCGGACCGCCCCGGCCTGCCACTGGCCCGCGTTCTCGTTGGGGTTGTTCACGTTGGCCGCCACATGGCCGCCGGCCAGCTGCACCCCGACCTCGCCGCCGCCGTTGAAGGGGATATACTTGAAATCCGCGCCGGTGGTCTGTTCGATCAGCGCGACCAGGGTTTCATCGGTATCCTTGGACTGGCTGCCGCCGAAGGGAATGGTGCCCGGCGCCTCCTTGGCGGCGTTCACCAGATCCATCACCGTCTGATAGGGGCTGTCGGCCTTGACCCAGACCAGGAATTCGTCAAGCGCAAGCGCCGCCACGGGCTGCAAATCCTCGACCGTATAGGCCAGCTTGGCGACATGCGGCAGCAGATAGACGTTGTTGGTGCCGAAGATCAGCTTGTGCGGGTCGCCGTCGTTCTGGCGGGCATAGAGGAAGGCCTCGGCCCCCGATCCGCCGCCCTTGTTCAGCACGACGATGGGGTTGTCGATGATCCCGTCGCGGGTCAGGATCGCCTGGATGGTGCGGGCGAAGTTGTCGGTGCCGCCGCCCGCGCCGGACGCGACGACGAATTCGATGGGACGGCTGGGCGCCCATTCGGCCTGGGCCGGGACAGCCAGCAGCAGCGCGGTCGCGGCCAGAAGGCCGGTCTTGATCGTGGTCATGGGTTTCCTCCTCCGGGGATGAACCGGCCCCCGACCGGGGACCGGGAAAACGGGTCTATTCGGCGACAAGCGCGGCCGCGCCCTCGACCCCGGCCGTGGCCCAGTCGGCGGGCAGCGGCTGCGGGTCGCGGGCGGGGTTCAGTTTCGCAAGGCGCGCGCCCAGCAGCGCCGCCTGCATCGTGGCGCCCAGGTCGGCCTTGCCCTGGCCCGCGATGTCAAAGGCGGTGCCATGGGCCGGGGTGACGATCGGGAAGCCGTAACCGGCGATCAGCGTGACGCCGCGATCGAAGCCCATCAGCTTCATCGCGATCTGGCCCTGGTCGTGATACATGGTCAGCACAGCGTCGAATTCGCCGCGCACGGCGCGCACGAACACGGTGTCGGACGGGATCGGTCCCTTGGCGTCGATCCCCTCGGCCACGCCAGCGGCGACGGCGGGGGCGATGATGTCGTCATCCTCGGTCCCGAAATTCCGGCCGTCGCCCGCATGGGGGTTCAGCGCCGCCACGCCGATGCGCGGATTGGGCTTGCCCGCCCCGGTCATCACCTCATGCGTCAGGCGCAGGCTGCCCAGGATCCGCTCCACGCTCATCCGGCCGGCGACTTCGCTCAGCGGGATGTGGGACGTGACGCGAGCGTTCCAGACCTCTTGCAGCACGTTGAATTCACGGCCCGAACGGTCGGTGTCCAGAACGCGGTCGATGAAGCCGATCTCGTCGATATAGGACGGACGGGCCAGGCGCATGGAATGCTTGTTGAAGGGCGTGAACATCACCGCATCGGCGATGCCCGCGCGGGCCAGCCGCAGCACGGCGGCGAAGTTCTGCAACGACGCCGCGCCGGTTTCCGGGCTGGACTGGCCCAGCGTCACCCTGTCCGCCGGGATATTGCCCAGATCGACCAGAACATGGCCCGAGGGCAGGCCCTCGGCGACCCGGTCCGGCGCGACCACCGGCAGGTCCAGCGTCACACCGGCATGGGTCGCGCCCATCTTCAGCACGCTGGCGTCACCCACCACCACGATGTCGTTGTCCTGCATCGCCGGATCGGCCAGCAGCCTGGCCGCCAGTTCCGGCCCGACGCCACCCGCGTCGCCGATTGCCAAAGCTATGCGCATGATTCCCATCCTCTATGTAACATTCTGTATGCAGAATTTTGCATCGGGTCCACTCGATTTTGCCCGATGCCGCCTGTCGAAAGGGACAGGCGCGGATCGGCGCCTGTCCCGGAATTGCCTCAGCCGGGCAGGTTCGCGCCCACGACCCGCGCGCAGAGCGCCAGCGAAACCGCGCCCGCATCCGGGTGGCCCAGGCTGCGTTCGGCCAGCGGCCGCGCGCGGCCCAGCCTGGGGGTCAGTTGCGCGGTGGCATCGGCGGCCTCGGTCGACCGGGCGGCGGCGGCGGCCCAGGCGATGCCCAGGGGGTCGCCCGCCGCGACACGGTCGTTCAGCACCTGGACGAAGGGCACCAGCGAATCCACCAGGGTCTTGTCGCCGACCTGCGCCCCGCCCAACCGGACGATGGCGTCATGCGCGGCCTGCGCCCCCTGCGCGACGGCCTGGACGGACGGCTTGCCGTCATCGCCAAGCGCCTGCCCCCAGGCCCGCAGCGCCACGCCCCACAGCGCGCCCGAGGTGCCGCCCGCGCGGTCCGCCCAGGCATCGCCCGCCAGGGACAGCACGGTCCCGGCCCCCGCACCGGCCTGCACCGCCTTTTCGGCGGCATCGGCGGCGGCGGCGGAACCGCGCGCCATGCCCTGCCCATGGTCGCCGTCGCCCGCCTGCGCGTCGATGCGGCCCAGTTCTTCCTCGGCATCCGCCAAGGCCCTGGCGACATGGCCGATCAGGGCCGCCACGCAGCGGCCCGCCGACTGCGCGTCCGGGCCGGCCGCGACGATCTGCGCCGCGCTTTCCGCATCGGCCCCGATGTCCTCGGCGGCAGCGGCGGGGCGCGCGACGGTGCCCTTGCGGAAGGCGGGCGCGTCGGCGGGCGCGCGCCAATAACCCTCAAGCTCGTCGTCCAGCCAGGTCAGGGTCAGCGAGCAGCCCGCCATGTCCAGGCTGGTGACGAATTCGCCGACCTCGGGGTCCACCGGGGTCAGGCCGGCATCCGACAGCAGCCCGGTCAGGTGGTGCCACAGGACGAACAGTTCCTCGTATTTCGTGCGGCCCAGGCCGTTCAGGATCACCGCGACGCGGCCGTCATGACCGGCGGGGCGTTCGGCCAGCAGCGGATCCAGCAGGGTGCGCGCCAGATCGGCGGCGGGCATCATCGGCCGGGTGCTGATGCCCGGTTCGCCGTGAATGCCCAGGCCCATGCCGACCTGACCCGCATCGACCGTGAACAGCGGCGTGCCCTGCCCCGGCAGCGTGCAGCCGTCGAAGGCCACGCCGAAAGAGACCGTGGCGTCGTTCGCGCGGCCCGCGACGGCCATCACCGCGTCCATGTCCAGCCCGGCTTCCGCCGCCGCGCCGGTGATCTTGAAGACCGGCAGGTCGCCTGCCACGCCGCGCCGCCTGGCGCGTTCGTCGGCCCCGGCGCTTGCCACGTCGTCGGTCACGGCCAGGATGCGCGCGTCGATCCCTTCCGCCCGCAGCCGTTCCGCAGCCGAGCCGAAGTTCAGCACGTCGCCCGCATAATTCCCGAAGCCCAGGATCACCCCGCCGCCCCGGTTCGCCGCCTTGGCGACCCCGTGGATCCAGGCGGTCGAGGGCGAGGCGAAGACATCCCCCGCCACCGCCGCATCGGCAAGGCCGGTGCCGACATAGCCCAGGAAGGCCGGGTAATGGCCCGATCCGCCGCCCACCAGCAGCGCCACCTTGCCGCGCGGCCCCGGCGCGGCGCGCACCGCGCCATGGGCCACGGCCCGCACGCGATCGGCATTGGCGGCGCAAAAGCCCGCCAGGGCCGCGGCGGCGAAATCTTCCGGCTTGTCGAACACCTTGGTCATTTCAGGACTGTCCTCCCCGACAGGATGCGCTTGATATAGTCGCGGTTCTCGGCGCAGACGCCCAGGCCGTCGCCGCCGTAATGCTCGACAAGGAACGGGCTGGCGAATCCGGCGTCAAGCGCCTTGCGGATCGCCGCGCGCCAATTGATCGTCCCGCCCATCAGCGGCGCGGGATGCGACATGACCAGACCCGAGGGATCCTCGATCCGGTAGTAGTTCTTGACGTGCCAATAGCCCGCGAAGGGAACGCAGAGGTCGATCATCTCGGACCAGTGCTCGACCGGGCGGTGCAGGCGGATCAGGTTGCCGATGTCGATGTTCAGCTTGACCGACGGATGGTCCACGTCGGTGACGAAACGCACCGCGTCGCGGGCGGTGCCGACATAGGTATCCTCGTACATTTCCAGGGCGACCTGGATGCCCAGATCGGCGGCATGGCGCGCGAGGTCGCGGATCCGGTCCACGGCCAGCCGGTAGGTCGCGGCGTCGTCGGGGTTCTTCACCCCCTGTTCGGTCCAGAACCACAGCGCCTTCTGCTGGGCGGGCGTGAAGGGGCCGAAGAAGCCGAAGCTGACATGGCCCGCGCCCAGTTCGGCGGCGGTGTCGATCACCCGGTGGCTGTAGGCCAGGTATTCCTTGCCATGCTGGGGGTCGATCACGCTGCGCCGAGAGGTCGAGATGGCAGGGACCGACAGGCCCAGGTCGCGGCAGATCGCCACGAAATCGGCCCGGCGCGCGGGGTCCAGATCGGCGACGCGCAGCCAGGAATCGGTCGGGTCCACGAAATCGAACCCGGCATCGGCCACTTCGCCCAGGCTTTCGGCCCAGACCGCGGGATCGGCGTCCTGCACCAGGCGGCCATCGGGCAGGCGCCCCGGAAAGGGAATCATCGCGGCGGCGATAGGCCAGGTCTCGGCGGTCCAGGGCAGGGTCACGAAAGCCTCCTTCTGTCGTCGAAGGCCGATGCGGCGCGGCGCCATGGCTGGCGCCCCTGCCCGAATCACTCCTCCGGGGCGGACGCTAGCACGCCGGGACCGGACGGTTCAATAATACTGTATGCAGCATTTAGCGCGCATGATTGACTTGTGACATTCCGCCGCATACCGATAAGAATCAGTCAGGGAGGACTTCGTGACCCCGGTCAACGCCCAACCCAGCCCGGAACATTCGGCCCGGATCGAACGCCAGCCGCTGCACGACGCCATCGTCTCGCGGCTGCGCGACATGATCATCGAGGGCCACCTGGCCCCCGGCACCCGGATCAACGAAGGCCAGATCGGCGCCGCCCTGGGCGTGTCGCGCACCCCGCTGCGCGAGGCGATCAAGTATCTGGCCAGCGAAGGCCTGGTCGATCTGGTCCCCAGCCGGGGCGCGGTCGTCAAGACCTTCGGCGCCAAGGAGGTGCGGGACATGATCGACCTGATCCGCAGCCTGGAACAGTTCGCCGCGACCCGCGCCTGCGAACTGGCGACGAACAACGACATCGGCGGGATCCGCGACCTGCACGACCGGATGATCGCCTGCTATCATTCGGGCGACCGAATGCAATATTACAAGCTGAACCAGGCGATCCATTCCGGCATCGTGGCGCTTGCCGACAACGCGGCGCTGTCGGACATGCACGGCGTGTTGCAGACCCGGCTGAAGCGGATCCGCTTCATCGGCCATGAAGGCCCCGAGAAATGGGCCAGTGCCGTGGCCGAACACGAGGAGATGATCGCCGCCCTGGAGGCCCGCGACGCGCCCCGCCTGTCGGCGATCCTGGGCCATCACCTGACGCTGGCCTGGGAACGGGTCAAGGACGGGCTGCCCGCCTGACCGTTCAGCCCCGGTCCGGCGGCTGGAACCGCAGGATCCCGGCGACCCGCGCCGGTCCGCCCTTGTCCGAGGGATGGGCAACGCCGTCCATGACCGGAACCTCGGGAAAGTCGAAGGGGCTGATGCCGTCAAGGCAGGCCACGTTCACCCCGAACTGCTGCGGGTCCGACCGCCGCTGATGGTGGGTATAGATGCCGCAGGTCTTGCAGAAATAATGTTTCGCCGTGCCGGTGTTGAACCGATACAGGGTCAGGTTGTCCTGGCCTTGCTGGAACCGGATGTCCTTCAGCCCGGCCGAGACGGCGACCGCGCCGCGCATCCGGCAATAGGAACAGGAACAGCGGCGGATGCCGGCGAAGCCCTGGGCCAGCCGGACGGTGAACCGGACCGCGCCGCAATGGCAGGCGGCGGGGTATTCCTGATCGTCGCGCCGCATTCCCCTGCCCGCCCTGCTGATCCATCCGCGCGTAACCTAGCGCGGGACAGGACGCCGGGGCAATGGCGCGACCGGCTGCGGCGAGGCGAAGGTGACGCAAGGTTCATATCATTCTGCCGCGAAGATCCATCGCGGCAGCCCGCGTCTCTGTCACGCTTCCGTCACGAACAGCCGCAGCCTTCGCGACGGAGAGGACATATGGCGCAATCCCCGACCACCCGGCGTTTCACCTTTCTGCTTCTGGACAGGTTCACCATGCTGCCCTTTGCCGCGGCCCTGGATTCGCTGCGGCTGGCCAACAAGATGGCGGGGACGCGCCTTTACGACTGGCGTCTGATCGGGCCGCAGGGGGATTACGCCGCCTGTTCCAACGGCAGCCAGATCCGGCTGGACGGCGGCCTGGGCGACGACATCTCCGTCACGCGGGACGAGGTGGTGATCGTCTGCGGCGGCGACGACATCACGGCCCAGGCCAGCCGCCCGGTGCTGGCCTGGCTGCGCAGGCAGGCGCGGACGGGCGCGGTGCTGGGCGCGGTCTGCACCGGGGCGCATATCCTGGCCCGCGCCGGGCTGCTGGACGGGCGACGGGCCACGATCCATTGGGAAAACCACGATTCCTTCTCCGAAACCTTCCCCGAGGTGCAGCTGCACCGGCAGGTCTTCGTCGATGACGGATCGCGGCTGACGGCAGGCGGCGGCACGTCGTCGATCGACATGATGCTGCACCGGATCGGCCAGACCCATGGACCCGACCTTGCGTCCCAGATCGCCGACCAGATGCTGCACACCGCGATCCGCACCGGGCGCGACCACCAGCGGCTGTCCATCACCACCCGGATCGGCATCCGCCATCCCCGCCTGGCCGCCGTCGTGGCCCGGATCGAGGCGAATCTGGAAAGCCCCGTCAGCCCGTCACAACTGGCCGAGGACGCGGGCATGTCCACCCGCCAGCTGGAACGGCTGTTCATGCGATACCTGAACCGCAGCCCCAAGCGGTATTACCTGGAAGCCCGCCTGGGCCGCGCGCGGCAGTTGCTGCTGAACACCGACCTGCCCCTGATCGAGATCGCCATCGCCTGCGGCTTCTCCAGTTCCTCGCATTTCTCGAAATGCTATCGGGACCGCTACGGCACCTCGCCCTATCGCGAACGGGGCGTGCAGAAGGCCGCTGCGGTGGTGGCCCTGCCCGTCCGCACGGACACGGTGCTGGCCCTGGCAAGCTGAGCGGGCGCGCGCGGACCGAGGCTCAGGGCAGGCGGACCGTTTCCCGCTGCGCTTTCCGCCACTGTTCCGGCGTCACCCCCAGACCGTCGCGGAACACCCGGATCAGGTGCGAGGCGTCGCAGAAGCCCGTCTCGGCGGCGATCTGGCTGATCGTGCGGTCGGGCCGGGCCAGCAGCATCCGCACCTGCGACAGGCGCACGCGCATGAAGGCCTCGGCCGGGGACATCGACAGGGACGCGGCGAAATGGCGTTCCAGCTTGCGGCGGCTGACCTGCAAATGGGCGGCCACATCGGCCACCGGCGGCGGCGTGTCCATGTTCTGTTGCAGCATCAGCAGCGCGCGGCGGACCAGGGGATCGTCGGTCTTCAGTTCCAGCGGCAGGCCGGGCTGGGGATCGTCGGCGGCCATCGCCTCGTCGATGATCATGATGTGCAGGCTTTTCTGCGCCGCCGCCCGGCCGATATGGCGGTCGATCAGGAAGGCCGCCAGATGCGCCGAACTCGCCCCGCCCGAACAGGTCAGCCGGTCGCGGTCCACCACGAAGATGCGGTCGGACACCGGGCGCAGCCCGTCGAACTGTTCCAGGAAATCCTCGTGGTGGAACCAGCTGACGCAGCAGCGGTATTCGTCCATCAGCCCGGCGCGGTGCAGGATGAAGGCGCCGGTGCAGACGCCGACCAGCGGCACGCCCGCCTTGGCGGCGCGGTGCAGGAAGGCCAGGTAATCCGGTTCCAGCCGCTCGATCTCGTCGATCAGGCCGCCGACCACGACGACATAGTCGAAACGCGACGGATCGCCCAGCTTCTCGTCCGGGGCGATGGCCACGCCGCAGCTTGACTGCACCGGCTGGCCAGAGGTTCCCAGAACCCGCCAGTTGCAGCGGATCGGGCGGGACCGATCGCCTTCGTCGGCGGCCAGCCGCAGCACGTCCACGAAATTCGCGAAGGCCGACAGGGTAAAGCGCCGCGCCAGAAGAAATCCGACGCGCAGGCGCAGGGAATCATGGGGGGCGGGCGTGTCGCGCATGACGCAAATGTAACACCGCACTGGCGCAGGGATCCAGTCGGCCTGGGCGGCTTTCTGGCATTTTGGCAATCATACCGGAATCGCCCCATAAGGTTCGCCCCGCATGACCCATTTCTCCGCCTTTTCGCTGCTTAAACAGGCTCTCAACGGCCACAAGGGCTGGCGAGAGCAATGGCCCGACAGCCAGCCCAAGGCCGAATACGACGTGGTGATCGTCGGCGCGGGCGGCCACGGACTGGGCGCGGCCTATTACCTGGCCAAGGAACACGGCATCACCAATGTCGCGGTGATCGACAAGGGCTGGCTGGGCGGCGGCAACACCGGCCGCAACACCACCATCATCCGGTCGAACTATCTGTATGACGAAAGCGCCAAGCTGTACGACCACGCCCTGGACCTGTGGGACAACCTGTCCCAGGATCTGAACTACAACGTCATGTATTCCAAGCGCGGCGTGCTGATGCTGGCGCATAACGTCCATGACGTGCAGTCCTTCCAGCGGCATGTGAACTCGAACCGGCTGAACGGCGTGGACAACCGCTGGCTGACGAAAGAGGAATGCAAGCAATTCTGCCCGCCGCTGAACATCAGCCCCGACGCGCGCTATCCGGTGGTGGGCGGGGCGTTGCAGATGCGGGCGGGCACGGCGCGGCATGACGCGGTGGCCTGGGGCTATGCCCGCGCCGCCGCCGCCCGTGGCGTGGACATCATCCAGAACTGCGCGGTCAACGCGATCCGTCGCGGGCCGGACGGCGCGGTGATCGGCGTCGACACCGCCAAGGGCTTCATCCGCGCGAAAAAGGTCGCGGTGTCGGCGGCGGGCAATACCAGCGTGGTGATGGACAGCGCCGGGCTGCGGATGCCGCTGGAAAGCTTCCCGTTGCAGGCGCTTGTCAGCGAGCCGGTGAAGCCGATCTTCCCCTGCGTGGTCATGTCGAACACCGTCCACGCCTATATCAGCCAGTCGGACAAGGGAGAACTGGTGATCGGGTCCGGGACCGACCAATACACCAGCTATTCCCAACGCGGCGGGCTGCCGCTGATCGAACATACCGTGGCCGCGATCTGCGAGGTCTTCCCGATCTTCACCCGGATGCGGATGCTGCGCAAATGGGGCGGCATCGTGGACGTGACACCCGACCGCAGCGCCATCCTGGGCAAGACGCCTATCAAGGGCCTCTATGTCAACTGCGGCTGGGGCACCGGGGGCTTCAAGGCCACGCCGGGCGCCGCGCATCTGCTGGCCTGGACCGTGGCCCGCGACGAGCCGCATCCGCTGAACGCGCCCTTCACGCTGGAACGCTTCACCACCGGCCGTCTGATCGACGAAGCCGCCGCCGCCGCCGTGGCTCATTAATCTGCGCGCACTGAGGAACCCGCCATGCTGCTGATCCACTGCCCTTATTGCGAAGACAGCCTGCCCGAACTGGAATTCACCTATGCGGGCGAGGCGCATATCGCCCGCCCCGCCGACCCGTCAGCCCTCTCGGACGAGGAATGGCGCGACTTCCTGTTCATCCGCACCAATGCGCGCGGCCCGCATTACGAACGCTGGCGCCATATCGGCTGCGGGCGGTTCTTCAACGCCATCCGCGATACGGTCAGCGACCGCTTCCTGACCACCTACAAGGCGGGCGAGGCCCGTCGTCCCCTGACCAACGAGGCCGCAGAATGAGCCGCTATCGCTTACAGGGCAAGGGTCGCGTCGATCATTCCGCGCCCGTGTCCTTCACCTTCGACGGCAAGACCTATCAGGGGCTGCGCGGCGACACCGTGGCGTCCGCCCTGCTGGCCAACGGCGTGCATCTGATGGGCCGGTCCTTCAAGTATCACCGTCCGCGCGGCGCGGTCTCGGCCGGTTCCGAGGAACCGAACGCCCTGATCGGCACCTCGCGCGGGGCGGGCCGGTTCGAGCCGAACACGCGGGCGACCGTCCAGGAATTGCGCGCCGGGCTGGTCACGGAAAGCCAGAACAAGTGGCCGTCGCTGTCCTTCGACGTGGGGGCGATCAACGACCGGGCCTATATGCTGTTCTCGGCCGGATTCTACTACAAGACCTTCATGTGGCCGAAGTCCTTCTGGGACAAGATCTATGAACCCGTGATCCGCGGCGCTGCGGGCCTGGGCAAATCCCCGACCGAACCCGATCCCGACCGCTATGCCAGCCGCTATCTGCATACGGACGTGCTGATCGTCGGTGCGGGGCCTGCGGGAATCGCGGCGGCCCTGGCAGCGGCGCAGTCGGGCGCGGATGTGACGCTGGTCGATGAGAATGCGGAAATGGGCGGATCGCTGCTGTCCGATCCCGCCGTGCTGATCGACGGCAAGCCCGCCTGGGACTGGGTGGACGCGCAACTGGGCCGCCTGCGCGCGGCGGGCGTGCGGCTGATGACCCGGACCACGGCCATCGGATACTATCACCAGAACATGGTGGGCCTGTGCCAGCGGCTGACCGATCACCTGGACACCCCGCCCAAGGGCGCGCCCCGCGAACGCATGTGGCGGGTGCGCGCGGGCCAGGTGGTTCTGGCCCAGGGCGCGCTGGAAAAGCCGCTGGTCTTCGACGGCAACGACCGGCCCGGCGTGATGCTGGCGGGGGCGGCGCAGACCTTCCTGCACAAATACGGTGTACGCGTCGGCGATACCCCGGCGGTCCTGACCAGCCATGACAGCGCCTATTACGCAGCCTTCGACCTGGCCGACAGCGGCGCGCGGGTCGCGGCGATCATCGACACGCGCGAGTCCCCGCGCGCGGACCTGCTGGACGCGGCCCGCAAACGCGGGATCGAGGTTCTGCCCAGCCACACCGTCACCACTACTAGGGGCCGGTTGCGGGTGAAATCCGTCCGTGTCGCCCCGGTGCGCGGCACCCATGTCGGCACGGGCCGCGACATCGCCTGCGACTGCCTGCTGATGTCGGGCGGATGGACGCCCTCGCTGCACCTGTTCTCTCATACCAAGGGGACGCTGGCTTGGGACGGTCAGACCTTCCTGCCCGACCGCAAGACCGAAGACTGCGAGATCGCGGGCGCGGGCCGGGGCCTGTGGGGTTACGCCGACGTGCTGGTCGATGGCGCGGCGGCGGGCCTGCGGGCGCTTGAAGGGCTGGGCCGTGCGGGGCATCAGGCCAGCTTCACCGTCACGAACGACCGTCCCGGCAGCGGGGTCAGCCATACCGAACTGCCGACCGACGGCAATGCGGGCAAGGCGCGCGCCTTCATCGACTTCCAGAACGACGTGACCGCCAAGGACATCCGTCTGGCCGTGCGCGAGGGGATGCGGTCGATCGAGCATGTGAAGCGCTACACCACCAACGGCATGGCGACCGACCAGGGCAAGATGTCGAACATCAACGGGCTGATGATCGCCGCCGACGCGCTTGGCAAGGCGCCGCCGCAGGTGGGCCTGACCACCTTCCGCCCGCCCTATACGCCGACCAGCTTCGGCGCCTTCTGCGGATACCTGCGCGGCGACACCTTCCAGCTGACCCGCAAGACGCCCATCGACCCCTGGGCCGAGGCGAACGGCGCGGTCTTCGAACCCGTCGCCCAATGGCGCCGCGCCTGGTATTTCCCGAAGGCCGGGGAAGACATGCACGCCGCCGTGCTGCGCGAATGCAAGGCCACGCGGGCCTCGCTGGGGATCTTCGATGCGTCCACCTTGGGCAAGATCGAGGTCGCCGGGCCGGATGCGGTGGAATTCATGAACCGCATGTACACCAACCCCTGGACCAAGCTGCAACCGGGCCGCTGCCGTTACGGTCTGCTGCTGGGCGAGGACGGCTTCATCCGCGACGATGGCGTGATCGGGCGGCTGTCGCCCGACCTGTTCCACGTCACCACCACCACCGGCGGCGCCGCGCGCGTGCTGACGATGATGGAGGATTACCTCCAGACCGAATGGCCCGAGCTTGACGTGTGGCTGACCTCGACCACCGAGCAGTGGGCAACGGTCGCGCTGAACGGGCCGAACGCGATGGCGATGCTGAAGCCGCTGGTGGAAGGGGTGGACTGGGACGACTTCCCGCACATGTCCTGCGCCGAATGCACCGTGGCGGGACTGCCCGCGCGCCTGTTCCGCCTGTCCTTCACCGGCGAGGTGGGCTTTGAAGTCAACGTCCCCGCCCGCCATGGCCTGACCCTGTGGACCGCGCTGATCGAGGCCGGCAAGCCCTATGACATCTGCCCCTATGGCACGGAAACCATGCACGTGCTGCGGGCCGAGAAGGGCTATATCATCGTCGGCCAGGACACCGACGGCACGGTGACGCCCGGCGATGCGGGGTTGGACTGGGCCATCGGCAAGGCCAAGAAGGACTTCGTGGGCAAGCGGTCGCTGTCGCGCCCCGACATCGTTGCCAAGGGCCGCAAGCAGCTTGTCGGTCTGCTGACCGAGGATGGCAGCCTGTTGCAGGAAGGCGCGCAGATCGTGCTGGATCCGAACCAGCCGAAGCCGATGAAGATGGTCGGGCACGTCACGTCCTCCTATCAATCGACGATGGGGCACCCCATCGCCATGGCGGTGATCGAGGGCGGTTTCAACAGGATGGGCGAGACGGTCTTCATCCCCATGCCCGACGGCGTGCGCAAGGCGAAGATCACCTCGACCGTGTTCTATGATCCGCAGAACGAGCGGCTGAAGGCCTGAGGAAGCGATGATGACCAGTCAGAAACACGATTTTGCCGCAGCCGCCATCCGCATCGAGGACGCGGCCCCCGCCCTGCGCCTGTCGCTGCGCGTCAAGCCCGCGCATCGGGACGCCGTGGGCCGGGCGCTTGGCCTGGGCCTGCCCGCCCGCGTGGGCCAGCGGGCGCAGGCCGGGGACATTCAGGCGCTGTGCCTTGGACCCGACGAATGGCTGATCGCCGCGCCCGAAGGCGCGCCGCTGGCGGACGCCGCCCGCGCCGTCTATGCCGACGCGCCGCACAGCCTGGTGGACATCAGCGACCGGGAAATCACCCTGCGCCTGTCGGGCCCGGCGGTCCTGGACCTGCTGGCCGCCTGCTGCCCGCGCAATCTCGCGGCGATGGCGGTGGGCAGCGCGGCGCGCACGGTCTTCGACAGCGCCACCGTGATCCTGTGGCGCGACGGCCCGGCGGATTTCCGCATGGATGTCTGGCGCAGCTTCGCGCCGCATGTCCGGTCGCTGCTGGCCCAGGCGCAGGCCGAGATCGCGGCAGGGCTGTAGGCGTCGTTGCCCGGATCGCGCCGGGCAGTCTTTCCCGGTTGACGCGCGGCGCGGGATCGGACCTGATCGCGTCATGCAGAACCGCACCGCCGCGTCCGCCGATCCCCTGGCCCTTGTCCGCTTTGTCGCGGGCAGGATCTCGGGCGTGGGCCTGGTGCTGGGCGCGCTGTTCATGGCCGCGTCGCTGACCCCCAGCCTGATCCCGCGCGGCGAAGGCGTGCAGGGCGCGCTTGCCGGGGTCTGCTTTGCCGCCGGTTACGGCGTGGCGGTGCTGCTGCGGTGGATCTGGGTCACGCTGGATCTGCCGCTGATAGGGGGGCGGACGGGGCGCCGCCTGCTGGGGGCATCGGCACTTATCGCCGCGCTGATCGTAGGGTGGTTTCTGTGGCGGGCGACGGATTGGCAGAATTCCATCCGCGCGCCGATGGGAATGCCGCTGGCGCCGCCCGAACTGCCCCTGATGATCGGCGCCATGGCCTTGGCGGTGGCGACCGTCCTGCTGACGCTGGGCAAGCTGGCGGCGCTGTTCGTCAGCCGCCTGATCGCGCGGATCGCGCAGGTGGTGCCGCGCCGCGCCGCGCATCTGCTGGGCCTGATCATCGGCGGCGTGTTGCTGTGGTCGCTGGCCAACGGCGTGCTGTTCAGCGGCTTCATCCGCACCGCCGACAATTCGGCCCGCGCGCTTGACGCAGTGATCCCGCCCGACATCCAGCCGCCCGCCGATCCGCTGCGCACCGGCAGCCCCGCATCCCTGGTCGCCTGGGAGGATCTGGGCCGCGAGGGGCGCAATTACATCGCCTCGGCCCCCACGCCCGACCAGATCGCCGCCGTCACGGGTGGCGCGACGATGCAGCCCCTGCGCGCCTATGTCGGCCTGAACGCCGCCGACACGGCCGAGGATCGCGCCGCCCTGGCGGTGGCCGAACTGGACCGCATCGGCGGCTTCGGCCGGTCGATCCTGGTGGTCGCGATGCCCACCGGCACCGGCTGGCTGGACCCGGCGGCGATGCTGACGCTGGAATACCTGCATCGCGGCGACGTGGCGACGGTGGCGATCCAGTATTCCTATCTGCAAAGCTGGATCTCGCTGCTGGTCGAACCCGAATATTCGGCCGAGGCCGGGCGCGCCCTGTTCAGCGCCGTCTATCGCCACTGGCTGACCCTGCCCGAAACCGACCGCCCCGACCTGTATCTGTACGGTCTCAGCCTGGGGGCCTATAGTTCGCAGCAGTCGCTGCGCCTGTCCGAGATGATCGACCAGCCCTTCGCGGGCGCTCTGTGGGTGGGTCCGCCCTTTGTCAGCCCGCTGTGGCAGACCCTGACGCAGGAACGCGACCCGGCCTCGCCCGCCTGGCTGCCGCGCCTGGACCGGGGCCAGACGGTGCGCTTCACGAACGGTCGGCAGGGCCTGTCCGTGCAGGATGTCTGGGGGGGCGTCCGCATCGTCTATCTGCAATATGCCAGCGATCCCATCGTGTTCTTCGACACCGGATCGGCCTGGCGCCCGCCCGCCTGGATGAGCCCGCCGCGCGGTCCCGACGTGTCGCCCGAATTGCGGTGGTATCCGATCGTCAGCTTCCTGCAACTGGCCTTCGACATGGCGGTGTCGCTGCATGTGCCGATGGGCCACGGGCATCTCTACGCCTACGAGGATCATATCGCCCCCTGGATGGCGGTGACGCAGCCGCCCGGCTGGGACGCGGCGGGGCTGGACCGGCTGCGGCGGCATTTCAGCGACGTGCAGGCGCGGGCCATGGCAGCGGCGGATTGACCGGCGGCGGCGCGGGAACCCTGGGGCGATGCGCCGCCTGGCCCGCGTCCGACATCGCCGCGGCATCCTGACACACCCCGGCCGCTGCAACCCGGATCCGCGCAGAACACACTTCTCGGGCCGCCTGTGCGGGACTAGCGTGCCGTCGAACATATGACGGAGCTCGCCATGCGACGCATCATGGTCTCGTTCTGGGCTGCGCTTGCGGTGATGGGCGTCCTGTGGCTTGCGGCGGATACGCCCGCCTGGCCCCCGGAAACCTTCATCGCCCTGCGCGCCCCGGCCGTCCAGCTGACCGGCATCCTGGCCATGACCTGCATGAGCATGGCGATGATCCTGGCGCTGCGTCCCCGCTGGCCCGAGGGCTGGATGGGGGGTCTGGACAAGATGTATCGCCTGCACAAGTGGTTCGGCATCGGCGGGCTGGTGCTGGCCGTGCTGCACTGGGCCTGGACGCAAGCGCCCGGCTGGGCGGTCAGCCTGGGCTTGCTGGAACCGGGCAGGCGCCCGCAGCGCGGGCCCGGCGGCAGTGCGGTCCAGCAATGGCTGGGATCGCTGCGCGGCACAGCCGAGCAGGTGGGCGAATGGGCCTTCTACGCCGCCGTGCTGCTGATCGCCGTGGCGCTGATCCGGCGCATCCCCTATCGCCTGTTCCAGAAGACCCACCGCCTGATTGCGCTGGCCTATCTGGCGCTGATCTTTCACGCCGTCGTCCTGCTGAAATTCCCGTCCTGGCCGACGCTTCTGGGCGCCGCGATGGCGGCGATGATGGCCGCCGGCGCCTTTGCCGCGCTTGTGGCGCTGCTGCGCCGCATCGGCGCGGGGCGCAGGGTCCGGGGCCGCATCGCCCGGCTGGAATACCACCCGGCCCTGCATGTGATGGAAGCAGAGATCGACCTGCCGCAAGGCTGGCCCGGCCACAAGGCGGGGCAGTTCGCCTTCGTCACCTCGGACCGGGCCGAGGGCGCGCATCCCTATACGATCGCCTCGGCCTGGGATGCCCGCCAGCCCCGGATCATGGTCATCGCCAAGGAACTGGGCGACTGGACGCGCCGGCTGCGCGACACGCTGCGCCTCGGCCAGGCGGTGCAGGTCGAGGGGCCGTATGGCTGCTTCACCTTCGACGACGGCCGCCCGCGCCAGATCTGGATCGGCGGCGGCATCGGCATCACGCCCTTCATCGCCCGGATGAAGCACCTGGCCGCGCACCCGTCCCCGCAGGATATCGACCTGATCCACAGCACCACGGATCACGAGGACGAGGCGATTGCCCGCCTGGCCGCCGACGCGCAGGCGGCGGGCGTGCGGCTGCATGTCCTGGTCGATGCCCGCGACGGGCTGCTGACGGGGGAACGGCTGCGGGCCATGGCGCCCGGCTGGCGCGATGCCAGCATCTGGTTCTGCGGACCCGCCGGTTTCGGCCGGGCGCTGCGCGAGGATCTGCGCCGCCACGGCCTGCCCGCCGGGCGGTTCCACCAGGAATTCTTCAATCTGCGCTGACGGGTTCGGATTTCTGCACATTCTGCAAGACGGCCCTTGTGGGCCGCCGCCCCGCGCCCTAACCATGGCATGTCCGACACCGACGGTCCTGCCATGCCCCACCAGAACCCGATGCAGGGGATCCTGCTGAAATGCGCCAGCGTGGCGGTGTTCACGGTCATGGCCGCCCTGGTCAAGGCCACGTCCGAGACAGCCGCCGTCCCGCCCGGCCAGCAGGTCTTCTTCCGGTCGCTGTTCGCGATTCCGGTCATCCTGGGATGGCTGGCGATGCGCGGGGAATTGTCGGTCGGCCTGCGCACCGTGCGGCCCATCGGCCATTTCTATCGCGGCATCATCGGCACCGCAGCCATGGCGCTGAACTTCTGGGCGCTGGCGCTGCTGCCCTTCCCCGAGGTGACGGCCATCGGCTATGCCTCGCCGCTGCTGGTGGTGATCTTCGCGGCGATGTTCCTGGGCGAGGACGTGCGCCTGTTCCGCCTGTCCATGGTCGGCATGGGCCTGACCGGCGTGGTGATCGTGCTGTCCCCGCAGTTCCAGACGGGCGGCGATGATCCCTATCGGACGCTGGGGGCGGTGGTGGCCTTCGGCGGGGCGGTCACGGCGGCCCTGGCGCAACTGTTCATCCGCAAGCTGGTCCAGGACGAACGCACCTCGGCCATCGTGTTCTGGTTTTCCGTCACCTCGACCCTGCTGGGTCTGGCGACGCTGCCCTTCGGCTGGGTGATGCCCGACGCCACCACGGCGGCGCTGCTGGTGGGCAGCGGCATCCTGGGGGGCGTGGCGCAGATCCTGCTGACCTCGGCCTATCGCTTCGCCGATGCCTCGCTGGTGGCGCCGTTCGAATATGTCTCGATGCTGCTGGCGATCGCGATCGGCTGGTATGTCTTCGCCGAGGCGCCGACCCCGGTCGTGCTGACCGGCGCGGCCCTGGTGATCCTGGCGGGCATCATGATCATCTGGCGGGAACGCCGCCTGGGCCTTGAACGCAACCGGCAGCGAAAGGCGATGACGCCGCAGGGCTGATCCGCGGTTGACCTTTCCGGCCCGCGGTTCTTAATCGAAGGCACCGGACCGGGGGGATCCATGGACAAGCCGCATATCCTGCGACTGAACGACGCCGACAACATCGTGGTGGCGATCGCCGAGGTGCCGCAGGGCGCGCCGGTCGAAGGCGGCATCCGGGCCAGCCGCCGCATCCCGCGCGGCCACAAGATCGCGGCGGGGGCCATCGCCAGCGGCCAGCCGATCCGCAAGTTCGGCCAGATCATCGGTTTCGCCAGCACCGACATCGCGCCGGGCGACTGGGTTCACGAACAGAACGTCACCATGGGCGGCGACTTCGCCCGCGACTATGCCTTCGCCTCCGAGGCCCGCCCGCCCGAAGGCCTGCGCCAGGGCGAAACCCCCGCCCATTTCCAGGGCTTCCGCCGCCCCGACGGCCGCGCCGGGACGCGCAATTACATCGGCATCCTGTCGTCGGTGAACTGTTCGGCCACCGTGGTGGATTACATCGCCGACCAGGCGATGCGGTCGGGGCTGCTGGACGATTACCCCGACATCGACGGCATCGTCGCCCTGCCCCACGGCCAGGGCTGCGGCATGGCCAGCAAGGGCGAAAGCTTCGACCTGCTGGCGCGGACGCAATGGGGCTATGCCAGCCACCCGAATTTCGCCGCCGTGCTGCTGGTGGGGCTGGGCTGCGAGGTGTTCCAGATCGCCCGGCTGAAGGACATCTATGGCATCGCCGAGGGCGATCATTTCCAGTCGCTGACCATCCACGACACCGGCGGCACCCGCAAGACCATCGAGGCGGGCGTCGAACGGCTGCGCGACCTGCTGCCGGTGGCGGCGCGGGCGCGGCGCGAACCGATCCCGGCGTCGGAACTGACGCTTGCCCTGCAATGCGGCGGCTCGGACGGGTATTCGTCGTTGACGGCCAACCCCGCCCTGGGGGTCGCCGCCGACATGCTGGTCCGCCAGGGCGGCACCGCGATCCTGTCCGAGACGCCCGAGATCTTCGGCGCCGAACACCTGCTGACCCGCCGGGCCGAAACGCCCGAGATCGGCCGCCAGATCGTCGATCTGATCGACTGGTGGCGCGACTATACCACCCGCAACGGCGGCGAGATGAACAACAACCCCTCGCCCGGCAACAAGGCGGGCGGGCTGACCACGATTCTGGAAAAGTCGCTGGGCGCGGTCGCCAAGGGCGGCACCTCGACCCTGCGCGGCGTCTATCGCTATGCCGAACGGATCGACCGCAAGGGCTTCGTCTATATGGACACGCCCGGCTACGACCCGGTGGCGGCGACGGGCCAGGTCGCCGGGGGCGCGAACGTCCTGTGCTTCACCACCGGGCGGGGATCGGCCTATGGCTGCAAGCCGGTGCCCTCGATCAAGCTGGCGACGAACACGCCCTTGTTCCAGCGGATGGAGGGCGACATGGACATCAACTGCGGCGACATCGTGGACGGCGTGACGCTGGAGGAGAAGGGCGCCCAGATCTTCGACGCGATCCTGGCCGTCGCATCGGGGCGGAAGACCAAATCCGAAGACCTGGGCTATGGCCGCAACGAATTCGTGCCGTGGCAGATCGGCGCGGTGATGTAGCCGCCGGGCGCACGGGGGTGCTATGATTGTCGCTCATGGAAGCGTTGCAGAGGGTGTTTGCATGTCAGGAACCATCAGGACGACCAAAGGGCGCGGCAGGCTGTATGACAGCATCCTGGACACGGTGGGCGACACCCCGGTGATCCGGGTCAACAATCTGGCGCCGGACGGGGTGACGATCTATGTCAAGGCGGAATTCTTCAATCCCGCCGCATCGGTCAAGGACCGGCTGGCCCTGAACATCATCGAGGCCGCCGAGCGGTCGGGCGCCCTGAAGCCGGGCCAGACCGTGGTCGAGGCGACCAGCGGCAATACCGGCATCGGCCTGGCGATGGTCTGCGCGCAAAAGGGCTATCCGCTGGTGGTGACGATGGCCGAAAGCTTCTCGGTCGAACGCCGCCGCCTGATGCGGATGCTGGGCGCCAAGGTGGTGCTGACGCCCAAGGCCCAGAAGGGCACCGGCATGTACAACAAGGCGGTGGAACTGGCCGAGAAACACGGCTGGTTCCTGGCCCGCCAGTTCGAGACATCGGCCAATGCCGACATTCACGAGGCGACCACCGCGCAGGAAATCCTGGGCGATTTCGCAGGCCAGCGGCTGGATTTCGTCGTCACCGGATACGGCACCGGGGGCACCGTCACGGGCCTGTCGCGCGTGTTGCGCCGCGAACGCCCCGATACGAAGATCATCCTGACCGAACCCGCCAACGCCGCCCTTGTCGGCAGCGGCACGCCCCAGGACCGCGGCGCCGACCATGCCCCCGCCGCCAGCCACCCGGCGTTCGAGCCGCATCCGATCCAGGGCTGGACCCCGGATTTCATCCCCTGGGTTCTGCAAGAGGCCCTGGACAGGAACGGCTATGACGACCTGATCCCCGTGCCGGGCGCGGAAGGGATGGACTGGGCGCGCAGGCTGGCCGCGCGCGAAGGCATCCTGACCGGCGTGTCGGGCGGATCGACCTTTGCTGTCGCCATGCGGATCGCCGAAAAGGCCGAACCCGGCACCGTCATCCTGGCGATGCTGCCCGATACCGGAGAACGCTATCTGTCGACGCCGCTTTTCCAGGACATCGCCGAGGGCATGGACGACGCGGAACGGGCGCTGTCGGAGTCCACGCCGGGATACCGGATGGGGTGATGCCCATGCGCGGTCTGCATGGCGGATCTGCGCATTTGCCGCGTTGCGGCGCGGCTGGACAGACCCCATCTAAAGGGCGTCAACCAAGGACAGAAAGAGAGACTGACCATGACCGCCCTTCGCACCGCCATGACCCGCCTTCGCGCGTTCCTGGAGGTGGTGGAAGCCGCGATTTCCGCCTCGGCCGCGGTGCATTCGCATCACGCCCCCGCCACGGCCGACCTGCGCCGCCTGGGGATCACGCCGACCCCTGCCGCCATGGCCGCGATGTCGCGCGTCTAAGACCGGCGCCCCCTTGACGATCCGGCCCGCCATCGGCGGGCCTTTTGTCTTTCAGGGCCTTTCCCCCGCCCCCCGATCCGGCCTATGGTCCGGCGGTTTGACGAAGGGGGCAAAGATGGCCGACAGCACGACAGCGCCCGCAAGGCGGTCCGACTTCGCCCAGGGGCTGATCTGGATGGCCCTGTCGATGACCGCCTTCATCGGCATGTCGGTGGGGTCGCGAGAGATGGCGGAAACGCTGTCGATCCGGCAGGTGCTGTTCTTCCGCGCGCTTGTCGGGCTGTTCGTGATCCTGGCCGTGGGACGGTCGTTGTTCCCCGAGGTGCGCCGCGCCGCGCAACTGCGTCTGCATCTGGCGCGCAACGTGATCCATTTCACCGCGCAGTATTTCTGGACCATCGGCGTGGTGCTGCTGCCGCTGGCCTCGGTCTTCGCGCTGGAATTCACCATGCCGATCTGGGTGACGCTGTTCGCCTGGCTGCTGCTGCGCGAAAGGCTGACCGGCCCGCGCCTGCTGGCGACGGTGGGCGGATTCATCGGCGTGATGGTGATCGTGCGGCCCGGCATCGGCATGGTCGATCCCGCCGCCGCCCTGGTTCTGATCGCCGCCGCCGGATACGGGCTGTCGCTGATCCTGGTGAAGCGCCTGACGCAGCACTGTTCGCCCGGCGCCATCGTCGTCTGGATGATCCTGATCCAGTTGCCGCTGGGCCTGCTGGCCGCGCTGACGGACTGGCGGCCGGTGGCCGTCACGGACATTCCGTGGATGGTGGTCGCGGGCGGCGGCGCGCTTGCGGCGCATTACTGCCAGGCCCAGGCCCTGAGGCGGCTGGACGCCTCGATCCTGATCCCCATCGACTTCCTGCGCGTGCCGATGGCCGCTGTCGTCGGATATTACTTCTATGCCGAGGCCATCGACCTGTGGGTGTTCCTGGGCGGCGGGATCATCCTGCTGTCGAACTTCCAGGCGGTGATGGCCGAACGGCGAAAGGCTGCGGTCGCGGCCCGGTGACAGGGCCGCGACGCCGGGCCGTTAGAAGCCGTCAGAACGGACTGTCGGGATAGTAGTAGGTCTCGGCGTTCTCGGGCGTGACCAGCACCGACCCGATGATGAAATCGCCCGACACCGGCGCCTGCGAGACCAGGCCCACGGCGGTGATCTCGATGGCGGTGGCGATCATCGCGGGGGGATAGGTGACGTTGGCGGGGATCATCGCGTCGCCGTCCATGGTGCGCTTGATCATTTCCTTCATGCCCGCGCCGCCCAGGACGAACTTGATGTCGTCCCGGCCCGCCGCCTCGATGGCGCCCAGCACGCCCACGGCCATGTCGTCGTCGGACGCCCAGACCGCGTCGATCTGCGGGTATTTCGACAGGAAGTCCTGCATGACGGTGAACGCCTTGTCGCGGTTCCAGTCGCCATGCTCCATGCCCAGGACTTCGATGTTCTTGCCCTCGATGGCGGCCTGGAAACCTTCGACCCGTTCGTTGTCGATGGTGGTCGGGATGCCGCGCAGCACGACGATCTTGCCGCCTTCGGGCAGCGCGGTCGCCATGTATTCGCCTGCCACCCGGCCGAAGCCGGGATTGTCGCCCGCGACATACAGATCCTCGATGCCCTCGACCGCAAGACCCCGGTCGACCACGGTGATCCAGGCGCCGGATGCCTTGACGTTCTGGACCGGCCCGGTCAGCGGCTCGGATTCGAAGGGCAGCACCACAAGCGCGTCGATGTTGCGGGTCGCCACCATGTCCTCGATGTCGTTGACCTGCTTGGCGGGGTCGGAGGCGGTCGCCAGCACGAAATCAAGCTGCGGATAGGTTTCCTCCAGCCGGTCCACGGTGGCCTGGGCGAAATAGTTCATGCCCCCCGCCCAGCCATGGGTCGCCGCCGGGATCGACACGCCGATCACCTTGGTTTCGCCCTCCTGCGCAAGCGCGGGCGCGGCAAGCGCGGCGGCGATGGCCAGCCCGGATACGAAATGCTTCATGTGTTTTCCTCCCATGTGAACCCGCTCAGCGGGCTTTGCCTTCGCGCTGCAAGACCACAGCGAGAACGATGATGGCCCCCTGAATGGCGCCGTTCAGGTAAGGCGATACGAAATCCGTCAGGTTCAGCAGGTTGCCGATCAGCGTCAGGATCAGGACGCCGATCACCGTGCCCCAGACCCGGCCGAAGCCGCCCTTCAGCACCGTGCCGCCGATGATGACGGCGGCGATCGCCTCAAGCTCCCACAGCATCCCGGTGGCGGAGGACGCGGACCCAAGGCGCGGCACATACATGATGGTGGCGAGTCCGACCAGCAGGCCAAGCGCGGCATAGGTCGTCAGCCGCACTCGGTCCACGCGCACCGACGAATACTTGGCCACCTGCTCATTCGATCCGATGGCCGCGCAGTGGCGGCCGAAGGCGGTGGAGCGCATCACGATCTCTCCGATCACGACCACCACGGCAAAGACGATGATCGGCCAGGTGATGCCGAAGATGCCGCCATAATAGACCGGCTGGTAGAGGCTGCGCAGGGCGAAATCCAGCGACAGTGTGCCGCCGTCCGCCAGCCATGTGACCAGGCTGCGATAGATGCCCATGGATCCAAGGGTGACGATGAAGGCCTCGATCCCAAGCCTGGTGATCAGGATACCGTTCAGCAGCCCCGCCGCAAGCCCCGCCAGCAGCGCGACAGCCATGCCAACCAGGATCACCGGGATGCCGACGCCCATGCTGGGCACCAGGCTGTTCATCACCAGGATCATCAGCCCGGCGATGAAGGCCGCCATGGAACCGACCGACAGGTCCAGCCCGCCCGCCGTGATGACGAAGGTCATGCCCACGGCGATGATGCCGATGAAGGCCGACCGGGCCAGGACGTTGGTCACGTTGTCCCAGCCCAGGAAATTCGGGTTCATCAGCGCCCCCGCGACGACCAGCAGGACCAGGGCCAGGATCGGCCCGATCACGGTCATGCGGATGCGCCGTGGCGCGGTTGCGTCGCTCATGCGGGTTCCCTTTCCGTGGCCACGCCCATGGCCAGCTTGACGATGGCGTCCTCGGTCGCGTCCGCGCCCAGCTCTCCGGTGATGCGGCCGTGGCGCATGACCAGGATGCGGTCGGACAGCCCGATCACCTCCTGCATCTCGGACGAGATGACGACGATGGCGCGGCCCTCGGCCGCAAGGCGGCGGATCAGGACATACATCTGCTGCTTGGTGCCGATGTCGATGCCGCGCGTGGGCTCGTCGATGACGACGATCTGCGGGTCGGCCAGCATGGTCTTGGCGAACAGCAGCTTCTGCTGGTTGCCGCCCGACAGATTGCCGACCAGGGCGCCGCGATGGCCGCGAATGTCGAAGTCGGCGATGGCCCGGTCCAAGGCGCGCTCCTCGGCCCCGGTGTCCAGCAGGCCCCGGCTGAATTTCGACAGGGCTTGCAGCGTCAGATTCTCGCGCAGCCCCTTGCCCAGCAGCAACCCGCGCGTCTTGCGGTCCTCGGTCAGGTAGCACAGGCCAAGCGCCTGGGCCTGCCAGGGATGGTCGACGCGGGCGGGCTGGCCGAAAATGCGCACGTCGCCGATGGCGGGGCGCAGCCCGCACAGCCCCTCGAAGGTTTCGGTGCGGCCCGATCCGATCAGGCCCGCGACGCCCAGAACCTCGCCCCGGCGCAGGGTAAAGCCGATGTCGCGGGAAAAGCCCGGCACGGTCAGGTTCGCGACCTGCAACGCGACCTCGCCCGGCGTGGAAACCTTGGCGGGGAACAGATCCGACATCTCGCGCCCCACCATGGCGTTTGCCATGGCGTGCTGGTCCATCGCCGCCGCCTCGCCGGTCCAGACCACGCGGCCGTCGCGCATGATGGTCAGGTCGTCGGCGATGGCCTCCACCTCGTCCAGCTTGTGCGAGGTGAACAGCACCGCCGTCCCCGCCTCGCGCAGGGCGCGCACCTGGCGCAAAAGGATCGCGGTTTCCGCCCGCGTCAGCACGGCGGTGGGTTCGTCCATGACCAGAACGCGGGTGTCGCGCAGCAGGGCCTTGGCGATCTCGACCATCTGCTTGTCGCTGTTGGACAGCGTGGACACCACCCGGTCGGGCGCCACGCGGCATTCCAGCCGGTCCAGCAGGTCGCGCGTCCGGGTGCGCATGGCAGGCTTGTCAAGCAGCGGACCGCGCTTCAACTCGCGGCCCAGGAAGATGTTCTGCTCGACCGTCAGTTGCTCGGCCAGGTTGAACTCCTGGTGGATCATCGAGATCCCCTGCGCCTCGGCCTGGCCCATGGTGGCGAAGCTGACGGGCTGGCCGTCCAGCAGCACCTGGCCCGACGAGGGCGGCTGGTATCCCGCCAGGATCTTCATGGTCGTGGACTTGCCCGCACCGTTTTCACCGATCAGCGCATGGACCCGACCGGGACGCAGGGCGATGTCCACGCCATGCAGCACCTCGATCGGGCCGAAGCTGCGGCTGACGTTTTTCAGCGCGAGCACGCTCACAGCGGCACCCAGGCGGCATTGTCGCGCGACGACCGGATGCAGGCGTCGATGAAGCGCATGCCCGCAAGCCCTTCCGCCAACCCCGGCAGCAGGTCCAGATCCGGCGCGCGTTGCCCGGCCTGCGCCGCCCGGATCGCCCGCGCGGCCCCGGCATAGATGTTGGCGAAGCCTTCCAGATAGCCCTCGGGGTGGCCGCCCGGCGTGCGGCTGACGGCATTGGCGGCGTCCGACGCCCCCGCGCCGCGCCGGGTCAGCAGGCGTTTCGGTTCACCGAAAGGGGTGAACCACAGATAATTCGGATCCTCCTGCCCCCATTCCAGCCCGCCCCTTTCGCCGTAGACGCGCAGGCGCAACCCGTTTTCGTTGCCCGGCGCCACCTGCGAGCACCACAGCATCCCGCGCGCGCCTTCGCGGAAGCGCAGCAGCACATGGGCGTTGTCATCCACCCGCCGCCCCGGCACGAAGCTTTGCAGATCCGCCGAGAGGCTTTCGACCGTCAGCCCGGTCACGAAACAGGCAAGGTTGTGGGCATGGGTGCCGATGTCGCCGATGGAGCCGCCTGCCCCGCTGCGGTCGGGATCGGTGCGCCATTCGGCCTGCTTGTTGGTGCCCGTCTGTTCCGCCGGTTCGGTCAGCCAGTCCTGCGCATATTCGACCTGGACGATGCGGATGGCCCCCAGATCCCCCGCCGCGATCATGGCGCGGGCCTGCCGGATCATCGGATAGCCGGTATAGTTGTGCGTCAGGATGAACAGCGCCTCGGAGGCGCGGATCGCCGCTTCCAGATCCGCCGCCTGGGCCAGCGTCGCCGTCAGCGGCTTGTCGCAGATCACATGGATGCCGCGCCGCAGGAAGGCCGCAGCGGCGGGGCCGTGGACATGGTTCGGGGTGACGATGGCGACCGCCTCGATTCCGTCGGGACGCGCGGCCTCGGCCCCGGCCATCTCCTCGAAACTGCCATAGCAGCGGTCGGGGTCCAGCCCCAGGGCCGCGCCGCTGTCGTGCGCCTTTTCCGGGGTCGAGGACAACGCCCCGGCGACCAGTTCGAATTCTCCGTCCAGACGCGCGGCGATGCGGTGGACCGCGCCGATGAAGGCGTCCTTGCCGCCGCCGACCATGCCGAGCCTGATGCGCGCCATTACGAAATCCCCAGCATCCGGCGGTTGGCCGCGTCATCGGTGCCGCCATCCGCGAAATCGTCGAAGGCCTTTTCCGTCACCCGGATGATATGGCTGCGCACGAATTCGGCCCCTTCCCGCGCCCCGTCCTCGGGGTGTTTCAGGCAGCATTCCCATTCCACCACGGCCCAGCCGTCGAAGTCGTTGGCAGCCATCTTGGAAAAGATCGCCCCGAAATCCACCTGCCCGTCGCCCAGCGACCGGAACCGCCCCGCCCGGTTCACCCAGGGCTGGAAGCCGCCATAGACGCCCTTGCGCCCGGTCGGGTTGAATTCCGCGTCCTTGACGTGGAACATGCGGATGCGGTCCTTGTAGATGTCGATATTGTCCAGATAGTCCAGGCATTGCAGGACGTAATGCGACGGGTCGTACAGCATGTTCGCCCGCGCATGGCCCCCCAGGCGGTCCAGGAACATCTCGAACGTGTCGCCGTCGTGCAGATCCTCGCCCGGATGGATTTCATAGCAGATGTCGACGCCGCAGCCCTCGGCATGATCCAGGATCGGGCGCCAGCGGCGGGCCAGTTCGTCGAAGGCCGTTTCCACCAGCCCCGCCGGACGCTGCGGCCAGGGATAGACGAAGGGCCAAGCCAAGGCGCCGGAAAAGCTGGCCATGGCGGTCAGGCCCAGGTTGCGGCTGGCGGTCAGCGCCTTTCTGACCTGATCCACGGCCCATTCCTGCCGCGCCTTGGGGTTGCCACGCATCTCCGGCACGGTGAAGCCGTCGAAGGCCTGATCATAGGCCGGGTGGACGGCGACAAGCTGGCCTTGCAGATGGGTGGACAGTTCGGTGATCTGCACGCCGTTCGCGGCGGCCACCCCCGCCACCTCGTCGCAGTAATCCTTGCTGTCCGCCGCCTTCGCCAGGTCGAACAGCCGGCCATCCCAGCTTGGCACCTGCACGCCCTTGTATCCGCAATCGGCCGCCCAGCGGGTGATCCCGTCCCAAGTGTCGAATGGCGCGGCGTCCCCCGCGAATTGCGCCAGAAACAGCGCCGGTCCCTTGATGGTCTTCATGGCTGTCCCCCTTCAGACATATCGGTTGACCAGATTTTCCAGGATCTCCTGCCGCCCCGACACGGGCTGCGGATCCAGACCCGCCGCCACGGCCCGGTCGGCGATGTCCTCCAGCGTCGCGCCGGGGGACAGCATCGCCTGCGCCTCGGGCCGCTGCCATCCGGCATAGCGGTCGCGGCGCGCCGCCTCCAGCCGGTCCTCCTCCAGCATCCTTGCCGCAGCCTCAAGCCCGCGCGCGCAGACATCCATCGCGCCGGCATGGGCCATCACCAGATCCAGCGGGTCCAGCGACTGGCGCCGGATCTTGGCGTCGAAATTGGTGCCGCCGGTGGTGAAGCCGCCGCCGCGCAGGATCTCGTAATAGGCCAACGCCACCTCGGGGACGCTGTTCGGGAACTGGTCGGTGTCCCAGCCCGATTGCTGGTCGTTGCGGTTCATGTCGATGGACCCGAAGATGCCAAGCGCGTTGGCCAGGGCGATCTCGTGTTCGAAGGTATGGCCCGCCAGGATCGCGTGGCCCTGTTCGATGTTCACCTTCACCTCGCCCTCCAACCCATGGCGCGACAACAGGCCATAGACCGTCGCCACATCGAAATCGTACTGGTGCTTGGTGGGTTCCTGCGGCTTGGGTTCGATCAGGATCGTCCCCTTGAAGCCGATCTTGTGCTTGTAATCGACGACCATCGACAGGAACCGGCCCATCTGGTCCAGCTCGCGGCCCAGGTCGGTGTTCAGCAGGGTCTCGTACCCCTCGCGCCCGCCCCACAGGACATAGTTTTCGCCGCCCAGACGGTGCGTCACGTCCAGGCAGTCGCGCACGGTCGCGGCGGCATAGGCGAAGACATCCGGGTCGGGATTGGTCGCGGCCCCGGCCATATAGCGGCGGTTGGTGAACAGGTTGGCGGTGCCCCACAGCAGGCGCGGCCCGCCGCCTTCCATCTTCGCGGCCATCAGATCGGCGATGCGGTTCAGCCGGTCGCGGCTTTCGCCAAGGCTGGCGCCCTCGGGTCGCACGTCGTGGTCGTGGAAACAGAAGAACGGCGCGCCCAGGATGCGGAAGAAATCGAAGGCGGCATCGACGCGGCTTTCGGCCAGATCCATCGTGTCGGCGGGAAACCAGGGACGGTCGAAGGTGCGCCCGCCAAAGGGATCGCCGCCCTCCCAGCCGAAACTGTGCCACCAGGCCACCGCGAAGCGCAGCTGATCCTCGGCCCGCTTGCCCAGGATCATCCGGTCGGGGTCGTAATGGCGGAAGGCCGGGCCGTCCGCATCGGGATCGAAGGCCAGCGGGGCGATGGGGTCGAAATAGCCGGTCATGGGATGTCTCCGGGCAGGTTGTCCTTGAAAAAGATCGCGGGCGTGATCGCGACGGGAGCCGGCGCCTCGCCATCGGCGATGGCCTTCATCGCATCAAGCGCGCGGGCGACCTCCTCGGCGGGTTTCTGGTCGATCACCACGTCGATCAGGCCGTCTTGCAGCGCCGCGCGCGAATGCGGGGTCAGTTCGTGCAGCACCACGAAGGGGCGGTCGCCGCCCCTCTCGCGCATCAGCGGGATCAGGCCGCGATTGCCCGCGCCGATAGAGTAAAGCCCGGTGATGCCCGGATCGTCGCGCAAGGCCTGTTCCAGCAGGGCGCGCATCCGGCCCGGATCGTCCGCGACCGCGATGGCGGGCAGCAGGCTGCCGGGGCCCAACACCTCGGTCGCGCCGGCCAAGCGGTCGCGGTGATCGCGCAGACCGGCGGATCCCAGGATCGGCAGGACGCGCGCGGGTCCGCCCCGATGCGCGATGCGGTGCAGCCGCCCCGCCGTCCGCCCCGCCACCAGATTGTCGATGCCGATATAGGCGCGCCGCGCGCCCGGACTGTCCGAGACCAGCGTCACCACCGGAATCCCGGCCGCCGTCAGCGCGTCGATCCAGTCCTGGTCCGCCCCCACCGTCACCGCGCAGTCGCAATCGGTCATCGGCTCGGTGACGTCGCGCAGGTCGATGGCGATCCGCTGGCCCGCGCGCCGTTGCGATTCCGCCAGGAAGGCGCGGCGGATCGCCGAAAAGAAGCCATGGTCGCCCTGCGGGACATAGGCCGCAAAGCGATAGCTGCGCCGCCGCGACAGGTTCGCCGCCGTCATGTCGCGGCGATAGCCCAGATCCTGGATGGCCTGGCGGACCCGCTGGATCGACTTCTCCGCCACCCCTCCGCGCCCGTTCAAGACGCGGTCGGCCGTCGAATAGCTGACCCCGGCAGCCCGCGCCACGTCATGCAGCGTCGGATTTCCCATGGACGATTGTTCCCCTTGGGATCAGCATCGGGGCGAAAATGACAGACGTCAATCATTTTCTTCTGAGGGTCGGCGCGCCTCGATTCCGTCCAGGCGCCAACGGCGGCGGGGTCGCAGGGGCGGATAGCAAGCATCATGGGGTGGCGGGGGTGTTCCCAAGCCTGATCCGGGATCGGCGGGCCGTCGACTGCGGACCGGCTTTTCCGGGTCAGGGGGTGGCCAAGCCCCGGAAACGGCGTTTAGAAGGGCGCTTCCCGACCTTGGGCCGCGCCTTCCGCGCGGTCTGCCAACCCACCCGCGGGCGGAACCGGCGACCTCACGGACGCGTTACCAAGACCCGCCGCCACGTTGCGCCGCCGCATCCGTCAGCCGCCACCGGCGGCCATCACGCCCTTACCAAGGAGAATTCCGTGCGCCTGACAGGTATCGCACCCCTGCCCTTTTTCGGCTCTGCCGTCGTGTCCCTGGCCCTGATCGCCTTTGCCATCCTCAATCCCGACGCCGCCTCGGCGCTGTTCCAGGTCGCCAACGACTGGGTGCTGAGAGAGATGGGCTGGTTCTACATGCTGGCCGTCGGCGGCTTCGTCATCTTCCTGCTGTGCCTGGCCATCAGCCCGCTGGGCAATGTCCGCCTGGGGCCGGACGAATCGGTGCCGGACTACAGCTATGGCACCTGGATCGCGATGCTGTTCAGCGCGGGCATGGGGATCGGCATCGTCTTCTATGGCGTGGCCGAGCCGATCATGCATTTCTCGAACCCGCCCGACGCGGCGCCCGGCAGCCCCCAGGCCGCCCGCGACGCGCTGAGCATCACCTTCTTCCACTGGGGCGTCCATGCCTGGGCGATCTATGCCGTGATGGGGCTGGCCCTGGCCTATTTCGGTTTCCGGCGGGGCGAGCCGCTGGTGATCCGCTCGGCCTTCCGGCCGCTGCTGGGGGACCGGGTGAACGGGCCGCTGGGCGACATGATCGACATCTTCGCGGTGGTCGGCACGCTGGCCGGTCTGTCGACCTCGCTGGGGCTGGGGGTCGCGCAGCTGAACGCGACCGGGGCCTATCTGTTCGGGCTGCCGCAGACCATCAACATCCAGCTTGGCCTGATCGCGGTGGTCACGCTGCTGGCGACGCTGACGGTCGCCACGGGGCTGGACAACGGCATCCGGCGGCTGTCCGAATTCATCCTGATCCTGTCCTTCGTGCTGATGGGGCTGATCCTGATCCTGGGTCCGACGCAGTTCCTGCTGCAAGCCTTCGTCGAGAATATCGGCCTTTACATCGACAGCTTCGTGACCCGGACCTTCCACATCTATGCCTATGAGCCGACCGACTGGGTGGGCAGCTGGACGCTGTTCTATTGGGCCTGGTGGATGTCCTGGTCGCCCTTCGTGGGGCTGTTCATCGCCCGGATCTCTCGCGGGCGGACGATCCGGCAATTCCTGCTGGGCGTGCTGTTCGCGCCCGCCGGCTTCAGCTGCATCTGGTTCACGATCTTCGGCGACCTGGCGATCTGGCAGGATCTGAACGCGGCCGGGGGCGCGATCTCTCGGACCGTGGCGGAAAACATGCCCATCGCGCTGTTCGCGGTGTTCGAATACCTGCCCGCCTCGGCTTGGCTGGCCTGGCTGGCGGGGCTGCTGGTGGCGATCTATTTCGTCACCGCATCCGACGCGGGCGCCCTGGTGATCGCCATGATCACCTCGAAGGGGGACGAGGAGCCGGTGCTGTGGCTGCGCGTCTTCTGGGCGCTGACCTGCGGCGGGGTCGCGGGCGGGCTGCTGCTGGCGGGGGGTCTGGACGCGGTGGAAATGGCGGCGGTGATCGCGGCGGCGCCCCTGTCGATCGTCATGGTCTTCATGTGCTTCGGCATCTGGAAGGGCCTGACGGACGAGGTGGCGCTGACCGCAAGCGCCGCCCTGCCCGCCGCCCCCCTGATCGGCGAGGGCAGCGCAAGCTGGCGCCGCCGCCTGGGCGCCATCGTCAGCCATCCGGGCAAGCGGCAGGTGACGGAGTTCATCGACAGGACCGTGACCCAGGCCCTGGACGCCGTGCAGGCGGAACTGGCCCGGCGCGGCCATGGCGGAGAGATCGCGCGAGAGGACGATGCCGTGATCCTGCGCATCGACCTGGGCGAGGGGATCAGCGATTTCCTGTATCGCGTCCAGCCGGTCAGCCGCCCGATCCCGTCCTTCGCGCTGACCGACGCCGCGCGCGGGGAAGGCGGGCGCAACCGCTATTACCGGGCCGAGGTGTTTCTGGCGCAGGGCAGCCGGGGATACGACATCTTCGGCTATGACCGAGAGGAGATCATCGCCGATGTGGTCGCCCATTACGACCGCTATCTGCATTACCTCTCGCTGCGGCCGTAAGACCCCTGCCGCCGCGCGAACGGGGCGGCGCCTTCCCCGCCATTGCCGGGTTTGCGCTTGGCTTGCGCGCGCCGACCCGGCAAAAGGAAGCCGACGCCGCCGTTCGGGGACTCCGATGACCACCTCTCGTCCGATCCTGCTGTCCGACCGCCACCTGGCCCGGATCGCCCCGGCCCAGGGGCCGCTGCACGATCCCCGCTGGCGGATGCTGGAGGACACCGATCTGGACCGCCTGGCGGATGAGTTGACGCGGGGGCGGCCCCGGCCGATCCCGATCTTCGCCTATGGCTCGCTCATCTGGAATCCGGGCTTTGCGGTGGGCGCGCGGCGGCGGGCCACGGCGATCGGCTGGCATCGCAGCTTTTCGATCTCGCTGGATCACTTTCGCGGCTCGCCGGACCGGCCGGGGCTGATGCTGGCCCTGGCGCGCGGCGGGCAATGCGAGGGGCTGGTCCTGGACATCGCCCAGGGAACCGAGGTCCAGTCCCTGCGCGACATCCTGCGCCGCGAGCTGGTGGCGCATGAACTGGCGGGCAATGCCTGCTGGATCACGGTCCAGACCGAGGAGGGGCGGCAAGAGGCGCTGACCTTCTATGCCGATCCGGTCGGCACTCTGACGGCGCGGCTGACGGTCGAGGAACAGGCGCGCAGGCTGGCCCGCGCGGCGGGCGCGGCCGGGTCGGGGGCCGAATACCTGCTGCGCACCGCGCGCGGGCTGGCCGAACACGGCATCCACGACGACTATATCTGGACGCTGCAGCAGCATGTCGCCCAGGAAATCGACACCGCCGTGGACGAATGCTTCATCGCCCCGGCCCGGCGAACCGACTGAGGCCGCCGGCGGCAGGGCGACCTGGTGCCCTGAACCCCGGCCCCTTGCGCTTGTGTGCAGCACGAATATATTTGCTGCACATGACCCAGGATGCCCGATGACCGTCCAGTCCCAATCTCGCGCGGCCCAGGTCGCCTATCAAGATCTGCTGCGCCTGCATCTGGAAGACAGCGCCTCGGACCTGATCGGCAGCGTCGAGGAACGGGTGCGCAACGGCCGCGTCTATCTGTACGACAAGTTCCGCATCGGCACCCAGATGAAAAGCCGCTATCTGGGCGAGGGGACGCCGGATCTGCGGCAGCGCCTGGCGCGGGCCGCCGACCTGAAGGCCCAAGCGGGGGACCGGCGGCGGGACATGGCGCGCCTGGCCCGCGTCCTTCGGGCCGAGGGCTTCATCGCGACGGACCGCGACACCGGATCGCTGCTGTCGGCCTTTGCCCGCGCCGGGGTGTTCCGGCTGGGCGGCACGCTGGTGGGGACCGCGGCCTATGGCCTTTACCAGGGCGAACTGGGCCTGCGCATGGGATCGGACGACCTGGCCCAGACCGGCGATATCGACTTCGCCAGCTTCCACCGGCTGTCGGTCGCGCTTGGCGACCGGGTTCAGGAAAACCCCGGCGAGATTCTGCAAACGCTGGAATTCGACCCGGTGCCGGGGGTGCAGGACCGGCAGGTCTGGAAATGGCGTCAGACGCGCGGCACCGCCATGGTGGAATTCCTGACCCCCGCCTTCGGCGACGAAAGCGTCAAGCCGCTTCCGGCCCTGGGGGTCAGCGCGCTGGCGCTGCATTACCTGAACTTCCTGATCGCGGATCCGATCCCGGCGCTTGCCCTGTATCGGTCGGGGGTGCTGGTCCAGATCCCGCGCCCCGAACGGTTCGCGATCCACAAGCTGATCGTGGCCGACCGCCGCAAGGGCGGGCCCGACCAGGCGAAAGCGCGCAAGGATCGCGGCCAGGCGGCCTTCCTGATCGAGGCCCTGGCCCAGGACCGCCCCGACGACCTGGCCGAGGCCCTGGAGGACGCCCGCTCTCGCGGGCCGCGTTGGCGCAGCCGGATCGAGGCGAGCCTGACCCGGATGCCCCGCAGCGCGGAAATCCTGCGCGATCTGGGGGCCTGATCCGGCCGGAACGGCGGAACAAAAGCCGCCCGAAGCCGGTTTCTCCTGCGCTGCCATCACGGCGGACGGAGGAAGGACATGGCCCGACAGGACGAACCCGGCAAGACCCCCGCGCAACCCCCGGCCGACAAGGACGGCGTCCTGCCCGACGGCATTCGCGGAACGACGCGCGACACCGGCCACACGGTCCCCGAGGACGAACACGAAGGCTTCCCCGACCCCACCAAGCCAAAGCACAGGCCGGGATCGCGCCCTTCGACCCCCTGATCGCGCCAGCCGCCCGTTCGGGGATGCCGGTCAGGCGATCCGGTCCCGCGTCGCGCGGCAGGGATTGCCGTTGAAGAATCGTTGCAGGATCCGGTCGAACACGTCAGGCGCGCCCGGAACCGCCGCGAACAGCGTGGCCGAGGATCGCAGCTTGGCCGCATCGACAGGCCCGAAGATCGCTTCGGCCGACAGGCCGTGATGGGCCAGCACGGCTTCCGCGCTGCGGATCAGCCGCGGCCCCAGGACCGGGTGGGCCAGATACCGCTTCGCCTCGTCCAGATTCGCGATGCCATAGCGCTGCGACATCGCCGACTGCCCCAGCCCGCGCAGTTGCGGAAAGATGAACCACATCCAATGGCTCTGCTTGCGCCCCTGCCGCAATTCGGACAGCGCGGTGTCATGACTGTCCTGCTGCGCCTCGACGAAGCGATCCAGCGAGGTGACCGGCGGCGGGGAACCATGCGGCATCCGGAAATTCCTTGTCCTGCCAAACCGCAACCGGGCCGCGCGCGATTGGTTCCGCCTTCCGATCGCCGCCCTCTTGCCGGAAGCGGTCACCCTCGTGTGCCGGGCCTTTCCGGGGACATCAGGCCGGCGACGGCCTGCGCGGGCAGCGCCTGGGCGGCATAGTCGAACGTGCCGGCGGTCATGACCTCTTGGGCGGCCCGCATCCGACAGTTCCCTGACCGAAAAGCGTGGCCCGGGGTCGCGGGCATCCCAGCGGCACGGAACATGAAGGAAACAGAAAACCGGCATCGCCCCCCGGCAAGGAC
Source organism: Paracoccus sp. 22332 (assembly GCF_052045125.1). NCBI lineage: Bacteria > Pseudomonadati > Pseudomonadota > Alphaproteobacteria > Rhodobacterales > Paracoccaceae > Paracoccus > Paracoccus sp. 22332. Next base: position 152,056 of record NZ_JBQEOI010000004.1, read on the forward strand.
CGCGTGATCAAAGCACCCCACCCGGATCCCGTGCCGCAGGCTTTCGCAGGGACCGATTGTCGACACGCGGATGCGGCGCTAGGGTGGGCGTCCTGGGCGATGATCGCGCCAGGGTTGTCCTTCCCGAAAGACGATGCGCCGCCTGCTTGCAACCGCCTTCTATCTGTTCCGCTATGGGGTTCTGTCGGCCACGCTGATCGTGATCGGGGGGTTCCTGATGGCCAGTTTCGCGGGCACCGGGCCGACCCCCGATGCCCAGCCCGCCCTGGCGGGGGTGGTGCTGGCCGCGCTGTTGCTGCCGGGACTGTTCCTGCCCCGCACCGCCGCGCGGCGGCGCAAGTCAGGGCGGCGGNGGGGCCGCGCGCCCGGCCCCGCGCCAGGTCCACGACGCCCCGGCCCAGGCCCAAGGCCCGCCCAGCGGCGCCGGGGGCGGCCTGTCCCCGCGACGGGCACGACTTCGAACGCTGGGTGGCGGGGCGGCTGGAGCTGCATGGCTGGCGGGCCGAGGTAACGGCGGGATCGGGCGATCAGGGCCTGGACATCATCGCCCGCCAGGGCGGCCGCCGGATCGGCATCCAGTGCAAGCGCTATGACGGCGCGGTCGGCAACAAGGCCGTGCAAGAGGCGTTCTCGGGCCGGGCCTTCCACCGGGTCGACGCCGCCATTGTGATCACAACCGGCCATTACACCGAAAGCGCCAAGGCCCTGTCGCGCAAGACCGGCGTGCATCTGCTGCATGTCCGCGACATTTCCCGGCTGCACCGGCTGCGCTGATCACGCCCTGGGCCGTTCCGCCGCGATCCCGGCGACGATGGCGCGAAACAGGCCGCTTGCGGCGATCTCCTCGGCCGTCCGGGCCAGGCGGGGCCGCCAGTTGGGATATTCGCCCTCGGTGCTGGGCAGGTTCACGGGGCGGTCGTCCCCCGCCAGATCCTCCAGCCGGACGGCCATCAGGCGGGCCGGGGTGCGCGCCACGAAGCGATGGACCGCCGCCACCAGGTCGGGCGGCGGATCGCCGTCCGCCCCCTCGCCGCCGTCCCACAGACCGGCCCCGGCCAGGGCGCGGATCAGCGCCCCCCGCTCGGCCGGGCGGGCCGCCGCCTGGTCGCGGGCGGCCTCTGCGCCGATCAGGCCGAATCTCTGGCGCAGGGCGATGTCCTGGCCGCCCCACCAGCCCCGGAAGGTCGGCAGGTCGTGGGTGGACAGGCAGGCCAGGGCCAGGTCGGGATAATCCCCTGGCGGCAGGAAGCCGCCCTTAGCGTCGCGTTCGAAGAACAGGATGCGATAGGACAGGATCCCCGCCGCCGCCATCACCGCGCGAAAGCCCGGCGGCACATTGCCCAGATCCTCGCCCACGACCAGGGCGCCGCTGTCCTGGGACGCCTGGGCCAAGGCGCGCAGCATGTCGTCCAGCGGATAGCGGGCATAGGCGCCCGCCTGCGGCCCCGCCCCCTTCGGGATCAGGAACAGCTGCCACAGGCCCATGGCGTGATCCAGCCGGACCGCGCCCGCCGGTTCCATCACACCCGCCATCAGCCTGCCGAATGGCGCGGCGCGCGATGCGGCCATCGCGGCGGGGGACAGCGGCGCCAAGGCCCAGTCCTGCCCTTGTTCGTTGAAGTAATCGGGCGGCGCGCCGATCCGCACATCGGCCAGCACATCGGGATTGCCCCAGCTTCCCGACCCGTCGGCGGCCTCGCCCACGGCCAGATCCAGATACAGGCCGATGCCCATCCCGGCTTCGGCGCAGGCGTCGCGGGCACGGGCCAGTTGGCGGGCCGTCTGGTCCTGCAACCAGCGATGGAAGCGGATCTCGGCTGCATGGTCGCGGGCGAAGGCCGCCACCTCGGCCGCGCCGGGATCGCGCCAAGCGGCGGGCCAGGCGGTCCAGCCCGCCCCCTGCCCCGCCGCGGCCATCCGCGCGGACAGCGCCTCGAACAGCGCGTGCCGGTCCAGCTCCGCGCCGCCCCGCGCCCGCGCCTGGTCCGAGGCATCAGGCCGCCCCAGCCGGTCCCACAGCGCCCGCAGCGCGTGCAGCTTGGCCCGCGCGACGCCGGGGTAATCGACCAGATCGGTCCTGCGCAGGCGGTCCACCGCGTCTTGGTCCATCATCGCTGGATCGAACCCCGCGATCCTGTCCACCGCCAGGTAAAGCGGGTTCAGGAACCGCCGGTTCGAGGGCGAGAACGGGCTGCACCGCCCCGGCGCGGCCAGGAACGGCGCGTGCAGCGGGTTCAGCCCGATGAAATCGGCCCCCTGCGCGCCCAGGATCGCCGCCAGATCCCACAGATCCGCGAAATCGCCGATGCCCCAGTTGCGCGCCGACCGCAGTTGATACAGCTGCACCGCCACGCCCCAGCATCGGCGGTCCCCGGGCAGGCGGCAGCGCGCGCCCGGGGGCGCCTCCAGCCGCTGCGGGGTCATCGCCGCGCCGGGACCGAAGGCCGAGATCAGCCGTTCCAGCGTGGCCTCGGGCACCCGGTGAAGCGTGCCGCCGACGCCTTCGTATTCGGGCTGGATGCCCAGGTTCCGCGCCCGTGCCGCGATATCGTCCATCAACCCCTCCTGCCCGCTGGGGACGAACGGGCCGCCGCAGGGATTGTTCCGGCCGGATCCTGTCCAAAAAGACAGCTTTCCCGGCACGTAAACTTCAGACATAAGGCGCTTATCAGCCAGGCGGCACAGTGTTCACGGTTTACGAGTTTCGCCGCCCGGCTGACAAATCCCCCCCTGCGCCAGCCTCCCCGCACCCGGCCCGCCCCGAGGCCAGGGGGATTTTTCGGACCCCGTTATGAACGCCCTGCCCTTCCCCGACGCCTTTTCGCCCCGGCCGGGCCAGCCCGCGACGATCCTGGCGGGCTTCGAATGCGGGCGGCTGCACTGGAACGGCCACGACCTGCTGCAGTCGACCGGGCACCTGCCCCAGGCGGCGATGGCCCATCACTATGACGTGGCCCGGCAGCAGGGCGCGGCGGGCGCGCGCGACGGGCTGTCCTGGCGCCACGACATCGCCGCGCGGGTGAATGCCGTGCCGCAGGGATTTCCGGTGATCTGGGATCTGGTCCATTTCGACGCCCCGCCGCGCCCCGCGCAGCACGCCCTGGCCTGCTGCCGCGCGCTGCCGCCGGGGGCCTGGGCGATCGCGGTCAACGAACCCTCGGTCGGGCGGCGGGTGTCGGGGATGACGCCGGGCCGCGCCACGGACATGGCGCTGCGGATGATGGCCGCCGCCGCCTGCCTGCCGGGCGGCCCGCGCTTCGCCACCTGCGACCCGTTCCACCACCTGCATCCCGCCGTGTTCCGGGCCACCGACCGGCTGGTGGCCAGCGGCCATGTGCGGATGGTCGGCGTCAACTATTACCCCCACCACGCCATCGAGCCCCTGCACCGGGTGCTGCGCGCGGTGGCCGACCGTTACCGTCTGCCGGTGATGATCACGGAAACCGGCTGGCACCAAGGGCTGCGGCGGGCTTACCGCCGCTTTCCGCATATCCGCGACCGCTGGGACTGGCTGGCGCATGTCCAGGCCGAGATCGCCCTTTCAGGCGTGCCCGTCGCGGGCCTGTGCTGGTATCCCTGGCTGGACATGCCCGCCTGGGACGACCCCGCCAAGGGCCGCTGGCCCTGCGGCTGGCCGGGACGGCAGGCGTGACGGCCCGATCGGGATCCATGATTGCTTTCTCAGGGGTGGCGGCCTTCCACGGCCACCCGGCCAGCCCCGATCCAAGGACCGGCCGGGCAACGGCGCTACTGGTTTTCCTGCGGCCCGCCGGGGGTCTTGTCGGCCTTGGCGGGATTCATCACGTCGAATTCCTCGGGCGAATGCGGCACGCCCTCGTGTTCGCCCTGGCCGTTCCGGCGGGGCGGATCGGTGGCGGGATTGGGGTGTTTCGGGGTCTCTCGGGTCATGGCGGTTCCTCCTGGACCATCAACCCCGGCGGCGGCTCCCGCGTTCCCGCCGGGCGGGCGCAGCGTCTCTCTCTGCGTGATCAGGCGGGCCGAGTTCTGGCGGGACAGGAAGCTCCACAGCCAGTTGATCGCCACGGCCAGGCGCGAGCGGACGCCGATCAGGAAATAGATATGGGCGATGCCCCAGATCCACCAGGCCAGCCGCCCGGTCAGCCGGATCCGGCCGAAGTCGATCACGGCGGCGTTGCGCCCGATGGTCGCCAGGTTGCCGCCGTGGCGGTACCGGAACGGCCCCGGCGCCGGCTGGCCCGCCAGCCGCGCGCGGATCAGCGCGGCGCCGTAACGGCCCTGCTGCTTGGCGGCGGGCGCCAGGGCGGGCACCGGGGCGCCGTCCTGGTCGACATGCGCGGTATCGCCCAGCACCAGGATCGCCGGATCGTCCGGCAGCGTCAAATCGGGGCCGACGATCACCCGCCCCGCCCGGTCGGCCGTCGCCCCCAGCCAGGCCGCCGCGGGCGAGGCCTGGACCCCCGCCGCCCAGATCACCGTCCGGCAGGGCACCGCCTGGTCGCCGATGCTCACATGCCGGGCCGACAGATCCGTGACCGGCTGGCCGGTCAGCACCTGCACCCCGCGCCGTTGCAGCGCGGCCGCCGCGTAATCGGACAGCGCGGGCGGAAAGACCGGCAAGATGCGTGGCCCGGCCTCGATCAGCATGATGCGGGCGGTGCGGGTGTCGATGCGGCGGAATTCGCGCGGCAGCACGCGATGGGCCAGGTCGGCGAGGATCCCCGCCAGTTCCACCCCGGTCGGGCCGCCGCCGATGATGGCGAAGGTCAGGTTCGCGTCGCGTTCGGCCGGATCCTCGGCCAGTTCGGCGCGCTCGAAGGCCAGCAGCAGGCGGCGGCGGATGGTGGTCGCGTCCTCCAGCGTCTTGAGACCGGGGGCGTCCGCCTCCCATGCGTCATGGCCGAAATAGGCGTGGCGCGCGCCCGTCGCCACCACCAGCGTATCGAAGGGAACCGGCGCCCCCTCCTCCAGCAGGACCAGCCGCGCCTGGCGGTCGATGCCGGTGACGCGGGCCAGCAGCGTGGTCACGTCGGGGCGGCGGCGCAGCACGCGGCGGATCGGCCAGGCGATCTCGGACGTGGCCAGCAGCGTGGTGGCCACCTGATACAGCAGCGGCTGGAACAGGTGGTGGTTTCTCTGGTCGATCAGCGTGATCCGGCAGTCCGCGCCGCGCAGATCCTGAACCAGTTGCAGGCCCGCGAAGCCTGCCCCCAGGACGACGACCCGATGCGTCACGGCCTGCCTCCTATGGCTGATCCGGCGCGATCCGCCAGATGGTGTTCGACAGGTCGTCCGCCACGATCAGCGCGCCGCGCGGATCGACCGTCACGCCCACCGGCCGGCCCCGCGTGGTGTCCGCGTCCAGCAGGAAGCCGGTGACGAAATCGACCGGATCGCCCGCAGGCCCGCCGTCCCGGAACGGCACGAACACCACCTTGTAACCGACCGGCTGGTCGCGGTTCCAGCTGCCGTGCATCCCCACGAAGACGCCCTCGGCGAAGTCCGCGCCCATCGCCGGGTCCGAGAAATCCACCCCAAGCGCCGCCACATGCGCGCCCAGGGCGTAATCCGGCACGATGGCCGAGGCGACCTTGCCCGGATCCTGCGGCTGCGCGCGGCTGTCGACATTCTGCCCCCAATAGCTGTAGGGCCAGCCGTAGAAGCCGCCCTCCTGCACGGCGGTCAGATAATCGGGCACCAGATCCGGGCCGATCTCGTCGCGTTCGTTGACCACGGCCCACAACTGGCCGCTGTCCGGCTGGATGGTCAGCGCGGTCGGGTTGCGCAGGCCCGTGGCATAGGGACGATGCGCGCCGGTCTGGGCGTCGATCTGCCAGATCATCGCCCGATCCTCCTCGGCCTCCAGGCCGCGTTCGGTGATGTTGCTGTTCGACCCGATCCCCACATACAGGAACCGCCCGTCGGCACTGGCCGTCATCGCCTTGGTCCAATGGTGGTTGATGACCGCGGGCAGTTCCGCCAGCGTCACCGGCGGGCCGCTGGCCTGGATCTGGCCGTCGGTATAGTCGAAGCGGACCACCGCGTCCTGGTTCGCGACATAGATGAAGCTGCCGATCTGCGCCAAACCATAGGGCGAATTCAGCCCGTCCGCGAATACCCCCTGCGTCTCATAGACCCCGTCGCCATCCGCATCGCGCAGCAGCGTCAGCCGGTCGCCGCCCGCCACCGGGCTTTTGCCCAGCGACTTGATGAAGCCCGCGATCATGTCCTTGGGACGCAGCGCGGGCGCGCCCTGGCCCTTGCCCTCGGCCACCAGAATGTCGCCGTTGGGCAGCACCAGCGTCTGGCGCGGGATCGCCAGATCGGTGGCGATGGCGGTGACGGAATAGCCCTCGGGCACGGTCGGCAGGTCGTCGCCCCAGCCCGCCGGGCGCGGGATCACCATGTCGGGCAGCAGCCCGCGCCGGGGTTCCGGCAGCACCGGATCGGCCCCGGTGACGGGCGAGTTGCCGGCGGGCGCCTGGCCCAGGGCGCCCAGCGGCAGGCCGAAAGGCAGGACGACAAGAACGGCGGTCGTCAGGACGCGGCGCATGGTCATGTCCAGCCCCCCGTCCCGTCCGCCCGGCGGACGCCGCCGAAGCCCAACCAGGACGCCGCAAGCGCCAGGATCGCCGCAAGCGCCGACAGCCACAGCCCCTCGGGCATCACGGCGAAGGCGTCCTTGGCATGGACCAGGGCATTCACCAGCCCCGCCGCCCACATCGCCAGCACCAGCACGAAATAGACGACCGGCCGCCGGTTGCCCCGCGCCCGGCGGCGGAACAGCCCGATCAGCGCCCACAACAGCACGAAGGCGCCGACCAGCAGACCCCCGGCATTCAGCCATTGCGCGAAGTTCGCCCATTGGATCTGGAAGCTGCGGGCATAGGCGATGTCGCTGGCCAGCGTTCCCAGAAACAGCGGAAAGGGAAAGGACAGCAGGATGGCGTGAAGCGGATGAATCGGCCTCAGGGGCACGGGGGCGGACAGGGCGACCACGGCGTTTTCCTTTTCTGCGGGCAGGTTCCAGGGTGAACGCAACTGGCGCGGGCAGGGTTTCGCGGAAACCGACGCCATCGCCCGATGGCAAAGGGCATCGCCACGCGGTGCCCTGTCCGCCCCGAACCGCCCGGCCTTCAAGGCCCGGTCAGCGCCCCCCTACTCCGCCCCCGCCATCGTGCCGGGCGCGATCTCCTCCCAGAATTCGGCGATGCGGGCGGCGTTCAGGGGCGACATCCAGCCATGACGCTCGAAATCCTCGCGCAGCCGGGCATCGGGAAGCTGGCTGGAAAACAGCCGCTTGTCGGCGTCGCGCTGCGTGGGCGTGCGGGCCTTCACCGCCTCCAGGATCCGGCGCAGCCGTTCGGCCCGAGGCGATGCGGACGGCACAGCCGACGCCACCGGCTGCGCCGGGGCCAAGGCCCCCTGCCCCGCCGGTGCGGCCGCCGCCGAACCGTCAAGCGCCGCCGTCAGATAGCCGATCTTGCTGCGCACGCCGTCCTTGCTTTCGACATAGGCCAGCTTGGCCAGCACCTGTTCCTCGCCATGCAGGTTCAGCCATTGCCGCGCCAGCCGGTCGCTGACGCCAAGCGCGCGCAGCCGGGCATAGACGGGGCCGTGCCGCGCCCCCGCCCCGTCGTCCAGATCCAGGATCGCCAGCTGCGGATTCTCGGCGATCAGGAAGCGGATGTCGGTGACGGCCCGGCCCGCCTTGCGCACCTCGGGCGTCACGACGATGTTGCTGGTCTTGTTCACCTCGGCCACGGCGGGCTTGATGATCTTGGCGTTCAGGTGCTTGAACGTCTCGTAATAGGCGGATCCGTCCACCCCCATCAGGCGGCGGAACAGGTCGATGGGCCACCAGCCCGTCGATCCGGTCCTGACGAAGCGATAGCAGTTTTCGTAAAGCGCAAGCGCATGCCCCGAGGTGAAGCGCCGCTGGATGTTCAGGTTGATCAGCGCGAAGACCTTGGGATCGTGCAGCTTTTCCGCAAGGGCCGGGGAATAGGCGTATTCGCACACGCCGCCGCGCAGCCGGGCGAAGGACAACAGGCTGGACACCCCCCATTCCTGCTGGCCCTTCTCGTCCAGCATGTCCCATTCCGCCACCGTTTCCGCCAGCCCCCGCAGCGACTGCTTCAGCGTGTCCATGTCGTTCGAATTGTAACCGATCATCAGGCACAGGGTGCGCGCGTCGATCTGGTGACGGGTGCTGGTGATCAGCGTGTCATAGGCATTGAGCAGCAGCACGTTCGACAGCTTGCGCTGCAACAGCGTCAGCTTGCCCGACACATGGATCGCCGCCACATGCTTCTTGACCGCGCCCCGGCGCAACGCGCCTGCCAGTTGATCGCGGGGAATATCCTGCATGGGCCGGTCCGGTCTGCCGTTGGGGTGTCGCCCGTCATCATGGCAACAAAGGTGCCTGCTGGCAATCCTGACACGGGCACCCGAACCGTTGCGAAATGCCGCGAAGCAACGTCCCGGAAACGGGTGCCTTTGGGCATCGCCGGCAGCCAAAGGCACCCTTTTACAGGATGGCCCAAGGCGATCCGGCCCACAAAAGCCCGCATTATGGGGGTCGGGAGCTAAAAAACGGCCGTTCCCGCGAATCGGTGCTTCCAATCCCGGAATCGGGCACCCATCATCCTGTTTCCGGGTTCCTTTCGTCCCGGAAACGGGTGCCTTTCATGGGGTATCCCTTTGATATGAATTGAATAATCTGCCTTAAAGATCTTAAAGAGAATCATAGATCCTTAAATCGCTGGCGCCTTTTTCCTCCAGAAAGCAGGGGTTTCGCGGCGAAACTTGGCATGCTGCGGCAACTTTCGGCTTTCCATGTGCGCAACTTTGCGAAAATACTGCGAACAGCAGCACATCCCTGGATTGGTGACATGTCCACTGGCAAAGACCCCCTACCCCCCTATTTCAACATCGACCCAGCCAAAGCCGCGCGGCGGCTGTCCGATCCTATCGACACCGCCCGATTCGCCAAAGCCGCCGCCTTCGCCGCCCGCGGCCGTCAGGATCTGGCCGAACGCGGCTATGCCCCCGACGGCCACAAGCGTCTGCGCCGCTTTTCCACATGGGAGGTCTGCCGCTATCTGATCCCCGTCGCGCCGGCCCATTTCCGCCGGGTGCTGCGCAAGTTCCCCGACCTGCCCCAAGGCACCGGAGAGGGCAATTCGAAATGGTTCAGCTTGGACGACGTGCTGCGCCTGCGCGACCATTTCGCGGCCGAGGGCGCGGCGGGCCGCGAATACCGCCCCTGGCGCCCCGAAGGGCTGCCCGCCAAGACCATCGCGGTGGCGAATTTCAAGGGCGGCGTCGGCAAGACCTCGACCGCGGCGCATCTGGCGATGTCGGCGGCGCTTGACGGCTACAAGGTGCTGGTCATCGACCTGGACAGCCAGGGCAGCATGACCTCGATCATGGGGGGCAAGGTCGGCGATGAATGGTCGACCGCCTTCCCGCTGCTGGCCAAGGACTATGCCCTGGCGCTTCAGGATGAAAACCGCGTGCGCGAGGCGGCGGGCCAGCCCCCCCTGCCCTTCGACGAGACCCTGACCGAGGCGCTGACCATCACCGCCCGCGACGTGATCCAGCCCACGCACTGGCCGAACATCGACCTGCTGGGGGCGCAGCTGAACCTCTATTGGGCCGAATTCCAGGTTCCCGTCTGGCGGATGGGCCTGCGCGGCTGGCCGCTGTGGGACGCGCTTGGCAATGCGCTGACCAAGGACGGGATCGTCAACGATTATGACATCATCATCCTGGATACGCCTCCCGCGCTAGGCTATCTGACGATCAACGCGCTTGCCGCCGCCGACATCCTGCTGGTGCCGCTGGGGGCATCCTTCCTAGAGTTCGATTCGACGGGCCGCTTCTTCGACATGCTCTATTCAACCTTCGCCAGCGTCGAGGACGGAGAGAACGCCGCCCGCCGCCGCGAAGGCCTGCCAGAAATGCGCTTCGAATGGGATGCGGTGCGGGCGATCATCACCCGCTTCGACGCCGCCCAGCAGACCGACCTGGCCAATGTCATCCAGGCCTATTTCGGGGATTTCATGACCACCTTCCGCCAGGAAGTCACCGCCATGATCGGCCAGGCGGGCGAACAGGTGAACGGCATCTACGAGGCCGATTATCGCGAATTCAACCGCGACACCTATGTCCGGGGGCGCGAGACCTTTGACCGCACCTGGGCCGAGGTCAAGGAACTGATCCTGGGGGCCTGGTGGCGCGATCTTCAGATGGAGCAGGCAGAGCAGGAGAAAGCCCATGGTTAAGCGCAGGCGGCTGGAAACCCCCAGCACGGACGACCTGTCCCGGATCGAGGCCGAGTTTCGCCGCGAAACCCATGGCCGCCCCTCGGTCGGGCCGGGGATCGCGCCCATCGCCCAGGTCGCAGCGGACACCGCGGCGCAGGGATCGCTGGAACCGGCCGACGCGCGGGCCGAACGGGCCCGCGACCGGGCGGATGCCGAGCGGCTGCGGCGCGCCGAAGGGCAGGGGCTGCTGATCGCCGAACTGCCCCTGGAGCAGATCGACGAGGGCGCCATGATCCGCGACCGCATGGTCATGGACGAGGCCGAGATGACCGAACTGCGGCTGTCCATCGCCGCCAACGGCCTGCGCCTGCCGATCGAGGTGTTCGAGATGGAGAGGCCGGCCGGGCAGGGCGCGCGCTATGGCCTGCTGTCGGGTTATCGCCGCCTGCACGCGATGCGGGCTCTGCACGCGCTGACCGGATCCGAGGCCCATGCCCGGATCCGCGCCCTGATCCGCCCCCGCACCCAGTCCGACGCCGCCTTCGTCGCCATGGTCGAGGAGAACGAGGTCCGCGAGGAACTGAGCCATTTCGAACGCGGCCGCATCGCCGTGATCGCCGCCAATCAGGGGGCCTTCGCCAATGTCGAGGACGCGGTGAACCGGCTGTTCGCCACCGGCTCCAAGGCCAAGCGGTCCAAGGTGCGGTCCTTTGCCCTGATCTTCGAGGAGTTGGGCGACATGCTGCAATTTCCCGAGGCGCTGACCGAAAAGCGCGGCCTGCGGCTGGCGACGGCCCTGCGCGACGGGGCCGAGGCGCGATTGCGCCAGGCCCTGTCCTCGGCCAGCCCCGAGGATGCCGATGCGGAATGGCAGCTGCTGGAGCCGGTGATCGCCCGGTCGGAATCCGCCCCGCGCAGCCCGGCCAGGGGCGGGCGGCCGCGCAGCCAGGCGCCGGTGCAATACGGCTGGATCGACGGCCAGACGCTGCGGACCACCAGCGGGATCACCATCCGCCGCGCCCGCGACGGCAAGGCCCATGTATTGCGCCTGGAAGGAGGGGCGATTGATGACGACCTGATGGACAGCCTGATGGCCGAGATCCGCGCCCTGCTGGACCGATGAGGTTTCGCCGCGAAACCTCATATATGACGTAACGTCAACTTCGGCGCGGCGCGGGAACCGCCGCAACGGGGTGGGCGTTCGGAACTGGCCGCCAGCGGCCAGAACCGCATGGAAATACCGGGCCAGGGACAAAACAGTGAACAAGAACAAAGAGTTGGCGATCCTTTCGCTGATCGTCGCGATGATTTGCGCGATCTTCGTGATGGATCTGTATGTGCCGTTGGGCACGGCGGTCTGGCTGATCTATATCATCCCGCTGGCGCTGTCCTTTACGGTCAGCCTGTCTTGGGCGCCCGTCGCGGTCGCGCTGACCGCCTGTCTGGCGATGGCCGGAGGTTTCCTGCTGGACGGCCACGCCGGGATCGACCCGCGCATCGCGGCGCTGAACCGCACCTTGGCAAGCGTCGTCTATCTGGTCCTGGGCAATATGGGCCGGATGCTGATCCGCAACAGGGGGATCCTGGCGCGCGAAGCCTGGGCCCGCCAGGGCGAGGTCGAGGTGTCGCAGGCCGTCCAGGGCGATCCGTCGGCCGAGGAACTGGGGCAACGGGTGCTGGCGGTGCTGGCCGAGCGCGCAGGGGCGCGGGCCGCGGTCGCCTATGATGCCCATGCGGGCGGGCTGCGGCAGCTGGCCGCCTGGGGGGTGGATGACGCGGGCCTGCCCGGCCCCGACCGGACCGCCCCCGGCGGGCATCTGGCGCGCAGCCTGTCCGAAAACCGCGTGGTGCATCTGGACCTGGCCCCCGACCAGGCGCTTGGCTGGGGGTCGGGGCTGTCGCGCGGGCGCGCCGCCCATGTCGTGATCGTCCCGCTGCGCGAGGGGAACCGGACCGAGGGGCTGCTGGAATTCGGCTTCGACGGCCCGCCCCCGGCGCGGGTGGGCGACCTGCTGGACCGGGTGGGCGAACGCCTGGCCCTGGCGATCCGGTCGGTCCATGACCGCCACCGCCTGGAGGAACTGCTGGAGGAGACCCGCCACCAGGCCGAGGAACTGCGCAGCCATGCCGAGGAACTGGCCGCGACCAACGAGGAACTTGAGGAACAGAGCCGCGCCTTGCAGGACAGCCAGCGCAAGCTGGAACAGCAGCAGGCCGAACTGGAACAGCAGAACAACCAGCTTGAGATCCAGACCCGCGCGCTTGAGGATCAGCGCGACGCCCTGGCCCGGTCGCGCCGCGACCTGGAGAGCAAGACGGTCGAACTGGCGCGCGAAAGCCGCTATAAGTCGGAATTCGTGGCCAACATGTCCCACGAATTGCGCACCCCGCTGAACGCGCTGCTGATCATGTCGCGGCTTCTGGCGGAAAACCGCAGCCGCACCCTGACCGACGAACAGGTCCGCTGGGCCGAGACCATCGAAAGCTCGGGCAAGGATCTGCTGGTGCTGATCAACGACATCCTGGACCTGTCCAAGATCGAGGCGGGCAAGATGGAGATCGCCGCCGACACGGTGGAACCCGGTACCGTCGCGCGCAAGCTGGTGCGCGCCTTCGAGGAGCAGGCCCGGTCCAAGGGGCTGGAACTGGGCTTCGAACTGGCCCCCGGCCTGAGCGCGATCCAGACCGACCGGGCGCGGCTGGAACAGGTGCTGCGCAACTTCCTGTCGAACGCGCTGAAATTCACCGAGCGGGGCCGGATCACGCTGCGCATCGCGCCCGCCCAGGGCGGCATCGCCTTTTCGGTCAGCGACACCGGCATCGGCATCGATCCCGACCAGCAGGACGCCGTGTTCGAGGCGTTCCGCCAGGCGGACGGCACCATCTCTCGCCGGTTCGGCGGCACCGGGCTGGGCCTGTCGATTTCCCGCGAGCTGGCGGATCTGCTGGGCGGCCGGATCACGCTTGAAAGCCGGAAGGGCAGGGGCAGCACCTTCACGCTGATCCTGCCCGACGGCCCGCAGGCGTCGGCGGCACCGGCGCCGTCGCCCGCGCCCGACATGGCGCCCGCCCCGGTCGCCGAGGACGCGGTCCTGGGGGCGCTGCCGGGCCTGTCGGACGACCGCGACCGGATCGAGCCGGGCGACCGGGTGATGCTGGTGGTCGAGGACGACGCGGCCTTCGCGGCCGTGCTGCTGGATCTGGCGCACGAGCTGGGCTTCCGCTGCGTCTGCGTGGACCGGGCCGACGACGCGGTGCGGGCGGCGCGACGATTCCTGCCCCATGCGATCGTGCTGGACATCCGCCTGCCCGATCATTCGGGCCTGTCCGCGCTGGACCGGCTGAAACGCGACACGGCGACGCGGCACATCCCGGTGCATGTGATCTCGGCCGAGGATTACATGCACGAGGCGATGGCCCAGGGGGCGATCAGCTATATGCTGAAGCCGGTGGCGCGCGATCAGCTGGAAACCGCGATCCGCAGCCTGGAGCAGCGCCTGCAAGGCCGGTTGCGCCGCGTGCTGATCGTCGAGGACGATCCCGCCCAGATGGAGGGGCTGCGCGCCCTGCTGGCCAGCGACGAGGTGGAAACCGTGGGGGCGGGCACCGCCGCCGAGGCGTTCGAGATCTGCCGGACCCAGACCGTCGACTGCATCGTGCTGGACATGACGCTGCCCGATGCCTCGGGCTTCGACCTGCTGGAACGGCTGGACGCGGACGGCACGGCGGCCTTTCCGCCGGTGATCGTCTATACCGCCCGCGCCCTGTCCGAGGACGAGGAGCAGCGGCTGCGGCGGTATTCCAAGTCGATCATCATCAAGGGCGCGAAATCGCCCGAGCGGCTGGTCAGCGAGGTGACGCTGTTCCTGCATCAGGTGGTGTCGGAACTGCCCGAGAAGCAGCGCCGGATGCTGGCGGCGTCGCTGGGCCGGGACGCGCAGCTCGAGGGGCGGCGGATCCTGGTGGTCGAGGACGACATCCGCAACGTCTATGCGCTGACCGGGGTGTTCGAACCCCATGGCGCCACCGTCCAGATCGCCCGCAACGGGCGCGAGGCCCTGGAGGCCCTGGGCCGCATCGACGACGGCGGCGCGCCGCGCGTCGATCTGGTGCTGATGGACGTGATGATGCCGGAAATGGACGGGCTGACCGCCACCCGCGAGATCCGCAAGATCGACCGCTGGAAGACCCTGCCGATCATCATGCTGACCGCCAAGGCCATGGCCGAGGACCAGAACCGCTGCATCGAGGCGGGGGCGAACGATTACCTGTCCAAGCCCTTGGACGTGGACAAGCTGCTGTCGCTGACCCGCGTGTGGATGCCGCGATGACGGTCGCCCCGGTTCCCGCCGACCCCGCCGACATGGTGGAACTGGATCTGTTCCTGGAAGCGCTGCACCGCCGCTGGCATTACGATTTCCGGTCCTATTCCCGCGCCTCGCTGGTGCGGCGGGCGGATCTTGCGCGCGAGCGGCTGGGCTGCGCGACGCTGTCGGAATTGCAGGGCCGGCTGCTGCGCGACGGCTCGATCCTGCCGGACGTGATCGACGCGATGACGGTGCAGGTCAGCGAACTGTTCCGCGACCCGCTCTATTACCTGGCGCTGCGCCGCGAGGTGGTGCCGCATCTGCGCACCTTCCCGTCGCTCAAGGTCTGGGTGGCGGGCTGCGCGGACGGAGAGGAGCTGTATTCCCTGGCGATCCTGTTCCGCGAAGAGGGGCTGTTCGACCGGACCCTGTTTTACGCCACGGAAATCAACCGCCGGGCGCTTCAACGGGCCGAGACGGGGGTCTATCCCATTGACCGCCTGCCGGTTTTTTCGCAGAACTATCAGCGCGCGGGCGGCACCGGGACGCTGGCCGACCACTATACCGCCGCCTATGGGCGGGTGGCCTTCGACCGGGCGCTGCGGGACCGCACGGTCTTTACCGAACACAACCTGGCCACCGACCAGGTCTTTTCCGAGGTGCATCTGGTGTCCTGCCGCAACGTCCTGATCTATTTCGACAGCCCGTTGCAGGACCGCGCCCTGGGGCTGTTCGCCCAGGCCCTGACGCGCGGCGGCTTCCTGGGCCTGGGGTCGCACGAGACCCTGCGCTTTTCGCCCCATGCCCGCCACTTCGCCGCCTTCGACGAACCCGATCGGATCTGGCGGCGCAGGGCCAGCCAGGAAGACGCCCATGCCTGACAGACCCATCCGGTTCCTGATCGTCGACGACATCGCCGAAAACATCCTGGCGCTTGACGCGCTGCTGCGCCGCGACGGGCTGGAGGTCGACCACGCCCATTCCGCGACCCAGGCGCTGGAACTGATGCTGGTCCACGACTATGCCCTGGCGCTGCTGGACGTGCATATGCCGGGAACCGACGGGTACGAACTGGCCGAACTGATGCGGTCCACGGAACGCACGCGCGGCGTGCCGATCATCTTCGTCACCGCCGCCGACCGCGACGAGGCGCGCCGGTTCCGGGGATACGAGGCGGGGGCGGTCGATTACATCGTCAAGCCGATCGACCCTGTGGTGCTGAAATCCAAGGCCGAGGTGTTCTTCCGCATCGGCCGCCAGGCCCGCGACCTGCAACGCCAGCACGACGAGATGCAGCGCATCGCCCATGACCGCGACCGCGCGGCCAGCATGCTGCGCGCGCATACCGACAATTCGCCGCTGGCCTTCGTGACGCTGGACCAGGATCTGATCATCCGCGACTGGTCCAAGGGCGCCGAACGGATGTTCGGGCGCGCGGCCGAAGACCTGCTGGAACGGGCCGCCGCCGACACCGGCTGGCTGGACGAGGCGGGGGCGGCGACCCTGGCGGGCTGGCTGGCCCCCGGCGACAGCGCGCCGCGCCATTCGACGGAAATGGTCCTGGGCCATGCCGAGCGCGGCCCGATCCCCTGCGAGATCTATGGCTCGATCCTGGCGGGGTCCCGGCAGCGCACCCTGTCCTTGCAGATCCTGGACATCACCGAGCGCAAGCGCGCCGAGGAAGTGCGGTCGCTTCTGGTGGGCGAGCTGAATCACCGCATCAAGAACACCCTGGCCAATGTCCAGGCCATCGCCCGGCAGGGCCTGCGCCGGTCGGCGGATCTGGCGGATTTCGAACAGGGCTTCGTCGGCCGTCTTCAGGCCCTGTCGCGCGCCCATTCGATCCTGTCGGATTCCACCTGGGCCAGTGCGCCGCTGGATCAGTTGATCGACGACCAGATCCGGGTCGGCACGCTGGATGCCGACCGGCTGCGCCGCAGCGGCCCGCCGGTGGAACTGACCCCCGACACGATGCTGCGCATGGCGCTGACGCTGCACGAACTGGCGACCAACGCTGTCAAATACGGCGCGCTGTCGGTGCCCGGCGGCATGGTGCATCTGGACTGGGTGGGGCAGGGCAGGGGCATCGTGCTGACCTGGCGCGAGACCGGCGGCCCCGCCGTCATCCCGCCCGACCATGGCGGCTTCGGGTCGGATCTGATCGCGGCCGTCGCCGGGGGCGAGGATGGCGCCGTGGTGGCCGACTGGCGCCCCGAAGGCGTCGTCTGGACCATCCGCCTGTCCGAAGGGGTCACGCCGCTGGACGGCGCCGCCCCGTCCGCGCCCGACGGCCCCGACCCTGCGGCCGGGCCGGATGCGGTCCTGCGCGGCCAGTCGGTCCTGGTGGTCGAGGACGAACCGCTGGTCGCCCTGGACATCCAGGCGGAACTGGAACTGGCCGGGGCGGGCCGGGTGCGGATCGTCCGCAGCGTCGATGCCGCGCTGTCCGCCCTGGCCGAGGACCGCTTCGACCTGGCGCTGCTGGACGGCAATCTCAAGGGCCAGCCGGTCGATGCGGTGGCCCTGGGCCTGCGCCGGGGGGCGGTGCCGTTCTGTTTCGTGTCGGGCTATGGCCGCGAACATCTGCCCCAGGGGTTCGACGACGCGCCGCTGATCCAGAAGCCCTTTCCCCCGGCCTCGCTGTCGCAGACCCTGGCGCAGCTTCTGCACCCGCCCAGCCCCCGCGCCGCCGAATAGGGCGCGGGCCGGGGTTGTCCGGATCAGCTTTGAAGGGTTCACGCGGGTCCGCGCATCTCAGCCCTGGAATCAGAGCACCCCCGTTGATGTGGGTCGGACCATGGCCGCTGGGGCGGCGGCTGTCAACGCCCCGGATCGGCGGTCAGGAAATCGCGCCGGGCGGCGGTGAAGGGCGCGGCGGATCGGGACATGGGAGCCGAAAATCCGGGCTGGCCGGAGGCGAACAACATCCCCTGGCAGGCGTGACGGCAGGCCGTTCAACCACAGGTGGAGTCGCAGCGGATTTGCGGAACCGCCCGGTAAATTTGTCTTGAAGCGTGTGAACGGCAAGGCCATATCTCCGCGGATGCCGCAGCCGGAGTGCCTGAATGGCCAGCGAAGAAGCCGCCGCCACCCCCCCTGCGGCCGGGATCGCGCCCCCCCACCATCATCATGACCCGTCCCGGCTGACGCCCGCGCTTGTGCTGGCCTGTCTGGGGGTGGTCTATGGCGACATCGGCACCTCGCCGCTGTATGCGCTGCGGGAATCGCTGGTCCATGCCCACGAGGAAGGGCTGCCCGAGACATCCGTCATCGGCATCGTGTCGCTGCTGTTCTGGACAGTGGTGCTGATCGTGACGGTGAAATACGTCATCCTGATCCTGCGCGCGGACAACAACGGCGAAGGCGGCACCCTGTCGCTGGTCGCCAAGGCGCAGGGCGCGCTGAAGGTCGGCCCGCGCGCCCGGCGGCGGCGCCTGCTGATGCTGCTGGGGATCGTCGGCGTGTCGCTGTTCTTCGGAGACAGCATGATCACGCCCGCCATCTCGGTCCTGTCGGCGGTCGAGGGGCTGACCTTGGTCCAGCCGGATTTCGAACCCTGGGTGGTGCCGGTCACGCTGGGCATCGTCACCGCGCTGTTCTGGGTGCAGCGCGGCGGCACGGACCGGATCGCCCGGCTGTTCGGGCCGGTGATGCTGGTGTGGTTTTCCACCATGGCGATCCTGGGAATCGGCCATATCGCCGACGACGCGCGCATCCTCCAGGCGCTGAACCCGCTGCGCGCCCTGGGGTTTCTGACCCATTACGGCATCGCCGCGATGCCGGTCCTGGGGTCGGTCTTCCTGGCCGTGACCGGGGCCGAGGCGCTGTACGCCGACATGGGCCATTTCGGCCGCAGCGCCATCCGCACGGCCTGGAGCGTGCTGGTCTTTCCGGCCCTGGCGCTGTCCTATCTGGGGCAGGGGGCGATGGTGCTGGCGCATCCCGAAACCGTGTCGAACCCGTTTTTCCTGATGGCCCCCGACTGGTTCCTGGCGCCGCTGGTGATCCTGGCCACGGCGGCCACGGTGATCGCGTCGCAGGCGGTGATCTCGGGCGCGTTCTCGGTCGCGGCGCAGGCGGTGCAGATGGGCCTGCTGCCGCGCCTGCACATCATCTATACCTCGGACACGCAGGCCGGGCAGATCTATCTGCCCAAGGTCAACGCGATCCTGCTGCTGGGCGTGGTGTCGCTGGTGCTGGCCTTCGGATCCTCGGCCCGGCTGGCAAGCGCCTATGGCATCGCGGTGACGGGGGACATGGTGATCACCTCGGCCCTGGCGGTGATCGTGTTCCGCTGGGCCTGGGGCTGGGGCTGGCCGCTGATCGCCCTGGTCATGGTGCCGGTGCTGACGATCGAGCTGATCTTCTTTTCGGCCAACCTGATGAAGCTTCTGGACGGCGGCTATATCCCGCTGGTCTTCGCCGCCTGCGCCATCGCCCTGATGGTGATCTGGGTCGAGGGGATGCGCCGCTTGCAGGACAAGCTGGCCGAAGAAAGCATCAGCCTGGATCTGCTGGCCGGAAAGCTGGCGAAATCGCCCCCGGTGATCGTGCCGGGCACGGCGGTGTTCCTGACCGCCGATCCGATGGTCGCGCCCCCCGCGCTGCTGCACAACCTCAAGCACAACCGCGTGCTGCATGAGCGGAACTTCATCGTGAAGGTCGAAAGCGCCACCACTCCGCGCGTGCCGAACGACGCCCGGCTGCGTCTGGAAAGCGTTGCGCCCGGCTTCTGGCGGGCCTGGCTGGCCTTCGGCTACATGGAACAGCCGAACGTCCCCCGCGCCCTGGCCGAGGCCAAGCGCGAGGGCCAGAAATTCGACATCATGTCCACGTCCTTCTTCCTGAACCGGCGGACGCTGCGGTCGGGCCGGGGCACCCTGATGCCCCACTGGATGAGCCGGATCTTCGTGCGCCTGTACCGATCCGCCGCCGAACCGACGAACTATTACCGCCTGCCCTCGAACAGGGTGATCGAACTGGGCCAGCAGAAGAACATCTGACGGGCGGGGGCCGGGGCGCGTCCCGCAAGCTGGTGCCTTGACGGCGCGGCCCGTTTCACGGCTATTGCCAGGATGTTGCAGCCGCACATGGACCCCATGACGCCCCCCGTTCCCGCCGACGATCCCTTTGCCTTCCTGGGCCATACCGGACCCGCCGCCCGGCTTGTCCGCGACTTCGACTGGGGGCGGACCCCGCTGGGCCGGGTCGAGACATAGCCGCAATCGCTGAAGACCGCGACGGCGCTGCTGATCCAGTCCCCGGTTCCCATCGTCATGCTGTGGGGCGAGGAAGGCGTGATGATCTATAACGACGCCTATTCCGTCTTTGCCGGGCACCGGCATCCGGCGCTGTTCGGGTCGAATGTCCGCGAAGGCTGGCCCGAGGTCGCGGATTTCAACGACAACGTCATGAAGGTCGGCCTGGCAGGCGGCACCTTGGCCTATCAGGACCAGGAACTGACGCTGCATCGCAAGGGCTATCCGGAACAGGTCTGGATGAACCTGGACTATTCGCCGGTGCTTGACGAAAGCGGCAAGCCCGCCGGCGTGATCGCCATCGTGATCGAGACGACCAACCGCGTTCTGGCCGAACGCCGCAACCGGGCCGAGTTTCAGCGCCTGCAAGCCCTGTTTTCCCAGGCGCCGACCTTCATGACCATGGTCAGCGGTCCCGAGCACGTCTTCACCCTGGTCAACCCGGAATACCGCAAGCTGATCGGCGGGCGCGACGTGATCGGCCTGGCTGTCCGCGACGCCCTGCCCGAGGTCGCCGACCAGGGCTTTCTGGACCTGCTGGACCACGTCTACAGCTCGGGCGAGGCGGTGACGCGCACGGCGCAGCGCATCCTGCTGCGGTGGCGCGACCAGGGACCGCTGGAGGAACGCTTCCTGGATTTCGTCTATCAGCCGATCCGCGACGAGGACGGCACCGTCGCGCATATCTTCGTGCAGGGATCGGACGTGACCGAACGCGTCCGGGCCGAAAACCACCAGCGGCTGCTGATCAACGAACTGAACCACCGGGTCAAGAACAGCCTGGCCGCCGTGCAGTCGATCGTCACCCAGACCCTGCGCCATGCCACGACGCCGAAGGACGCGGCCCAGGCGATCACCGCGCGGATCATGGCGCTGTCGGGCGCCCACAACGTGCTGACCCGCGAGAACTGGGACGGCGCCGATCTGCGCGCCCTGGTCGAAAGCGCCATCCACCCGTTCCGCGGCCCCGGACCCGACGCCTTCCGGCTGTCCGGCCCGGACATGCGGGTCGGCCCCTATGCCGCCATCTCGATCGCCCTGGCGCTGCACGAGCTGGGCACCAACGCGGTCAAATACGGCGCCCTGTCGGTGCCCGCGGGCAGCGTGCGGATCGGCTGGTCGGTGGGCGGGGACCAGCTGTTCCGGCTGGATTGGACCGAAGCCGGGGGGCCGCCCGTGGTCGAAAGCGGCCGCCGGGGCTTCGGATCGCGGCTGATCCTGCAAGTGCTGCCCGACCAGTTGCAGGGCCAGGCCCGGATCGACTATCGGCCGGACGGGGTCGCCTTCACCCTGACCGCCTCGGTCGAGGCGGTCCGCGACGAGGCGACCTGACCCCATGGCGCGCATTCTGATCGTCGAGGATGAGGTCCTGATCGCCATGCTGCTGGAGGATATCGTGACCGACCTGGGCCATCACCCGGTCGGCCCGGCGATGCGCCTGCAACCCGCCCTGGCCGCCGCCGAGCACGAGGATTTCGATTTCGCCATCCTGGACATCAACCTGGCGGGCCAGCAGTCCTTTCCGGTGGCCGACTGCCTGCTGCGGCGCGGCATCCCCTTCATTTTCGCCAGCGGCTACGGCCAGGCGGGGTTGAACGAGGACTATGCGCGCATCCCGGCGCTGCAAAAGCCCTATGATCCCGGCCAGATCGCCCGGATGATCGAGGGATCGGCCCGCTCGGCCTGAAGAAGACCGCCCTAGGCGACGCTTGCCAGCAGCCGGGCCACATGGTCGGGACCGGCGGGGACGATGCCGGTCGGGTTCAGGGCCTTGATCGAATAATAGCCGGCCTTGATATGGTCCAGGCTCACGGTCCCGGCCACGCCGGGCAGACGCAGCATCCGTTCCAGCCAGGCGGACAGGCGGGGATAGTCGGCCAGGCGGCGGATATTGGTCTTGAACAGCCCGTGATAGGCGGCGTCGAAGCGGATCAGCGTCACGAACAGCCGGATGTCGGATTCCGTCAGCCGGTCGCCGAACAGGTATGCGCCGTCCAGCCCGCCCTCCAGCCGGTCCAGCGTGGCGAAGACGCCCGCCACGGCCTCGTCATAGGCGGTCTGGGTGGATGCGAATCCGGCCTTGTAGACGCCGTTGTTCAGGCCGTCGTAGATCTGCGCGTTCAGCGCGTCGATCCGGGCGGCCAGGTCGGCGGGATAAAGCACGGGACGCCCCGGCGCCAGATCGGCGAAGGCGCTGTCGAACATCCGCAGGATCTCGGCGCTTTCGTTGCTGACGGCGCTGTCGGTGCGTTCGTCCCACAACAGCGGCACCGTCGCCCGGCCGGTATAATCGGCGTCGGCGCGGGTATAGAGCTGATGCAGATGCGACGCGCCGTGCAGGGGGTCGGCATCGGCGCCCGGATAGCCGCCGAAGGCCCAGCCCTGATCGGTCACCACCGGGTTCAGCACGGTCACGGCCACCAGGTCGTCAAGCCCCTTGAGCTTGCGCGCGATCAGCGTGCGCGACGCCCAGGGGCAGATCAGCGCGACATACAGGCGGTAACGCCCCGCCTCGGCCCGGAACCCGCCGCTGCCGGTCGGGCCGGGGCTGCCGTCGGCGGTGATCCAGTTGCGGAAGGACGAATCCTGCCGCATGAAGCGGCCCTGGCCGTCCTTGGCCTGCACGGGTTGCCAGTCCGCCGCCCATCTGCCGTTCACAAGCATGATCGTCCCCCCTTGGCCCCTCAGGCGCGCCGCGCGGTCGGGACCAGGGCATAGGGGCCGTCGCCAAGCGCCGCCAGGGCCGCCTGCACGATGGCCCACATCACCGGGTATTCCCAGCCGCCGCCCGCGTTGGACCAGTTGAAGCCCGCGGCGCCATGGCCGAAGACCGCGGCCCCCAGCAGCACCGGCACCAAGGCCAGCGACACCAGCCGCGCCTTGATCCCCAGGATCAGCGCCAGTCCGCCGCCGATCTCGGCCAGCATGGTCAGCCAGCCAAGCGCGCCGGGCAGGCCGATCGATTCGAAATAACCGGCGGTGCCCGCCGGGGTGAACACGAACAGCTTGGTCAGCCCATGGATCAGGAACAGCGCCCCGGTCGTCACGCGCAGCGCCAGAATGCCCAAGGGGGCGGTCTTGAGGTCGGTCATCGGATCTTCTCCTGCTGGGGCGGCCCCGAGGGCCGGTCATGCGAACCCATATGCGCCCGGAACAGCATGGCGAAAATGGCGGCATTGTGGTATCACTGCCGCCCGGATGTTCCGAATTGGGGGCGGCAT
Source organism: Paracoccus sp. 22332 (assembly GCF_052045125.1). Taxonomy (NCBI): domain Bacteria; kingdom Pseudomonadati; phylum Pseudomonadota; class Alphaproteobacteria; order Rhodobacterales; family Paracoccaceae; genus Paracoccus; species Paracoccus sp. 22332. The sequence goes on from NZ_JBQEOI010000004.1 coordinate 175,092, forward strand.
GGATCTGGTCGACGGAATGCGGGTCTTCGTTGCGGCGGTCGAGACGGGATCCTTTGCCGGGGCGGCGGCGCGGGTCGGCATCTCGGCCAAGCTGGCGTCGAAATACATGGCCGAGCTTGAGGCGCGGATGGGGACGCAGCTTCTGTACCGCACCACCCGCCGCCTTGGCCTGACCGCCGCCGGACAGCGGCTGATGGCGCGGGCGCCCGACTGGCTGGACCAGCTGGACGAGATGGCCAGCGATCTGCGCGAATCGCAGCGCGGGCTGTCGGGCACCATCCGCGTGTCGGCGGCGGTCACGCATGGCGAATTGCTGCTGGCGCCGCTGCTGCGCCGGTTCCGGGCGGCCCATCCCGGCCTGACGATCGACCTGCGGCTGGCCGATCCCTTCGTCGATCTGGTGGCGCAGGGCATCGACCTTGCCGTGCGCATCGGCAGGCTGGAGGATTCGACGCTGATGGCCCGCAGGCTGGGAGGGATCAGCGTGGTCCTGATCGCCTCGCCCGGCTATCTGGCGCGGCACGGCCATCCCGCCGCGCCCGAGGATCTGGCCGACCATGCCTGCATCCGCGACACCAACATGCGCGGCGACGGTACCTGGCCCCTGTCCGACGGTCAGGGCGAACGGCGCATCGCGGTGCAGGGGCCGTTCCTGGTCAACAGCGCCCGGACCGCCCGCGACCTGGCCCTTGCGGACGAGGGGGTGGCGCTGTGCCCGGATTATGTTGTCCGCGACGATCTGGCCCAGGGGCGGCTGCTGCGGGTGCTGCCCGAGGTCCAGGGCCCGTATCTGGACATCCACGCCGTCTATCCGCCGCAGCGCCGCATGACGCGCCGGACGCGGGCCTTGCTGGAATTCCTGGTCGATGCCTTCGACGGGGCCGGGCCGTGACCCGGCCGCCGTGGGATCACCAGAAATCGATCCGGGTCTGCAACAGCCCCGCTAGCGATTCGGCGTCATGGCCCAGGAAGATCACGCCATAGCCGTTCCCCAGGTCCAGGAACGCCGATTCGCCCAGATCCTGCACCCGATCCCCCAGCGAGGCGGGGTCGATGGGCTGCCCGTTGATGTTCCGGGTCAGCATCAGGCGATCCTCGGCCGAGAAATCGGCGATGATGCCGACGCCATGGGCGCTGCGGAACTGGAACTGGTCCGCGCCCGCGCCGCCGGTCAGGAAATCGTCGCCCGCGCCGCCGTTCAGCACATCGTCGCCGTCGCCGCCGTCGATCAGGTCGTTGCCGCGCCCGCCATGCAGCGTGTCGTTCCCGGCCCGGCCGAAGATCGAATCGTCGCCCCGGCCCAGATCCTCGATGGCGGCGACGAAATCGTTGCCGTCGCCGCAGTCGATGATGTCGTCGCCGCCGCCCGCATCCACCCAGTCGTTGCCCGCCCCGCCCTTGATGCTGTCGTCGCCGAAGCCGCCATGGATCGTGTCGTTGCCGCTGCCGCCGTCCAGCGTGTCGTTGCCGTTGTCGCCGCCCAGCCGGTCGTTGCCGTCGCCACCGAACAGCAGGTCGTCGTTCAGCCCGCCCGACAGGGTGTCGCGCCCTGCGCCGCCCAGCAGGATGTCGCGCCCCGCGCCGCCGTCCAGCAGGTCGTTGCCCGTTCCGCCGACCAGCAGGTCGTCGCCGTCCTGCCCGTCCAGGATGTCGTTCCCGATCCCCCCATGCAGCAGGTCCGAGCCGAAGGATCCGAACAGCCTGTCGTTGCCCGCCCCCCCGAACAGCCAGTCCGAGGCGACGCGCTTGGCCCCCGACCAGGCGTCATGGGACAGCCCGCCGCGCGCCGGATCGGTCAGCCAGCGGACATCCAGCACGTCGTCGCCGTCGCCGCCGAACAGCAGGTTCCAGCCCGCGCCGCCATGCAGCGTGTCGTCGCCGCCATAGCCGGCAAGGATATGGTCGCCGATCCCCGCCACGATCGTGTCGCCCACCGGCCCGCCCAGCCGCAGGCCCGTTGCCAGGCTGTCCAGGAACCGGGGAACGGCCGCCTCTGCAAGCCCCTGCCAGGCGGCCAGAGCCTGGGCCAGTTCCGGGCTGGCCGGCAGCAGCGCCAAGAGGTCGTCGGACAGGACGGTCGGTGTCGAAATGGTCGCCATGGTGCTTTTCCAGTTTGAAAATGGCCCGGCGCCTTCTGCCCGGATTGCGGCCCCGAACCGGGCCATCGGGCGGATCTTATCCCGGCCCCGCGTTGCCGCGATCCAGGAAATAGATGAAATTTTAATTAATTAGCGGTCGGTGGACGCGGCGCTCTCGCTTAGGTTGACGCCCGTAGGGTCAACAGCAAGGAAGGGGCCACCCATGGCCACGATACCAGGAGGCGCGTTCAGCGATTTCCTGTTCGGAACATCGCTTTCGGACTTCATCACGGCGGGCGCGGGCAATGATACCGTGCTGGCCAATTCCGGCGACGACATCGTCTATGGCGGCGCGGGCAACGATCTTCTCAACGGCGGGTCGGGCGACGACCGCCTGCTGGGGGAAGAGGGCGACGACCAGCTTCTGGGCGGGTCGGGCAACGATTCGCTGTTTGGCGGGTCGGGCGCCGACACGCTGTCGGGCGGCGCCGGCGACGACCTGCTGGTCGGCGGGTCGGGCGACGACCTGCTGGTCGGCGGCGCCGGGAACGACACGCTGGACGGCGGCGAGGGCGACGATGCCCTGTCCGGCGATGCCGGGAACGACCTACTGTCGGGCGGGTCGGGCGACGATACGCTGAGGGGCGGCGCCGGCGACGACATCCTGAACGGCGGGTCAGGCGACGATCAGCTTTTCGGCGATGCCGGGGACGATCTTCTGCTGGGCGGCGACGGCGACGACCTGCTGGTCGGCGGCGCCGGGCGCGACACTCTGGACGGCGGCGCGGGCGACGACAACCTGTATGGCGGCGCGGGCGACGACCTGTTCATCTTCTCGGGCGGCGGGGACGTGGTCATGGATTTCTCGGATGGCGACATCCTTCAGATTTCCTCGCGGCTGGAAGGGGTCTCGGTGGGGTCGGCCGTCGAAGTGGCGGAATTCGCCGTGGATCTGGGCGATGCCGGGACGCTGATCGACTTCGGCCAGGGCGACAGCGTGCTGCTGCACGGCGTGTCCTATGAAGACGTGACGGCGGATCCGGGTCGCTTCTTCACGGTCGTCTAGAACGGTTTCTTTACCCCTGCCTGATACCCAGGGTCCGGGCGCCCCTTGCGCCCGGACCACCTTGACCGATTCCTTCGTTCCAGGCGCCAAAAGCATGAATATCCCGCTTGAGAGAACGCTTTTTCCTTCCGGCCCGCGCCGATCCCCCCAGCCGCTGGGTGAGGCGACGGCCATTCCCCTGGGCGATTCCCTGACGGCGGTGTTCTTCGACCGTGCCGCCGGGCGCCCCGGCCGGTTGGCGGCGGAACAGGACGGGCTGCCCCTCTCGCGTCCCTTCGTCGCGGCGGAACTGGGCCTGCGCTCGGGCGGGGTGCGGCATGTGCTGTTCGTGCCCCAGGGCCTCGGCACGCTGCTGTCGCGCCATCTGGTGCTGCGGCTGGGCGACCTGCCCGCCGCCGAAATCGACCCCGCCTGGCTGCAACTGCCCCAGGACGACCTTCCCGCCCTGACGGCGCAGCTTTCGCCGCAAGGAACGGCCCGGCTGCTGCGCGTGATGCTGACCACCGGCGCGTCGCTTTTCGCAGGCGAGGCGCAGGCGGGACTGGCACGGGCCATCCCGCGCCTGATGGATATCTGCGCCATCCCGGCCCTCGCCCCGGTCGCCCGGACCGAGATCGCGGGGAGGACGCTGATCAGCTATGCCCCGCCGGGCCTGTCCGGCCTGCTCTCGGCGGCGGCTGCGATCCGGGACGGGGGTCTGATCCCCCTGCGGCATTCCGATTGCTTCCGCGACGGCAGGCTGCTGCATCTGCTGCTTCCGGCCGGTCCTGCGCCGGAACAGATCGTGGCTCTTGCCGATGCGCCGCTGCGGTTGGCGGCACCGGATGCCGCGCCGCGCCGCCTGTCGGCCCTGGCCTGGATCCAGGCGCGTCCCAAGCCGTGCCGCGACTGGCTGTTCGACCGCCTGGGTGACACCGCCGCAGCACTTGAGCAAGAGCTTGCGGGCAACCAGGCCGAGCCGGCCATCGCGGTCCGGCACCTGTCGGGGCTTTCCGCCGGGCTGCTTCACCTGCTGGTCTTGCAGGATCCCGCGCGCCTGGTCCGGAAGGTCATCCTGGAGCGGCGCGGACAGACGGCCGAACTGACGCCCCTGCACGGACCGGACGGAACGGCGGTGCTGGCCGGACTGGCCGATCTGCCGGGCGGGGCAGGGGGCGACAGCTGCCGCATCCGCGTTCTGCATCGTTCCGGCCGCCTGCGGACGCTGGCCGAAGCGCCGGTCACGCCCTTTGACGGGACCGTTCCCGCCGCTTTCGCGGACGCCTGGGCGGCGGGCGCCCCGGTCCTGCACCCATTGGCTGAGGCCCGCGCCGGTTTTTCCCGCGCGGCGCCGCCGTCGGCCGTCCAGCATTTCGGTCCCACGCAGACATGCGGGCTGCGGATCGTCACCGCCATCGGCGGTTCGGCCGACCTGATCCGCGCCCGCGCCGCCATGATCCTGGCCGAAGCGCCTTCCACCCCGGTCGAGGTCGTCTGCACCATGGCCGACGGTCCTCTGGCCCAGGCGGCGCGCCAGGCCCTGGCCCAGACGGCGGCGATCTATGGCGTCGCGCATCGGCTGGTGCTGCTGCCGGATTGCGCCACCGAAAGCGAACGCCTGTGCGCGGCCCTGGCCCAGGCGCGGGACCTGCCCGCCCTGGTGCTGGGCGGCGATGTCCTGCCGCAGGATCCGGGCTGGCTGGCTTTCTGGCTGCGCCGCCTGCGCAGGCCGGGCGTCCTGGCCCCCGCGCTGCTGGCGCCCGACGGCTCCATCGCGGCCGCCTCGGAAGGCCCCGATCCGTTGCGCGGCCTGCCCGCCGCGCACCTGCCAGCCGGGGGCCGAGCGGCCCCCAGGCCGCTGGCCGCCTGCCTGGCGCTTGGCCCCGCCGGAATCGCGCGGCTTCTGGCCGCACCGCCCCATCCCGACCCCGCCGTCTGGATCGCCCGCGCCCTGGGCGCCGCCGCCCGGACCGAGACCCGCTTTCCCTTTCGCCGCTTCGGTCCCGCGCCCGCGCCGGATGCCTTTACCGTGGCCCTTGCGCAGACCGAATTCGCCCTGATCGGAAAGGATCGTCGATGACCCTTCAGGTCTTGCAGATCGCCCATGACCACCCCGCTTATACCCGCGGCGGCACCGAGATCCTGGCCCATGACCTGACCGGCGCGCTGAATGCGGCGGGCGGGGTCCGTGCCCGGTTTCTGGCCGCCACGACCGCGCTGCAACGCCCCGACGACGCGCCCGGATCGCTGGGCATGCAGGAGGACGACCATCTGCTGCGGACCGGGCGCTATGATCGGTTTTCGATGCTACGGCAGGACGGCACGGACTGGATCGCCGCGCTGGACCGGCTGCTGGGCGCCTTTTGCCCGGATGTGGTGCATCTGCACGGCCTCGACCGCATCGGGGCCGAGGTTCTGGCGGTCATCCGCCGCCTGGCCCCGTCCGCGCGGATCGTGATGACGCTGCACGATTACCAGATCCTGTGCCCCAATGACGGGCTGATGCTGACGGTGCCGGACGGCGCCCGCTGTCGCCTGCCGGGCCAGGACCAGTGCCGTGCCTGCTATCCGGCGATGTCCTCGGCCGCGCATCTGCTGCGCAAGGCGCATCTGACGGCGCTGCTGTCGCTGGTCGACCGGTTCATCGCGCCGTCGCGCTTTCTGGCCGACCGCTTCGTGGAATGGGGCCTTTGCGCCGACCGGATCACCGTTCTGCCCAACCAGGTCCGGCAGGTGGCGCAACCCGATCGGGCGCCGCGCGCCCGTCCCGACCGCTTTGCGTTTTTCGGCACCGTCGCCCCGCATAAGGGGATCCTGCCCTTGCTCTCGGCCGCGCGCCTGGCGGGTGACCGGCTGACGCTGGATCTGCACGGCGGGCTGGGCCATGCCGAAGACGGCTTCCGCCGCGCCTTCGCCGACGCCCTGGCGGCCGCGCCCCAGGCCAGCCATCCCGGCCCCTATGACCGCGCGGATCTGCCGGGGCTGATGGCCCGCGCGGACTGGCTGGTGATGCCGTCGATCTGGTGGGAGAACGCGCCCCTCGTCCTGCTTGAGGCGCGGGCGGCGGGCCTGCCGGTGATCTGTTCCGGCATCGGCGGCATGGCCGAGCTGGTGGAACACGGTGTCACCGGCATCCACGTCCCCCCCGGCGACCCCCGCGCCCTGGCCGAGACGATGCGCGCCGCCGCAGCCGACCGAAACGGCCAGGCCCGCATGGCCGCCGCGCAGCGCGCCCGCCACGACGACACCGCCTATCGCGGCTTCGTCGACGCCCATCTGGACCTCTATCGCAACCTTTCGGGAAAGATTTCCGCATGAGTCCCGCCGACGGAGCCTTCTTTGCCATCGCCCAGGACAGCCCGCCTGGGCTGTCCGACCGGGATGCCCCCCTGGTGCCGGATCTGGCGATCATCCTGCCGGGGGGCCGGACGCTTCTGGCCCTGTCTGACCTGGAGGATGCCTTGCCCCGCCAGGGATCCTGCGGCGATGCGCCCTGGCGGGCGGCCTGCTGGCCCGTGCGGGGGGGACGTGCCGGGCTGGCGCTTGTCGGGGCGCCGCTTCTGGCGACCGGCTCGCTTCGCGATCAGGCGGGCGCGGACTATCGGATTGCCCCGCCCCGTGCCGTCGATGTCGCCCCGGCCGCCCTGGCCGATTTCGTGCGGCGCCACGGAATAAGCAGCCGCGCGGCATTCGATTTCCTGGCCGATGGCGCGGATCTGGAGGCAGGCGACGGCGATTTCGCGGCCCGGTTCTTGTCGCTGGCCACCGAAGCGGGGGGCTTTGTGGAAATCCTGGCCTGCCCCGACACCGGGGGGCTGTTTGCCCAGGGCTGGGCGATGTCCCTTGCCGCCGGGCGCCACGATCTGGCCCGGCTGGACGGCAGCTTGAAGGTCTGCGAGGCCGATGTGGCGGTCTTCTCGCGCAAGGATATTCCGCCCCCTGGCATGGGGTTCTGCCTGTTCAGCCTGGACTGGGGGGGGACCGATCTGGATGGGCTGGACTGCCTGTTCTATGAACAGGGCGGCGTGCTGAGGCGGCTGGAGATCGTGCGCGGATCCGTCGTGAAGCTGCATGGCGACGCGGCCGCCGACCATGTGCGGCAGATGCTGCCCCGGCTGGCGGGTGACGGCAAGGTGGTCAGCATCCACCGCCGCATCTGCCGTCCCCGGTTCCAGGGCGTGGACACGCTGTCCCTGACTCCTCTGCCCATCGCCGCCGCCTTCGACGCGGTGTTCCAGGCCCCCTCGGGCGGGCTGCTGGCAACGGGCTGGCTGCTGGATCCGCTGCGGCGGGTGGAACGCGTCATCGTCAAAAGCACCGCCGGGCTTTACGCCCCCCTGCACGACCGCTGGAACCCGCTGCCGCGCGCCGACCTGAACGCGGGTTTTGCCGACGACCCCCGGTTCGGCCGCCTTCTGGATGCCGCCGACAACACCCATGGCTTCGTGGCCTTCGCCCCCGGCAGGCCCCGCCAGGGGGATGAGGATTTCTATCTGGAACTGGTCCTGGACGACGGCTCGTGCCTGTTCCGGCCGCTGGCGATCACCCCCCTGGAGGGTCGCGAGGGGCTGCCGCAGATCCTGTCGGCGATGCCCCTGCACGATCCGGCCATTGACCTGATCGTCGAGACCTCGCTGGCGCCGTTCCTGGCGCAACTGCCCGCCGCGCCTCGGAAATCCCGCGTGGCGCAGCACCCCATTTCCCTGTCGCCCGAGGGGGGAGAGATCACCGCCGTGATCCCTCTGGCCCGGCTGGAGCATTTCCAGCCGATGATGGCGCTGCTGTCGGGCACGTCCGAGGCAGGGCGGCTGGATCTGGTGCTCGTCATGACGCGGACCGATGCGGCGGGCGCGGCCGCGCGGCTGAAGGATCTGTTCGCCTTCTACGGGCTGCGGGGGCGGTTGCTGCTGGTGCCCGACGGGGCCGATCCCTGCGCCCGGATCGAAGCGGGGCTGGCCCTGGCCGAGGGATCGCGCGTGCTGATCTGGCATCCCTCGGTGCTTCCGGCGACGCCCGGTTGGCTTGACCTGCTGGACGGAGAGCTGACGGCGCTGGAAACGCCGGGCCTGATCTCTCCGACCCTGGTGTATGAAGACGGATCGATCTTTTACGGCGGCGACGGCGCGGCGGGGGATGCCCCGATGCTGGGCTATCCGCGCGGCTGGCTGGTCCGGGGCGCCCCCCAGCCTGTGGCGGCGGGGGCGGCGCAGTTTGCCCTGATCGACCGCGATGCCATGGAGGGCGCGGGGGGCTTTGCGGGGCGTCTGTATTCCGGCGCGATGCTGCACCGCGATCTGGCGCGCCGCCTGCACGACGGCGGTTTCGGGACATGGGCCTCGCGCCGCGTCGATTTCTGGATGCTGGACGATCTGCCCGCCGCGCAGGACGTCATGACGCGTCTTCTGGAAACGATTGATTCAGCTTTGCTGGCTAAGACTGGCCCGACCGACAGTGGAGACCGACTCGGATGAAGGCCCTTGTTCTCAGCCATGCGCATCCCGCCTTTTCCATCGGCGGGGCGCAGGTCGCATCCTACAACCTGTTCCAAGGCATGAAGCAGCAGCAGGGCTGGGACGCCCATTACATGGCCGGGGTCGGTCCCCCGGTCGCGCGCCATGCGGCGACTCCGCTGATGTCCCTGGGCCAGGCCCCGGACGAGACGCTGTTCTGGACCAACGACTATGACTGGTTCCACCTGGGCCTGAACGACACCGCCGCGATCATCCGGCATTTCGAACGCTTCCTGTCCGACCTGCGGCCCGATATCGTGAACTTTCACCACGTCATGGGCTTCGGCATCCAGGCGATCCGTGCCGCGCGCCGCGCCCTGGGCGACGTGCCGATCGTCTATACCTTGCACGAATACCTGCCGATCTGCGCCCATCACGGGCAGATGATCAAGGCCCGCTCGGGCGCGCTGTGCATGAAGGCCTCGGCTTCGGAATGCGGGATGTGCTTTCCCGAGATCGGCGCCGCGAACATGCTGCGGCGGGAATTGTTCATCAAATCCTTTTTCGATCAGGTGGACGCCTTCGTGTCGCCATCGCGGTTCCTGTTGAAGCGGTTCCAGGACTGGGGCCTGCCGCGCGAAAAGCTGGTGATGATCGAAAACGGCCTGGACGGCGGCCCCGTCGCGCCGATCCGACCCCTTTCGGCGGGCGGACGCCGCAACCGCTTCGCCTATTTCGGCCAGTTGAACCCCTTCAAGGGCATCAAGGTTCTGGTCGAGGCCGTGACCCGTATCCCGGAAAAGGTCTGGGGAGACGGAATCCTTTACGTCTTCGGCGGCAACCTGGAACACCAGCCCGAGGATTTCCAGGCCCAGGTCAAGGAACTGTTCCGCCTGTCCGGCCGGCGCCTGCGCTTCATGGGATCCTATAAAAGCGCCGATCTGCCGCATCTGATGCGCGAGGTGGACTGGACCATCGTGCCCTCGACCTGGTGGGAAAACGCCCCTGTGGTGATTCAAGAGGCTTTCCACCATCGTCGCCCGATCATCGCCTCCGACATCGGCGGCATGGCCGAAAAGGTGCGCGACGGCATCGACGGGCTGCATTTCCGCGTCTCGAATCCCGAAAGTCTGGCCGAGGCGATGACCCGCGCGATGGACCCGGCCGTCTGGAACCGCCTGCATGGCGGCATCCAGCCCCCAACCACCGCGACCGAGGCTGCGCGCCTGCATGCGGCACTGTTCGACAAGCTTCTGGCCCGTCGGGCCGAACCCGTTCTGGCGGCCCGCCATGGCTGACGGCGCGGCAGAGAGTCCCTGGCGCGGGGCACTGGTCGATCTGGCCAAGGGGGTGGCGGCGGCGGCCTTCATCGGCTTTTTCGTCAACCTTCTGTATCTGTCGCTGCCGCTGTATCAGGCGCAGATCTTCGACCGCGTGATCTCGTCGGCCAGTTTCGAGACGCTGACCGCATTGACGATCATCGTCGGGCTGATGTTCGTTTTCCAGTCGATGCTGGATTTCCTGCGGTCGCGCCTGCTTCTGGTGGTGGCCGCGCGCCTGTCGACCGCGCTTGGCCGCCCGGTCTTCGAAGCCGCAGTCGAGACGGCGTTGAAATCGGGCACGGCGTCTGCGGCGACGGCGATGCGCGACCTGAACGGACTTCGCGGCTTTGTCGCCGGAGGGGCGATCACCCTGCCGATGGACATGGCCTTCACGCCGATCCTGCTGGTCGTTCTGGCCCTGCTGCATCCGCTTTACGGACTGGTGGGGCTGTGCGGCGCGGGACTGCTGACCCTGGTGGCCCTCGCGACCGAGATGCTGGCCCGGCGCCCCGCCGCGACGGCCATTCAGAAGAACGTCCTGCTGCAAGCCGACACCGCCAACGCCATCCGCAATTCCGAGGTGATCGCGGCGATGGGGATGCTGCCGGATCTGTCGCGGCGATGGCGGCGGGGGCAGGCGATGTCGCTTGACAGCATCGAGGCCGGGGGGACCACGGCGAAATTCCTGGCGGCCTTCGCGCGCGGGTCGCGGGTCGGCCTTCAGATCGCGGTGATCTGCACCGGCGCCGCCCTGGTCATCCGCCAGGAGGCAAGTCCGGGCACGATTCTGGCGGCGGCGGTGATCACCTCGCGGATGCTGTCGCCCTTCGAACATCTGATCGACGGGTGGCGGCAATGGGTCAACGCCCTGGCCATCGCGCAACGCCTGCGCCGCCTTCTGCGCGACGGCGCCCGGACCCGGTCGGCCGTCGAGGTTCCGGTCGGCCGGGCCGATCTTCTGGTCGACCGGCTCAGCTATGTCCCGCCGGGACAGGACGCGCCCTTGCTGCGCAATGTCGGCTTTGCAATCGGGCCGGGGGAAATGGTCGGCGTGATCGGTCCTTCGGGGGCGGGGAAATCGACGCTGGCCCGGCTGGTGGTCGGGCTTTGGGCGCCGACCACAGGCGGAATCTTCCTGGATGGGCAGTCCACCTTTCTTCACGAACGGGCCAGCTTCGGCCAGGCGGTCGGCTATCTTCCCCAGGAGCCCCTGCTTCTGGACGGGACGGTGCGCGAAAACATCGCCCGCTTCCGCGACGCCCCGATCGAAGATGTCGTCGCCGCCGCGCGCCAGGCGGGGGTTCACGACATGATCGGCCGGCTGCCCAAGGGGTATGAGACGCCGCTGGTCGACGGCGGCGCGCGCCTGTCCGGCGGGCAGCGGCAGCGGATCGCCCTGGCCCGCGCGGTCTTCGGGCGTCCCCGGCTTCTGGTGCTGGACGAACCCAATTCCTCGCTGGATGCCGACGGTGAGGCCGCGCTGATCCAGGCGGTGGACCAGGCCCGCGCCTCGGGTGCCGCCGTGCTGATCGTGGCGCAGCGGATGTCGATCCTGAACAAGGCCGACCGCTTGGTCCTGCTGCGCGACGGCGCGGTGGCCCATTACGGCGACAAGGCCGAGGTGCTGGCGGCCCTCGGACCCCGCCGCCGCGCATCCGCCGTCGCAGAAAAGGCGCGCCTGTCATGACCGCGATCCCCGACGACGACACCCTGCCTGCCTATCGGCCGGTGTTCCTGACGGCGCTGGCGACGATCCTGTTCCTGGTCTGCACGCTGGGCGGCTGGGGGATCGCGGCGCGGCTGGACGGCGCCGTGGTGACTCAGGGCGTCGTTCTGGCCGAAAGCAAGCGCAAGACGGTCGAAAACCTGGAAGGCGGCATCCTGTCCGACCTGCTGGTGGCGCCGGGGGACCGGGTGCGGGCGGGTCAGCCCGTGGCGCAACTGGACACCACCCAGGACCGAGAGCGCCTGGCCCAGATGCAGGCCGAGCGTCTGGCCCTGGTCTTCGACATCTGGCGGCTGGAGGCCGAGGCCCGCGGCCTTCCCCTGGACACCGCCCACCCGCCCGAGGCCGATCCGGCCCGCAGCGCCGCGCAGGCCGCGCTTTATGATGCCCGGCTGGCCCTGCACAATGGGCAGATCGCGTCGCTGATGCGCCAAGCCGACCATCTGGCCGCCCAGGCCCAGGCCAACCGCGCCCAGGCCCGCGCATCCCAACGACAACTCGACAGCTGGACGCAGGAGCGGGCCAATACCGAAGCCCTGGTCGGACGCGGCGCGGCAACCCCGCAGAAGCTCCGAGAGATCGAGCGGAACCTGTCCGTTCTCGAGGGCGAGCGGGACGAATATGCGGGCTTGGCTCAAGCCAATGACCGCGATAACGCGCGGGTCGCGGCCGACATCGCCACCCTGCGCCGGCAGCGCGTGGCCGAGGCGAACGAGCAGCTGGCCCAAGCCCGCCGCGTCCTTCCCGCGCTTCAGGCGCAGATCCGCGCCGGCGAGGACATCCTTCACCGCCGCACGCTTCGCGCCCCGCAGGACGGGCTGGTGGTCGACATTCCCATCGTCACGCCCGGCGCGGTGATCGGGTCCGGCGCGATGGTCATGGAAATCCTGCCCGATGCCGATCCCCTTGTCATCCAGGCGCGGCTGCCGCCCGAATCCATCGACACCGTGCATGTCGGCCGCAAGGCCAGGGTCAGGCTGACGGCCTATCGCCGCGCCACGGCGCCGACGCTCGACGGCGAGGTCACCTATGTCTCGGCCGATCTGCTGGAGGATCCGCGCGACGGCAGCCACTATTTCGAGGCGCGGGTCAGGCTGGATCCAGCCGCCCTGGATCCGCATCCCGACGTGGCGCTGACTGCGGGGATGCCGGTCGAGGTGGCGATCCAGACCGGCGAACGGCGCGCGGGCGATTACCTGCTGGAACCGATCCTGCGGCATCTGCGCAAGGCGATGCGGGATGAGTGAATTCTTAACCTTCCCAGGCGACATTCGGATCGGGAAACAGGGGGAACGAGAATGAACGAAGGCACCTTCACGCTGAAACACGCCGATCTTCCGGCGCTAGACCGGGCGGGCCTGCGCCTTCCGGGACTTCTCCAGACGGGGCGGCTTGCCGCGGGATCGCGGATCGAAGGTCCGACCTCGATCATCGCGGCGGTGTCGCAGGGGGCGTTCATCGACATCGGCGCCTTCTGCAATCTCAGCGGCGGGACGATCAACAATGTGCGCTTCGGGCGCTATTGCTCGATCGCCTCGGGGGTGATCATCGGGACGCACGAACATCCGACCGACTGGCTGACGACCTCTCGCACGGCCTATTTCCCGCAGGTGAACGGCTGGCGAGACCTTGTCGCCCCGGACCGGCAAGAGGAAATCCGCCGCGGCCTGCGCCCCTTCAAGGCAAGCTGCCCGATCACCGAGATCGGCCATGATGTCTGGATCGGCCAGGGCGCCTTCATCAAGTCGGGCGTGACGATCGGAACGGGGTCGATCATCGGTGCGCGGGCCGTCGTGCTGCGCGACGTTCCGCCCTATTCCATCGTGGTGGGAACGCCGGGCCGGGTGGTGCGCCTGCGCTTCCCCGAGGAGGTGGTCGCCCGTCTGCTGGCCCTGCAATGGTGGCGCTATTCGATTTTCGACCTGTTCTCGGCGCCGCTGGACGATATCGGCGCGGCCCTGGACCGGATCGAGGAACTGGCCGGGATTGGGCAGCTTGCGCCCTACGATGGGCCTGTCGTGACGGCGGATGCGCTGCGCGATCCGCAGGGCCTGGCCGCCGATCTTGCGGCGCGCTTCTCGCGGCCTTTGGCGCAGGCCAGTTGAATGAGGACAGCGGCGCCTTCCGGGCCGGTGGATTGGCTTACGCCCTTTCCTGCGCCCTGGGTAAGCCTCGGTGGTGAACGGTTCGGGCGCGGATGCCGGCAGATGGGCCTGAGGCGCGTTCGCTGTGCCACGGCGGGCGGACATGACGAACCGCGCCCCCGGATGCCGAGGGCGCATCAATTGGATCTCGAGGATTCCGGCATGTCGCGTTGCCGGGCCGCATCGTCACAAGGATTGCCGGATGACAGACCAGACGCCTTTTCCGCAGGCCGCGAAGGAGCCCCGGCTGTATGGCGTGATCGACGTACTGCGCGCCGACCGCGTGGCGGGTTGGGTGATCGACCGGACCGACGCCGCCCGCTGCGCGACGGTCGAGCTGCGCCGCGAAGGGCGGTTGGTCGGGACAACGACCGCCAACCGGCCGCGCAAGGACCTGGAACGCCAGGCGGTCGGCACGGGGGCCTATGGCTTTGCCTTCGCCTTCGACCCCCCGCTGGAAGAGGGGATGGACTTCACGGTCGCGGTCACGGCCAGGTCGCATGACGGGGTCGCGCTGCCCTTGCACCCCGTGGGGGGCGCGGCGAGGCCGGTTTCGCCCGAAAGGAAGGCGCTTGGTCTGATCCTTGCCGAACTGGCCGACCTGCGCGACCAGATCGCCGGCCTGCGCGCGGAGGCCGCGTCGGCCGAGGGGGACCGGGCGCGGTTCCAGGACCGGCTGGAGCTGGTGCAGCTGCGGCTCGAAAGTGGCATCTCGGCGGTGGATGCCCCCGCTGGTCGCGCGCCCGGATGGCTGGCCGGTGTGGCGCTGTCGGGCGCCGTCATCGCGGTCGGATCCCTGGCGATCGGGCTTGTTTCGCTGTGGGGCGGCTAGAGGAGAGTGAACGGCGTCTCTGACAGGTTTCTGAAAATCATCCTGGGGTCGTTTCGCGATGGAAATCTCCCCCAAACTCTTGGATTCGCTGAAAATCGCGCCATGCGGGGCGTGTTCGGACCGATTTTCCGGCTTCCGCATGAGATCAGGCACGGTACGGCTTTTCACCGACCTTCTAGAAGCGGAAGCGGGCCGAGCGGGTGTGCCTTGCGCCGCTGCGGCGGTATCCGGGCAATAAGATCGGCGAAGGAAAGGTTTTCTGAGGGTGCGTGACAAGCGGGCAGTTTCCGCTTGATTCTCTGGCCGCGTTCGGGCCGTTCCTGCGGTGTCCGGGGCGGGAAATCATGAAGCGTGGCCGTCGAAGTCGCGCCGAGCAGGCACTCTGTCACGGCGGTTTCCGCGTCAGGGCCTCTTGTCCGACGGGTTTTCTATCAGAAGCGTCGCCCTGGGCGAGACCGGCATCCATGGCGCTATGGCGCGGGCAGCGGGACTTTCTTGCCGGGGTGCCAGGCGGTGGGACCATCAAGGGTCCACGGTGACGCAGCCGACATCGTGCTTCGGCCACCCCCAACCCTGATCCCCATTACCGCCGGTCCGGCGAAACGCCGATGCAGCCCGCCTGATGCCCGTCGCCACCCTGCGCCTAGGTTTGCTATCGCTTCAGGATCGACACCAGATCCAGCCCCGTCGTCACCTTGTTGCTGAGATCGAGGTCGGTCTTGATCTGCTGGAGATGGTCCTGCATCAGCCGGGCCGCCCCGTCGGCGTCGCGGGCGCGGATCCGGTCCACGATGCGGGAATGGTCGTGGTCGCGGCAGTCGGTCATGTCCTGGGCGCCGAAGATGCCGATGATCAGCGAGGTGCGGGTGATCATCTCTTTCATGATCCGCATCATGGTGGGATTGCCGGCGACCTGCGCCAGCAGCCCGTGGAACTGGCCCGACAGGCGGATCGCGTCGCGCCGCCGCCCGGCGTGGTGGGCCTGATGTTCGCGTTCGATGTGATCGGCCAGCAAGGCGATTTCCGCATCCGTCGCCCGCGTCACCGCCAGCCGCGCGATCGAGGGTTCCAGCATCAGCCGCGCCTCGAACACCTCGTGCGCCTGTTCGCTGGTGGGGCTGGCGACAAAGGCGCCGCGATTGGCATGAAGCTCGACGATCTGGCGGCTGGCCAGAAGCAGCAGGGCCCGGCGGATCCGCATCCGACCCACGCCGAAGGCGTCGCACAGGGCCGATTCGGAAAGTTTCGTTCCGGGGGGCAGGCGCTGTTCTATGACTGCCTCGAAAATATGCTCGACGATGTCTTCTTCGCCAATCTCGGCGGCTTCTGCTGCTGCGTCCGCTGCGTCCATCGGCGATCGTTTCCCTGCAATTTGCTGTCGTTCCCCCCGGAAATAGGGTCAGGACCAGGTTACAGCAAGACAAGCCGCCCTTCCAGATTGTTAACAAAAATGTTGACATCTGTGTTAACTGGTTCAGCATGACAGGATGAAAAGCGCCGCCGGCGGGTTCTGGCCGCCGGGCAACAAGGCGCATCCGAACAGGGAGCCATTCATGCTGCGTCGTCATGTCCTGAAATCCACCGCCCTGGCCTTCGCCGCCAGTCTTGTCCTGACCCCCGCCGCCCATGCCCAGAACCCCACGCTGAAGATCGGTTTCGTGGGCGTCACCTCGGGGCCTGCCGCCGCCTGGGGCATCTCGAACCAGCGGTCGCTGGAAACCCGCGCCGCCTGGCTGAACGAACTGGGCGGCGTCCAGATCGGCGACACCACCTACGACATCCAGATCGTCGCCTTCGACGACCAGAAGGATCCCAAGCGCGCCATCGCCGGGATGGAGCGCATGGCGCAGGAGGGGGTGCATTACGTCGTCGGTCCCAATGTCGACGACGGCGCCGCCGCCGTCCGCCCGGTGGCCGAACAGAACGGCATCATCTATTTCCCCTATGCCTTCCCCAAGGAACTGTATGTCGCGCCTGCCTCGAACGCGATCCTGGGGATGGTGGCGAATTACCAGTCCGGCCCGGCGATCTACAAATACCTCATGGACAACAAGGGCGTGCAGAAGGTGGCCTTCGTGGCCGCCAATGAATCCGACCCGCTGAGCCAGCGGGATTCCGGGATCGAGGCCGCCAAGGCCCTGGGGCTGGAGGTGGTGTCGGACCGCGTGACCTATCAGGTGGACACGACCGACTTCACCCCGGTCCTGCTGCCGGTGCTGCAAGCCCAGCCCGACCTGCTGGTGCTGTCGGGCGTGTCGCCCGCCAATGCGCCGCAACTGATCCGGTCGGCCCGCGAACTGGGATACGAGGGGCTGATCTCCACCGAGACCGCGCAGGATGCCAGCGTGCTGGCCGAGGGGGCGGGCGATCTGGCCGAGGGCTTCATCTCGGTCGGCGGCGCCTCGACCCCGGAACTGGCCTCGGACACGATGCGGGAATTCGTGGACCGCTATACCAAGATGTTCGGCGAATATAACGATGAATCGAACACCAAGGTCTATGCCCTGGAATACATCATCGAGACGCTGAAGGCGAACCCCGCTGCCATCGACGACGTGGAGGCCTTCAAGACCGCCATCGACACCTTCGAGGCGCCGAACCCCTTCATGGTCGGCGACGCCAAGCTGCGCTATGTCGGCCAAAGCTCTTTCGGGCAGAAGCGCCAGATCGCCGTGCCGCTGGTCGTGAACGAATACCGGGGTGGCAAGTTCGAGACCCTGTTCGTGGCCGAGGTCGACTGACCGCGCATCATCCGGGGTCCGGGCAGCCGGACCCCGCCTTTCAACGACAGCGGGGCGGCGGGATGGAACAGATCATCGCAAACGGGCTGTATCTCGGCGCGCAATACGCGCTGATCGCACTGGGCCTGACACTTATCTTTTCACTGATGAACGTGCTGAACTTTGCCCATGGGCAGATGTATGTGTTCGGCGGCTTCGTCTGCTATACGGTCGTGGCGCAACTGGGGATGCCCTTCATCCTGGGGCTGGTCGCATCGGCCCTGGTCCTGGGGGTGATGGGCGCGCTGATCGAGCGGTTCCTGTTCCGCCCGGTGATCCGGCGGTCCAAGCGCGACGAATCGACCATGCTGCTGGCGGCGGGGATCGCGTTCTTCCTGGACGCGGTGATCCTGCTGCTGTTCGGCGAAAAGCAGCGCGGCGTGCCCAAGATCGTGAACGGGGTGTTCAACTGGGATTTCCGGCTGATCATGCCCTATGACCGGATCCTGATCGGGGTGCTGGCCATCGCGCTGATCGCGGGCTTCATCCTGTTCATGCAATATTCCAAGGCGGGCCGCGCCATGCGCGCGCTTGCCCAGGACCGCATGGCCGCGCAGCTGATGGGGGTCGATGTGGACCGCTATTCGATGATCGGCTTCGCCATGGGCGCGATGCTGGCGGGGCTGGTCGGCGCCTTGCTGGTCACGATCACCGGGGTGAACCTGGGAATGGGCGGGCCGACCTCGGTCAAGGCGTTCCTGATGATCATGATCGGCGGGGCGGGCGTCATCTCCGGCGCCATCGCTGGGGGCTTCATCCTGGGGATGATGGAAAGCGTCGGGCTGTCGGTCCTGTCGTCTTATGGCGATGTCACCTATCTGGTGATCTTCGCCACGCTGATGGTCTTTCTTGCCATCCGGCCGCAGGGCCTGATGGGCAAACCCTGGGGCTGAGCGATGGATACGCAAACACAGGCTTATTCGGGGCGGGCGCCGGACCGGACCCGCCGGTCCACGCGGCAGGTGCTGGGCGTGGTGCTGTTCCTGGCCTTCGTCTTCGGCGTCGTGCCTGCCTTCATCGCGGCGACGGGGCGGTGGGATTTCTATTACACGCTGACCTCGGTGGCGCTGCTGTCCGTCGCGGCGGCGGGGGTCTGGCTGACCTTCTATATCGGCCGGATCAACATCGGGCAGGGCGCCTATGCCCTGGCGGGGGGCTATGTCTCGACCATCCTGATGACCCAGGGGGGCGTCAGCTTCTGGCTGACGCTGCCGCTGGCGGGGCTGTTCTGCGCCTTGATCTCGGTGCTGATCGGCTGGCCGATCCTGCGGTTGCGCGGCGTTTATTTCGCGATGGTCACGCTGGTCCTGACCGAGGTCGCGCGCCTGACCGCCCTGGCCCTGCCCGTCACCAACGGCGCCAAGGGCATCACCTCGATCCCGCTGCCGGGGGGTGTGTCGGTGATGGGCGTCACCCTGATCCCCGATTTCGCCACGCTTCAGAACCCGCGACAGGCGTTTTACTTCGTGGCTGTCACGGTGATGGTGCTGGTCTATCTGGTGCTGTGGCGGATCGTGAATTCGCGGCTGGGCCACCTGTGCCGCAGCCTTCAGCAGAACGAGGAGCTGTCTGCATCCATCGGCGTCAACACCGCCTGGCTGCGGGTGCTGGCCTATGCGATCTCCAGCTTTTTCGGGGGTGTGGCGGGGGCGATGTTCGTGTCGATCTCGCAATCCATCTATCCGTCGTCCTTCGTGGTGCAGGACAGCGTGAACTTCATGCTGTACTGCTTCGTCGGCGGCCTGGGCTATGTCTTCGGGCCGATGCTGGGCACGCTGCTTCTGTATTTCGGCTGGGATCTGTTGCAGGTCGCGGGCCAGTACCAGTTGCTGATCTATTCCGGCACGATGATCGCGCTGATGCTGGTGCTGCCCAACGGCGTTCTCAGCCTGTTCGACAGGAAGGGGGCGGGGAAATGACCGCGATCCTGGAAATCCGCAACCTGACCAAGAAATTCGGCGGGCTGACGGCTAACAACGACATCAGCTTCGATGTGGCGCAGGGGGAAATCCTGTCCGTGATCGGCCCGAACGGGGCGGGAAAATCGACGCTGTTCAAGCAGATCGCCGGGTTCGAACGGCCCACGGCGGGCGAGGTGCGCTACAAGGGGGACCGCATCTCGGGCCTGCCGCCGCACAAGGTGGCGCGGATGGGGGTGGTGCGGACCTTTCAGGAAACCACCATCTTCAAGTCGATGACGGTGCGCGAGAACGTCATCGTCGCCCATCACCTGCGGTCCCGCGCCAGTCTGCTGGGCTATTTCCTGAACAGCGCCCAGGCCCGCGCGGACGAGGCCGATTTCGCCCGGTCCGCCGACGACATCATCGGCTTCCTGGGCTTGGCCGAGATCCGGGACGAACTGGCCTCGAACCTGCCGCAGGGCCATCTGCGCGCGCTTGGCATGGCCATCGGGCTGGCCACGCAGCCGCAGGTGATCCTGCTGGACGAACCCTTCGCGGGCATGAACCACGACGAGACGATGCGCATGGTGGCGCTTGTGCGGCGGCTGCGCGACGAACGCGGCATCACCGTGCTTCTGGTCGAACACGACATGCCGGCGGTGATGAGGATTTCCGACCGGATCGTCTGCATCAACTTCGGCCAGAAGATCGCCGAAGGCAGCCCCGCCGAAATCCAGGCCAACCCCCGCGTGATCGAGGCCTATCTTGGGTCCGAGGACGCGGCAATCGGGATATGAGGCGGTGACACGGATGCTGGATTTCGAGAATGTCGAGCTTTACTACGATCACGTCTATGCGCTGAAGGGCGTGTCGCTGGACCTGCGCGAGGGCGAGACGGTGGCCCTGATCGGCGCGAACGGGGCGGGCAAGTCCTCGATCCTGCGGGCGATCACCGGGCTGCGGCGCATCAGGTCGGGCCGGATCGCCTTTCTGGGCGACCGGCTGGACGGCGCGTCCCCCGCCGACATCGTGCGGCGCGGCATCGTCATGGTGCCCGAAGGCCGCCGGGTGTTTCCGCTGATGAGCGTGCGCGACAACCTGCTGATGGGGGCCTTCACCCGACGCGACAAGGCGGGCATCGCGCAAACGCTGGACAGCGTTCTGGAGCGGTTTCCGCGCCTGCGCGAACGCATCAACCAGCAGGCCAGCACCCTGTCGGGGGGCGAGCAGCAGATGATGGTGATCGGCCGCGCGCTGATGGCGAAACCGCGCCTGCTGCTCCTGGACGAACCCAGCCTTGGTATCGCGCCGAAGCTGGTCCAGGACATCGCGCGGGCCATCGTGGCGATCAGCCGCGACGAAGGCGTGTCGGTGCTGCTGGTCGAACAGAACAGCCGCATGGCGCTGTCGATTTCGAACCGGGCCTATGCGCTGTCCACCGGGCAGGTGGTGCTGTCGGGAAATTCGCGCGCGCTTCTGGACGATCCGCGCGTCAAGGCCGCCTACCTGGGCGGAGAGGTCTGAATGCGCATCCTGGTCCTGAACCCCAACACCACCGCGTCGATGACCGCCAAGATCGGCGCCGCCGCCCGACGCGCCGCCGCGCCCGGCACCGAGATCCTGGCCCTGAACCCCGCCCACGGCCCCGCCTCGATCGAGGGCTATTACGACGAGGCCATCAGCCTGGCAGGGCTGCTGGGGGTGATCCGCGACAATCCCGACGTGGACGGGGTGGTGATCGCCTGTTTCGACGATACCGGCTTGGACGCGGCGCGCTGCCTGACCGACAAGCCGGTCGTGGGCATCGGCGAGGCCGCCTATCACATGGCCTCGATGATCGCCAACCGCTTCTCGGTGGTGACGACGCTGGCGCGGTCGGTCCCGGCCCTGGAACACAACCTGCACCGCTATGGCCTGTGGGCGCGCTGCGCCCGCGTCCGGTCGTCCGAGGTCGCGGTGCTGGAGCTGGAGGAACCGGGCAGCGACGCCAGCACCCGCATCAGCGCGGAAATCGCCCGTGCCATTGCCGACGACCGGGCCGAGGCCATCGTGCTGGGCTGCGCGGGCATGACCGATCTGGCCGGGCGCCTGTCGGCGGACCATGGGATCCCGGTGCTGGACGGGGTCAGTTGCGCGGTGGCGCTGTGCGAATCGCTGGTGCGGCTGGGGCTGCGAACCTCGCGCCTGGGCGGCTATGCCCCGGTGCCGCCGCACAAGCTGGCGTAAGGGGCGGGCCGGTCCCGCCCCCCGCGTGGGTCAGCCCAGGCCCAGCTTGCCGCGCAGGGTCGCCAGATCCTCGGCCAGGGTGTTGACCTTGGCCGACAGCGCGGTGCGGTCGGCATCGGTCAGTTCCTCATAGGACACGAAGCCGCCGTCGGCGGTCCTGTATTTCGCCAGCACCTCGTCCACGGCCGCGAAATTACCGTCCACCTTGGCCACGAAATCGGCGTTGTCGGCTTCGATCAGCGGGCGGAACAGGGTATAGATCTTTTCGGACCCTTCGAAATTCGCGTCGAAATCCCACAGGTCGGTGCGGCTGTAGCGGTCCTCCTCGCCCGAGATCTTGGTGGCCGCGACCTCCTCCATCAACACGGCGGCGCCGCCCACCACGACTTCCGGCGGGAAGGTCAGCGCGCTGATCCGCGCGTCCAGATCCTTGATGTCGGCCAGCAGTTTGTCGGCATATTGGTCCAGCCCCTCGGTCGAACCCTGCGACCACAGCCCGTATTCGATGCGATGGAATCCGGTGAAGGCGGGATCCTGTTCGGCCTTTTCGTAATCGTCGGCGCGCGCGTCGATCGACACGTCCAGATCCGAGAACAGTTCGGCGATGGGTTCGATCCGTTCATAGCTGGTGCGGGTCGGCGCGAACAGCGACTTGGCGCGGTCCAGGTCGCCCGCCTTGATGGCGGCGACGAAGGCTTCGGCATCCGTCACCAGCTGCGCGGTATTCTCGGCCACGAAAATCTTGTAGTCGGACAGCGGCCCGACCAGTTCCAGCGATGGTTCGGCGGCAAGCGCGGCGGTGGCAAGGCCAAGGCCCAGGGCGGTGCCGCGAAGAAGGGTTGCGATCATCTCAAGGTCTCCTCGTGATCGTCGGGGATGGGTTGGCTGGGCGTCACGTCCGCCGGGCTGCGTCGACAAGCGCCCGGCCCAGGTAATCCGCATCGTCGCGGACGCCGGGCAGGGCGAAGAAATAACCGCCGCCGATGGGCTTGATATATTCCTCAAGCGGCTCGCCGTTCAGGCGGTTCTGCACGGCGATGAAGCCTGCCTCCAGGTCGGCCTGCCAGCAGATGAACAGCAGGCCTTGGTCCAGCTGGCCGTTTTTCAGCGCGCCTCGGGAATAGTTGAAGGGACGGCGCATGATCAGGTTCTTCTGGCTTTCCGCGTCGCGGGGATTGGCCAGCCGGATATGCGATTCGGCGTCGGTGACGCGCCCTTCGGGATCGGCGGCATAATCGGGAACCTGCTGTTCGGTCGCGTCCAGGCCGCCGTCAAGCGGCGCGCCGGTCATCTTGCGCCGCCCGAAGACGCGTTCCTGTTCGACCAGGGCCGTGCGGTCCCAGCGTTCCACCATGTTGCGGATGATCCGCACCGCCTGATAGCTGCCGCCCTGCGCCCAGTCGGGTTCATGCGCGCCATGGGTCCAGACGATCCGGTCCATCAGCGCGGCGTCGTTGGAATCGGGATTGGCCGATCCGTCGCGGAAACCCAGGAAATTCCGCGCGCTCGGCGTGGCGCCTTCGGCGTCGGGGACGACCGGGGGCACGTTGCCTTCGACCATCCAGCGCAGCACCAGGAATTCCGGCAGGGTCTTCACGATGTCGCGCAAGGCATGGATGTTGGTGTCCTGAAGATTGGCGCAGAACTGGATCGACAGGTCGCCATGGCACAAAGCGGGATCCAGGGCGTCGTTCGGAAACCGCGCCATGCGTTGCAGGGTCGCGGGTTTCAGGCCCGCCAGCCACGGCCGGTCGTCGAACAGCGACGCGCCCAGGGCCACGGTGATGGTCAGGTTGCCGGGCAGGATCACCGGCCCCAGCAGCCCCGACCCGGCGGGCGGCAGCGCCGGATCCAGATCGGGGACCGGACCGCCCCCGGTCAGGAACCGCGCGCGGTCGGTCAGCAGCCGCAGCATCCGTTCCAGGTCGTCGACCGATCCCGCCACCACGTCGAAGGACGCGAGGATGCCGTTTTCCGGGCGCGGCGTGGTGATCCCCGCCTGGTGCGGGCCGTGGAACGGCACCCGCTGCGCGGCGGTCCCGGCATCGGCGGGGGGCGCGTCGCTGACCTGGGGGGCGGGTTCCCCGGCGCGCGCGGCAAGCGCCAGGCCGCTGGCCCCCAGGCCCAGAAGGACGGCGCGGCGGGTCGGGGCAAGGCGCATCTCAGTCGAGTCCGATCACGGGTTGCAGCCGGTCCAGCACCGCCTGGAAAGCGGTCAGGGAACCGGCCAGGCGGTGCCGGGCATCGTCCGGCACCTGGTCATAGGCGGGCCAGCCCCCGCCCTGTTTCAGCGCCGCCAGATCCAGTTCGACCTGGGCCTGCGCCGCGCCGATGTCGGCGTCGAGGGCCGGATCGATCCCCGCCGCCACCGACCGCAGCAGTCCGGCCAGCTTGCCGATCCCATCCAGGCTGGCCTGCAATTCCTCAAGGTCGTTGCCGGCATACAGGTTCTCGCCCGCGGGGACATGGGCGGTGGCAAGCTGGCCCGCCGCCGCGCCGGGCAGGGCGGTCAGCAGGGCGGGGTCCAGGTCCACCGCCTTCAGCCGCGTCGACAGGTCTTGCAGGTCGGCTATCAGGCGGTCGGCGACGGGCAGCAGCCCGTCGGTGCCGGCCTGCCCGAACAGCCCGTATTCCAGCCGGTGATAGCCGGTGAAGCCCGGATCCGCCTCGCGCCCCGCCAGATAGGCGGCATTGGGGTCGATGGCGTTTTCCAGATCCGACAGGCGCGAGGCCAGCGGCTCGATATGGCGATAGGGGATGCGGGCGGCCTTCCACGCCTGTTGCGCGCCGGGCAGGTCGCCCGCCGCGATGGCGGTCCGCAGCGCCTGAGCGGTCTTCACGGCGGCATTGGCCTGCATCACCAGATAGACGCGGTATTCCGACAGCGGCCCCAGGAACTTGCGCAGCGTGACCTGGGACGCGGCGGCCGCCGCCTCGTCCGAGGCGGTGACATGCAGGCTGCCGCGCGGGTTCGACAGCAGCCCGCAGGTGATCGCGTAATCGCCGGGCGCCAGTTGCACGGTCAGGGTCTGGCGAAAGCCGGGGGCGATGTTTTCCCGTTCGGCCACGACCATCACGCCGTCCAGGATCTCCCATTCGATCGGGCGATCCGAATTGTTCACGATTTCGAAGCTGCGCCTGCCGCCTGCGACGGTGATGTCGCCGGGATCGCAGCTTTGCGCGCCGACGCTGACGGTCATGTCGGCCACCGCGCCGCGATTGGCGGCGGCGTTTTGCCGCGCGGCATACCAGAAGGCGCCGCCCCCGGCCACGGCCAGCAGGGCGGCCAGGGCAGCGGCAAGGCCCAGGCCCGCGCGGGAAGGAGCGTCGGTCATGTCAGATCCCGGACAGAGTGGCGGCGCGGCGCGGCGGCCGCGTCGGGGCGCAGGAACAGGACCAGCATCACCGTCAGGAAGGCCGCATAGACGACGGCCTCGCCCAGGGTGGGGGCGTCGCGGTACCCCAGGACGCCCGCCAGCACCGTGCCCAGGGGGCTGGTTTCGGGCAGGATGTGGCTGATGTCGTAGACGCGCGCCTGCAAGCCGTTCCAGACGCCCGCCTCGTGCAGGGCCTTCAGCGATCCCGCCAGCAGCCCGGCGGCCACGAACAGGATGAAGACCCCCGTCCAGCGGAAGAAGCGCGCCAGATCCAGCCGCAGCGCGCCCGCATAGATCCCCCAGCCGATCCCGGCCGACACGGCGACCCCCAGGGCCGCGCCCAGCGGCGCCAGCACGTCGCGGCTTTGCTGAAGCACCGCCAGCAGGAAGAAGATCGATTCCAGCCCCTCGCGGGCGACGGCCAGGAACACCATGCCGATCAGCGCCCAGGCCCCGCCGCCCACCGCCGCCTCGACCGAGGCGTGCAGCGTCGACTTCATCGACCGCGCCGCGCGGCGCATCCAGAAGACCATCCAGACCAGCACCGCCACGGCGACAAGCCCGATCGCGCCTTCGAACAGTTCCTGCGCCTTTTGCGGGAACGAGGCGCTTGCCAGTTGCAGCGCGGCGCCCGCGAACAGGGCGGCGGCGATGGCCAGGAACACGCCGATCCAGACGGCGGGCAGCCAGGCCGCGCGCCCCGTGCGGCGCAGGTATCCCGCGATGATGCCGACGATCAGCGCGGCCTCCAGCCCCTCGCGCAGCATGATCAGGAATGGTGCAAGCATGGCGTTTCCCCTGCTCGGTGCCGCGATTCGATCACTACGCCACCCATGCGCCGAGTCAATCCAGATTATTTGGGTCGGATATTCTGTCGCAGTCCGCGACGGGGCTGCCGGGAAAGGCCGGTTCGTCCCGGCACATCCTTTGGATGAAATACGAAACCATGGATCACCCCAGGGGCGCGGTCACTTCGATGGCGATTAACTGTTTTGCCACAGAATGAATTTGTCCCGGACCTGTCCCGTCGCCCAGGTTGCCCGCAAGGCGGATCATGGCGGGATGCCCGTCATCCGCATCCGCCGCCTGTCGACATCGTGCCGGTGCTGCCGGTGCGCCAGAATCATGGGATTGAACAGCGATGATGATGGACTTCCTGCTGCGCCAGAACGCGGCCTCGACCTTTGACCTCGGCGATCTTTACCCTGGCGCGACCGGGTTCGAGATCACCACCTCGGACGCGGGCAGCGCGACCGCCACGATCCAGGACGGCGTGCTGACGATCGAGCCGGGCGCGCTTGGCCATGCCGACCTGACGCTGACCTTCAAGGATGCCGAGGGCAACAGCGTCACCGACAGCTTCCGCGCCATCGTTGCGGGTCCGAATGCCTACAGCTTCATCGCCGTGCCGGACACGCAAAGCTATACCTCGACCACGGACCCGGAAATCCGGGCCATGTTCGCCGAGATGATCCAGCATATCGCCGCCCACAAGGACGCGCTGAACATCGCCCATGTGTTGCAGGTCGGCGATGTGACCGACAACAACTATGACCATCAGTGGCAGATCGCCAAGGACGCCTGGAGCCATATGGACGGCGTCATCGACTATACGCTGGCGGTGGGCAACCACGATCAGGGCGACGGCGGACACGCGCAGGACTTCACCTCGAAGATCGACGATTACTTCACGCCCGAACAACTGGGCGTGGACGGGACCTATGACGGTTACGACCAGCCTTCGCTGCGCAACAGTTACAATACCTTCACCAGCCCGGACGGGCAGGACTGGCTGATCCTCAGCCTGGAATTCGGCGCCCCCGATGACGTGCTGCGTTGGGCGGGCGAGGTGATCGAGGGCCATCTGGACCACCGCGTCATCATCAACACCCATTCCTGGAACGGCGGCGACAAGCGCGTCGATCCCACCACCGAGGCGCTGACCGGCGAGAACGGCGGCTGGGGCTATGGCATCCGCGACGATGTCCGCAACGTCAACGACGGTGAGGACATGTATCGCGAGCTGGCGTCGAAATATCCCAACATCAGTTTCACCTTCAACGGCCACAACTTCCTGGACGGGGCCGAGACCGTGGTCAGCCAGACCGCGGGCGGCAACAACCTGTATCAGATTTTCGTCAACTATCAGAACGGCATCGCGGACGAGATCACCGGCGGCGGCGACGCCTCGCTGGGGGGACGCGCGGGCAATGGCGCCTTCCGTATCGTCGTGGTCGACCCCGACAACGACCGCATCACCACGCACACCAAGTTCAGCGGGCTGGACAAGTTCTTCGACCGCGTGGACCATCAGGAAACCTTCGAAAACGCCGGGATCGGTGCCCCGAAAGAGATCGCCATCGCCAAGGCGGGCGCGGATCTGGTTCTGGCGGCCGATGCCGATGGGCTGGCCGATGTGACGCTGGATGCCTCGGGCACGATCCTGCCGGATGACGGGCGCGCGCTGACCTATCGCTGGTATGACGCGCAGGGCTTGCTGCTGGCCGAGGGCGACAAGCCCGGACTGTCGGTCGAACTGGGGCAGGGCACCAACCGTCTGGTGCTGGAGGTCAGCGACGATCAGGGTAACGTCAGCCGCGACGAAAAGACCGTCATCGTCGAGGGCCCGCGCCACTTGCTGACCGAGACCTTCGACGACGGCAAGGCGCAGGGCTGGACCACGCCCGACGCCGCCCGCCCGCCCTTCCAGATCGGCACCGACACGGGCTTCCAGAAGCCTGCCGTGAACGACGGCGAGACGATCTCGCTGAACCTCTCGTTCGATTCGAGCTTCCGCCCCTATGACAAGATGACCGGCGATGTCATGGTGTCCTATGACGGCGGCGCGACCTGGAGCGTGCTGAAATCCTTCACCACCGCCAATACCGGCGGCAACAGTTCGCTGGATCACGTCAACGAGCGCGTCTCGATCGATTTCGAGGCGCCGGTGTCGGCGGAATCGGTCAGCTTCGGCTTCCGGCTCAGCGGCGCGGACAATGACTGGTGGTGGGCCATCGACGATGTCGAGGTCAGCGTGGACACCCCCGAGGGGCGCAAGCTGCTGCTGTCGGAAAGCTTCGACGGGCTGACCGACAAGCTGCAACCGGCCGCCGATGAAAACATCCCCGCCGACCGGCTGGGCTGGACCCACGAGACGCCCGAGGGCTGGGACCGCGAGAATGCCGAAGGCATGGCCCCCGGCACCACGGAATGGAGCGGCTGGAGCTTTGCCACGCCCGAATTCTGGACCTCGGCCGACCGGCAGGAGCGCGATTACTTCAAGCTGGGCGACGGTGTGATCGCCATCGCCGATGCCGACGAATGGGACGATTACAACGGCGGCGCGCAGGGCCGCGCCGACAGCTTCGACAGCCGTCTGAAGACCCCGGCCATCGACCTGCGCCCCTATGGCGGCGGCCAGCCTGCGGCGGAACCGGCCAGCGTGGCGCGGATCGCCGCGCTGCAACCCGATCAGGGCATTCTGGTCAAGCCGGATGCGACCGGCCAGATCCTGGAATATACGCTGGTCCTGGACATCCTGGCGGACCGTCCGGCCAAGGGTTGGGCGGGGCTGTTCCAGACCGATGTGACCAATACCACCGATGCCGATCTGTATCTGCAAGATGATGGCGGGCTTGGCACGCTGGGCGTCTATGGGGGCGAATTCAAGTTCGGCCAATGGAACCGCGTGACCATCAGCGTCACGGTCGAGGACGGCGCGCATGTGATGCGCAAATACATCGACGGCACGCTGGTCGGCACGCAGACGGTCGACGGCAACGTCGCCGATGGCAGCCGCTGGACCATCGACGCGGACAAGGGTTTCCTGCTGTTCGCCGACCGCGACAACTATACGTCGGAAATGTTCGTGAACGCGGTGGCCTTTACCCCGGAACGGCTGTCGGATGCCGATATCGCCGCGATGGGCGGGGTCGATGCCGACGGTCCGCTGGCCGGATCGGCCACCCAAGGCGCCTTCCAGATGAACTTCGACGGCGCGCTGGATCAGCTGGATTTCGGCAAGGCTGCGGTCGGCACGCTGGCGCCTGCGGACAATCTGGGATCCTTCCTGCTGAAAGGCTCGATCTTCGGCAATCCCAATGGCGAAGGCGAGGGCGCGCTATACGCCCAGACCAACGGCGGGAACGAACTGCTGGTCTATCAGGGCAATCCCGATGCCGACTGGACCGATTACGTCTTCGACATGGTGGTCCATCCCGCAGACAACGACACCATCGGCGCGGTGTTCTATTGGCAGGATGAAAACAACCACTACGAACTGGCCATCGACCAGCAGAGCTTCACCCGACAGCTTGTCCGCGTCCAGAACGGCGAACGCACGGTCCTGGCGCAGGAATCGGGCGCCTATCGCCACCACGCGGATCAGGATCTGCGCATCGCGGTCGGCGACAGCGGCATCATCGTCACGCTGGACGATCAGCTTCTGTTCGGAGGCCCGGTCGTCGATGCCGATCCGCTGTCGGGCGGCACGGTCGGGATCCTCAGCCGCGCGATGGACCGCGCGTCCTTCGACGAGGTGTCGGTGAACGGCCAGGTGTTGTCGGCCCGCGCCCTGGGCCAGACCCGTGCCATCGACCTGGATGGCGACGGGCGCGAGGGCATCGCCGTCACCGCCGCCGCGACCATCAGCCCCGCCGCTGTCGCCAGCTATGAATGGCTGCTGGGCGGCAAGGTTGTCGCGACCGGCCGCGACGCGGTGATCGCCGCGGGCGTCGGCGAATCGCAGGTCACGCTGCGGGTCACGGATGTGAACGGCAAGGTCTCGCAGGATCGCGTCGATCTTGAGGTGACGGGCCGCGACAAGCTGCTGTTCGCCGACGATTTCCGCAGCGGGTCGCTGGACCGTTACACCATCGTGGACAACGGCACGAACATGCCCTCGGACTGGCGGATCGTGGATGGCGTGCTGGTTCAGGACAGCGATATCGGATCGGGTCAGCAGGGTCCGGGTTGGGGGGCCTGGTCCAAGGGCGGCGAGGGCGCCTATATCCTGCGCGACGGCACCTATGCGCTGATCGAGGGCGGGCAGGACTGGTCCGATTACGCGGTCGAGGTGGATGTGACGCCATCCGATGACGATGCCCTTGGGGTTCTGGTCCGCTATGTCGATGACCAGAATTACTACAAGGTCGAACTGGACGATCAGGCCGGACTGGCCCAGATCATCCGCGTCGAAGACGGCTACGAGACCGTGCTGGCGCGCGGCTGGCACAACTATGCCCAGGACCAGACGATGCGCCTGCGTGTCGAGGCCGAGGGGGACCGCCTGTCGGTCAACGTGGACGGGGTCGAGGTCTTCGAATCGCTGGTCACCGACACGGCTTTCGCCAAGGGGGGCGTCGCGCTTTACAGCTATGCCAGCACCGGGCTGGGCTTTGACAACCTTGCCGTGGTCCGGCTGGACGATGCCCCCTCGATGAACATCGTGATGGGCACGGCGGGGCGCGACCGGCTGCAAGGCACGGACGGCGCCGACCTGCTGATCGGCGCGGGCGGCAACATGGATCAGCTGACCGGCGGTGCCGGGGCCGATCTGTTCCATTTCGGCTTCGAAGCCCTGGACGGGGTGCGGGCGCGGACCACGATCACCGATTACGAGGTCGGCGTGGACCGGATCTCGCTGGCCGAGGGCGTTTCGGTGGCGCGGATCCAGCAGGCGGGGGCCACGGTCGTCGCCTATCTGGACGATCCCCAGGGTCAGGACGACGCCATCTATATCCGCGGAACGGGCGTGACCGCCGACAGCATCGTCTTCTTCAACGATGATCCCCTGGTGTTCGCGTAAGCGCGGCCGCCCCCGCATTCAGAAAGGCATAGCCATGTTCAAACCCCTTCTTGCCGCGCTGCTGATGGCGCTTCCCCTGGGCGCGGCGGCGGCGCCCGTCGCCGCCCCCGTCATCGACGTTCCGCAGGCCAGCGGATATTTCCTGGCCCACGAGGGCACCGGCGACTTCTTGGCCTTTGATGCGCTGGCGGTGGTCGATGGCGTGGCCACGGGCGACAGCCTGCTGGCCGATCTGTCGCTGACCTTCGATCTGGCGGATCCCTATGCGGATGCCAGCGGCGCCTTTTCGCTGCGCGACGAGGGCGGCTGGCTGGTCGATGGCGTGCTGGACCGGGTCAGCGCCAGCGACGGCGTGCTGTCCCTGGTCTTCGGCGATCTGACCGGCAGCATCGCGGGCCTGTTCGGCGACAGCCTGACCGTGTCGCTGGCCTTCCTGTCGCTGCCCGACTCGGATCCGCTGCGGGCGCTGCGCGATGGCGAAACCTATGACATCGCCTATTGGGCCGAGGGGGCGTCCCAGCCCGCGCCGGTGCCGCTGCCCGCCGGGGCGCTGCTTCTGGTGTCGGGTCTGGGGATGCTGGTGCTGCGCCGGTCGCGCCGCGCGACGGCCTGACCGCCCGGCGGCCGGGGCGCGCGATGCCCCGGCCGTCATGAAACCGCCATATCCCCGCAGTAATCCGGCCGTTCGCAGACGGTTGGGTGACTCGTGAATTTTTCGCATATCCGGGCCTTTCATGCCGTGGCGCGCGAAGGCGGCGTGGCGCGGGCGGCGCTTGTTCTCGGCGTGTCGCAATCCACCCTGTCCCAGCAGATCCATGCGCTTGAGGCCCGCCACGCCCTGCGGCTGTTCGAAAAGCGCGGGCGCAGGCTTGCGCTGACCAATGCGGGCCAGAACCTGTTGCAGGTCACCGAACGGCTGATGGAGGTGGTGGACGAGGTTCAGGTCACCCTGCGCGGCCCCGGTGCGCTTGTGAACGGCCATCTGTCGATCATGTCCGACAGCACGGCGCTTGCGGTCGAGCTGATGCGCCGCTTTGGCGAACGCCATCCGGCGGTGTCGCTGATGCTGGCCATCGCCTCGGTCGACGATATCGGCCAGGCCGTACGTGACGGCAGCGCCGATATCGGCATCGCCATGAACCCGCCGATCGGCGATGTCATCACCGCCGAGCCGCTGATGCGCGAACGCTTCCACCTGGTTCTGGCGCGCGATCACCCCCTGGCCCGCCGCCGCGCCGTGGCCTTCCCGGATTTGCAGGGCGAGACGATCATCATGCGCGAACCGGGATCGCGGACCCGCGCCTTCGTCCAGCAGATGCTGGATATCGAGGGCGTGCGGACGGGCCGCGAAATCACCATCCGCGAACGCAGCGCCATCCGCGAGGCAGTGGCGCGCCGCATGGGCGTCGCGTTCTTCGTGATCTCGGAAGTGCCGCCGGACCGCCGCCTGACCACCCGCCCGCTGATCCCGTCGCGGGCCCGGCTGGAGCTGGACGAATACCTGCTGATCCGCAAGGACCGTCGGCACAAGCCGGTCGTCGCCGCCTTTCGCGATGTGGTCAGCGGCTTCATCGCCGAGAAACTGCCCGCCGAAGCCCTGGTCGGGGGCTGACGGTCTTTATCGCTGGACCGGAACGGCCATCGGCTGCGGGGCGATCACCCGCCGCGCGTCGGGAAAGACGTCCGGCGGGCCGACCACCACGATCGTGGCGCCGGTTTCGGCGCGCAGCCTTGCGATCAGCGGGGCCTGGTCGGGGCTGAGCGCGGGGTGATCGACCACGATCAGGTCGGGCTGCATCAGCGCCGCGCGGGCCAGGCCCAAGGCCAGTTGTTCCTGGGTGGACAGGCTGCCCGCCGCCTCGGGCAGCGCCTCGCGGGTGCTGCCGATCCGGTCCAGAACCTGCCGCAACCCATAGGCGCGGGCGGCGGCGCGGATCGCCCGGCCCCTGGGGCGAGGAGAGACGCCCAGCGTCAGCGTGCGGCGCAGGCTGCCTTTCAGGACCAGCGGCGCGGGACCGATATAGGCGATGCGCGGCAGGCCCTCCTGGGCGCCATAGGCGATCCGGCCGGACCGCGGCCGGTCCTGCGCGGCGATCAGGCGGGCGAGGTCGCTTTTGCCCGATCCCGGCGGTCCCCAGATCACGGCCAGGGCGCCCGCGGGGATATCCAGTTCCGCCGGGCGGTCCAAGTGGGTGCGGCCGGTGAAGCGCACCGGCACCGGGCCGCGACGCGGGGCGATGCGGCGCAACTGGCTGGGCCGGGCCAGCAGGCGTTCGCAGGCGTCGCGGGCGATGCGCCAGGCGCACCAGCGGTCCCAGATCGAGGCAAGGTCGGTCAGCGGCATCACCAGGATCGACAGCACCGCCAGGGCCGCCGCCGTTTCCGCCGTCGGCAGGCCGCGTCGCGCGGCGGTCCAGATCACCGCCGCGCCGCCAAGCGCCGCGCCCAGCTGAGGCAGCAGGCGCAGCACTTCGCGATGCAGCCGCCGCGCGGTCGCGTCGCGCGCCAGGGTCCGGCCCGNGGCGGGCCAGTTCGTTGGCGGTGCGCCCGGTCAGGTCCAGTTCGGTGGCCAGGCCCAGACGCTCGATCACCGACATGGCGATGCCCGCGCGGCGGCTGCGCAGATGGCGGTGCCGCTGGCCCAGGCCGCCCGCGAACAGCGCGGCGGGGATCAGGGCGGCGCAGACCGGCAGCAGCGCCGCGACGGCAAGCGCGGGTTGCAGCAGCACCAGCGCCAGCAGCGCGCCGGGCAGGATCACCAGGGCGGGGATCGCCTGGGCGATGCC
The DNA here is from genome assembly GCF_052045125.1 of Paracoccus sp. 22332. Taxonomy (NCBI): domain Bacteria; kingdom Pseudomonadati; phylum Pseudomonadota; class Alphaproteobacteria; order Rhodobacterales; family Paracoccaceae; genus Paracoccus; species Paracoccus sp. 22332. The sequence continues at coordinate 208,565 of NZ_JBQEOI010000004.1, forward strand.
GCCCCCGGCCCAGTTGCGCGCCGCCGACAGATCGCCCACGAAGCGCAGCGACAGCCCGCCCTGGCGCCGCGCGGCCAGGTCCGAACGGTTCATCCCGGCGATATGGGCATAGAGCCGGTGGCGCAGGCTGCTGGCGAAGCTGTGGCCCACCGACTCGGCCTGGACGCGGGCGGCCATCCGCAGCAGGCCCACGCCGATCCCGCCCGCGACCAACGGCACGAAGGCCGCGGCCCCCGGCATCTCGCCCCGGCTCATGGCGCCGAAAGCGGATCGGGTGGCGAAGGCCACGGCGCCCAGGGCCGCGGCTTGGCCGATTCCCAGGCAGGCGATGGCGCACAGCCGCGCCATCCGCCCATCGGCCCCGACCCGGGGCAACCCGCCCATCAGGCCGCCCGGTCGGTCGCGTCGGGGCGGGCGCTGCGCAGGAACCCGGCGACCAGACGGCCGGCCACCTCGGCCGAGGTCAGTTCCTCGCGCGCGTAATGCGCGATGCCGGTGGCGGCGACGGCCTCGGTCTGGCCCAGGGGAGAGCAGGTGACCATCCCCGAGATGGCGAAGGGCCGCAGCCCGTGGGCGCGCAGCACCTGGGTTCCGCCCAGGGCGCCCAGGGCGTCGGGCGCGGCGAACAGGATGCCGTCCAGCCGCGACCTGATACGAGATCCGCGCAGGATCGAAGCCGTTTCGGCCTGGAAGACGCCGTCGGCGATTTCCACCACGACGATCTGGGCGCCATCGGCTGCGGCATTGCCGACGAGGGCCTCGAAGCCCGCCTCGATCCGGGGCAGGGGCATCCGATAGGTGGTGGGCATCCCGGCATCGGTGAAATCGGTGGCGGGCACGCCCGCATCCTCGAAGGCGTTGAAATCGCCGAAGGCGCCGGTGCCGGTGGCCTTGACCCCCGCAACCCGGTATCCCGCCGCCGCAAGACCATGCGCGATGCTGACGGCGGCGGTGGTCTTGCCGGAATTCATCGAGGCCCCGAAGACGCCGATCACCGTCACATGGTCGGGGATGGTCGCGGCGGGCAGGGCGTAATCGGCGACGTTCATCCGCCTGCCCGAAGCGTCGATCAGGATGCCGACCGGCTCCAGCCGGGTGGGGGGCGCCATCCGGCTGTGGGCGCGCTCCATCCGCCCGACGATGCCGCCGCCCGCCAGAAGATCGGCGACGGGGCCGTCCAGGACCGCGCGCCCCTCGAACTGGTCGGGGGCATAGCGGTCGCCCAGGCACAGCACGACCAGATCGCCGGGATACAGCTCGGACGTGCGGCAGCCTGCAAGCTGAAGCTTGCGGTGCTGGCCCAGCTGGGCAACCCGGCACAGGACCAGATCGCCCGCCACGGCTGCGGCGAAATCGGCCGACAGTCCGGCCAAGGCGTCCTGGTCCACGCGGCGGGTGGTGAAGGCCCATTTCAGGGTGTCGGGCGACGGGAATTCGTTCAGGGCAGGCATTGCGCATCTCCTTTGTGGCGCGGTTGCACGAGGATTACGGCGCGGCGCGGCGGTTATTCCCGAGGGTGGGGGAAAAAGTGGCGCAGCAGGGCGCCGGGCCGCTGACCACAGGCCCCTTGCCGCCTTTCCGCCGCGACTGGAGAATGCCGCCCGGATCGGATAGCACCCGAAAGGCTGCCGCCTTGCGGGGCGCGGCGGGGTGAAACTGAAAGGCCATGAATGCACGCCAATCCGGCAGCCGCGCTTGAGCTTGAAGGCGTGTCGCGCCATTTCGACGGCCGTCCGGTGCTGTCGGACATTTCGCTGGCGATCCCGCCCGGCAAGATCACCTGCCTGCTGGGTCAATCGGGCTGCGGCAAATCGACCCTGCTCAGGATCATCTCGGGCGTGGACCGGCCCGATCCCGGCAGCCGCATCCTGATGGACGGCACCCAGCTTGTCGGCCCCGGCCGCTTCGTCGAACCCGAGGACCGCCATATCGGGTTCATGTTCCAGGACTATGCGCTTTTCCCGCATCTGACGGTGGCCGAAAACCTGGCCTTCGGCCTGCGCCATCTGCCCCGCCCCGCCCGGCGCCAGCGGGTGGCCGAGGTGGTGGACCGGATCGTCGGCCTGGGCCATCTGCTGGACCGCTATCCCCATTCCCTGTCGGGCGGCGAACAGCAGCGGGTGGCCCTGGCCCGCGCCTTGGCCCCCAAGCCCGCCGTCCTGCTGATGGACGAGCCGTTCTCGAACCTCGACCAGGGCCTGCGCGAACGGGTCCGCCAAGAGACGGTCGCGACCCTGCGCGAAGCCGGCACGACCGCGATCATGGTCACGCATGATCCGCAAGAGGCCCTGGCCGTGGGCGATCTGATCGTGCTGATGCGTGACGGCCGGATCGAGCAGGCCGCCTCTCCGTTCGAGATTTACGACCGGCCCTGTTCGGCCTATGCGGCGGAATTCATGGGCCCCTGCAACCGGCTGACGGGCATCTGGTCGGACGGCCGGATCGTGACCCCCATCGGCACCTTCCCGGCCGATCTGGATCTGCCCGACGGCGCGCTGGCCCTGGCCTGCATCCGCCCGCAGGCGCTGTCGATCGGTCCCGACGAACAGGGGATTTCCGCCCGGATCGTCGGCAAGACCTTCACCGGGGAAAGCGAACAGATCGACATCATGGTCCATCCCCTGGCCCAGACGCTGCGGATGCATTCCCATGTCCGCATCCCCATGGCCATCGGCGACAAGGTCAGCCTGCAACTGAACGGCGCCCAGATTCATGTCTTCCCCGAGGATCCGTACGGCGGGCAGGATCCCCTGGATCAAAGCTGAGGAAAATAATAGACTATCCCGCGCCCGTGACGTATGACCCTGCGGAAACATCCATGGGTTATGGGAGGTCACATGAAATCCGCACCGTTCGTTCTTCGCGCCGCCTTGGCATCGACAGCCATTCTTGCCGCGACGGGCGCCGCCCAGGCCCAGGAACTGAACCTTTATACCTCGCGCGAACCGGGACTGGTCGAGCCGCTGCTGGCCGCCTTCACCGAATCCACGGGCATCACGGTGAACACCGTCTTTCTGAAGGACGGGCTGGCGGAACGCGTGGCGTCCGAGGGCGAAAGCTCGCCCGCCGACCTGCTGATGGCGGTCGATGCGGGCAACCTGGCCGATCTGGTGGACAAGGGCCTGACCCAGCCGGTCGAATCCGAGGTTCTGACCGCGGCAGTGCCGGAAAACCTGCGCGATCCCGGCAACCAGTGGTTCGCCCTGTCGATGCGCGCGCGCGTGATCTATGCCGCCAAGGATCTGGACACCGACAGCATCACCTATGAAAGCCTGGCGGACCCGGAATGGAAGGGCCGCATCTGCATCCGGTCGGGCCAGCATCCCTATAACACGGCGCTGTTTTCGGCCTTCATGGCCCATCACGGCGCGGCCGAGACCGAGGAATGGCTGACCGGCCTCAAGGCCAATCTGGCGCGGCAGGCGGGGGGCGGCGACCGCGACGGGGCCAAGGACATCCTGGGCGGCATCTGCGACATCGCGGTGGCGAATTCGTATTATGTCGGCCTGATGCAGTCCGGGAAGGGCGGCGACGAACAGCGCGCCTGGGGCGATGCGATCAAGGTGATCCTGCCCACCTTCGAGGAAGGCGGCACGCATGTGAACATCAGCGGCGCGGCCGTCGCCAAGCACGCCCCGAACCGCGATCAGGCGGTGCAACTGCTGGAATATCTGGTCTCGGACGAGGCGCAGAAGATTTATGCCGAGGCGAATTACGAATACCCCGTCAAGCCCGGCGCTGCGGTCGATCCGATCATCGCCTCGTTCGGCGAATTGCAGGTCGATCCCACGCCGCTGACCCGGATCGTGGAGAACCGCAAGGAGGCCAGCGAACTGGTCGACCGTGTCGGCTTCGACAACTGAGACGGCGGGCGGGGCCTCGCCCCGCCGCCTCCTGTCTGCGGCGGTCCTGTCGGCCGAATCCGTCCTGCGCCTGCGCGGCGGGTTCTGGGTCTGGGCCAGCCTGCTGATCGCGGCCCTGGTCCTTGTCCCTGTCCTGGCCCTGGGCTGGCAGGCGGCCCAGGGGTCCGAGGGCCTGTGGTCCCATCTGGCGCGGCATGTGCTGCCCCGTGCCCTGGGCCAGACGGCGATGCTGATGGCCGGTGTCGGCTGTCTGACGGCGGTGATCGGGATCACGGTGGCATGGCTGGTCACGGCCTATGACTTTCCCGGCCGCCGGATGCTGGAATGGGCGCTGCTGCTGCCCCTGGCCGTGCCGACCTATATCATCGCCTATGTCTATCTGGACATGCTGCACCCGCTTGGCCCGTTCCAGTCGCTGGTCAGGGCGGTGCTGGGCTTCGACAGCCCGCGCGACTTCCGCCTGCCCGACATCCGGTCGATGACCGGCGCGATCCTGCTGCTGGGCCTTGTCCTTTACCCCTATGTCTATCTGCCGGTGCGGGCGATGTTCATGACCCAGGCCGCCAACCTGGTCGAGGTCGCCCATACCCTGGGCACCTCGCGGCGGCGGATGCTGTGGCGCGTCGCGCTGCCGCTGGCGCGCCCGGCCATCGCCATCGGCACCAGCCTGGCGCTGATGGAGGTGCTGAACGACATCGGCGCCTCGGAATTCCTGGGGGTCCGGTCGCTGACGATCTCGGTCTATACGACCTGGGTCACGCGATCCGACCTTGCCGGTGCGTCGCAGATCGCCCTGGCGATGCTGCTGCTGGTGGTCGCGCTGATCTCGCTTGAGCGGTGGGCGCGCCGCAAGCAGCGTTACTCGGTCAGTGCGCAGCGCGCCCGCAGCATGGCGCGCCACCCCCTGAAAGGCGCGGCCCGCTGGGCGGCGCTGTCGGTCTGCCTGTTGCCCGTGATGCTGGGCTTCGTGCTGCCCGCCCTCTATCTGGCGACCGAAGCCTGGAAGCGGTTCCAGTTCGCGGGCCTGTCCGCCCGCCTTCTGACCGAGGCCCGGAACACCTTCGCCTTGTCCGCCCTGGCCACCGCCGCCGTGCTGGCCTGCGGCCTGATCGTCGCCTATGCCGCGCGCCTGTTTCCGCAGCGGGGGATGCAGGTGGTCCAGCGGGCCGCGTCGCTGGGCTATGCGATGCCGGGCACGATCCTGGCGCTTGGCATCCTGATCGCGGCGGGCGGTCTGGACCGCTGGATCGGCCGGACGGCCAGGGATCTGCTGGGCATCGATCCGGGGCTGGTGCTGATCGGGTCGGGGCTGGCGCTTGGCTATGCCTATCTGGCGCGGTTCCTGGCGATCTCGGTCGGCTCGGTCGAGGCCGGGCTGACCCGCATCCCGCGCAGCTATGACCAGTCGGCGCGCACCCTGGGCCATGGCATCGGCAGCACGCTGCGCCGTGTCCACCTGCCGCTGTCCAGGGCGGCTCTTGCCGCAGCCGGGCTGCTGGTCTTTGTCGACTGCATGAAGGAACTGTCCGCGACCCTGCTGCTGCGCCCGCTGAACTTCGAAACCCTGGCGACGCATCTATACGGAGAGGCCGCGCGCGGAACCTATGAAGAGGCCGCCATCGCCGCCCTGGCCATCGTCCTGGTGGGGATCCTGCCGGTGATCCTGCTGGCGCGGGTGGGCCAGAGGAACGGCTGAACGCGGACGCCCCCCGGGCTGCGTCAAGAAACCGCCACAAATCCGCAGCGCCAGTGTCATAATCGGGCTGCACACACCTGTGACCGTAAGAAGGGAACAGTGACGTGCAAAAACTTGCGCTTCTGACCTCGGCGATTGCGCTGGCTTCCGCGATGCCCGCCATGTCCGAGACGACATTCAACAGGATCGGCAGCTTCGCGACGCCCGACAACGCGGCCGAAGGGGCGGACCGGACAAAGGCCAGTTCGGCCGAGATCATTTCGGCTTCCGAAGACGGCAACACGCTGGTCTATTCCGACAGCCCGTTAGGGGTTCTGGGATTTCTGGACATCACCGATCCCGCCGCGCCGAAGGGGCTGGGCACGGTCGAGATGGACGGCGAACCCACCACCGCGGTGATCATCGGCAATCGCGTCTATGCAGGCGTCGACACGTCCGAATTCTTCACCCAGCCGTCGGGCGCGCTGCGCGTCCTGGATCTGGCCAGCCACGACATCCTGACCTCCTGCGACCTGGGCGGGCAGCCCGACGCCGTGGTGAAGGCGCGTGACGGCAGCTTCCTGGCCGTCGCCATCGAAAACCAGCGGGACGAGGATCACGACGACGGGATCCTGCCGCAGATGCCGGCGGGCTATGTCGTCAAGCTGCCGGTGTCGGGGGACGAATTGGATTGCGGCGCACAGCAGCGCATCGACCTGACGGGCCTTGCCGAGATCGCCCCCGAGGATCCCGAGCCGGAATATCTGGATGTGAACGACGCGGGCGAAATCGTCGTCACGCTTCAGGAAAACAACCATATCGTGGTGATCGGCGCCGATGGCGCGGTCAAGTCGCATTTCAGCGCGGGAACCGTCAGCCTGGAGGGGATCGACGCCCGCGACGACGGCGCCCTGCGCTTCGAGGACAGCCTGGCCGACATTCCGCGAGAGCCGGATGCGGTCAAGTGGATCGACGCCGACCATGTCGCGACCGCCAACGAGGGCGATTATCAAGGCGGTTCGCGCGGCTGGACGATCTTCCATCGCGACGGCACCGTGGTCTTCGATTCCGGCAATACCTTCGAACATGCCGTGATCCAGGCGGGGCATTATCCCGACAAGCGGTCCGACGCCAAGGGCGTCGAGCCGGAATCGATCGAGGTCGCGACCTTCAACGGGACGCCCTATGTCTTCGTGGTGTCCGAGCGCGGCTCGGTCGTCGGCGTTTATGACGTGTCCGATCTTGCGGCACCGCGCCTGACCCAGTTGCTGCCTTCGGGCATCAGCCCCGAGGGGATCGTGGCCCTGCCCGAACGCAACCTGCTGATCACCGCGAACGAGGCCGATCTGGGCGAGGACGGCGGCGCGCGCGCCCATGTGATGCTGTTCCAGGGCGGGACCGGCCCGGCCGCCTATCCCATGCTGACATCGGCAGGTGCCGAAGACCTGATCGGCTGGGGCGCGCTGTCCGGCCTTGCCGCGGGCGAGGCGCCGGGGCAGCTTTTCGCCGTCTCGGACAGCGTTTATGGCAACCAGCCCGCGATCTACACGATCGACGCGACGCAGACCCCGGCCCGGATCACCGCCAAGACGGTCGTGACGCGGAACGGCGACGCGGCGCAGAAGCTGGATCTGGAAGGGATCGCCCCGGACGGAGAGGGCGGCTTCTGGCTGGCTTCGGAAGGGCGCAGCGACCGGCTGATCCCCCACGCGATCTATCGCGTCGATGCCAAAGGCGAGATCCGGGACGAGATCGGCCTTCCCGCCGAACTGCTGGCGCACGAGACCCGCTTTGGCTTCGAGGGCATCGCCTTTTATGGCAACCGCCTGTGGCTGGCGGTCCAACGCGAATGGGGCGACGATCCCGCCGGGCAGGTGAAGCTTGTCTCCTATGACCTGGAATCCGAGGAATGGGGCGCGGTGGCCTATCCGCTGGAACCCACCGACGAGGGCTGGATGGGCCTGTCCGAGATCGCCATCCACGGCGACCGGGCCTATGTCATCGAACGCGACAACCTGATCGGCGCCGCCGCGCGGGTGAAGAAGCTGTTCGCGGTCCCGCTGGCCGACCTGCAACCCGTCCCCCTGGGCCAGCCGCTGCCCCTGGTCACCAAGCACGAGGTTCGCGACCTGATCCCCGATCTGAAACGGGGCGGTGGCTATGTCGTCGACAAGGTCGAGGGCTTTGCCATCGATGCGGCTGGCGAAGGCTGGGTCGTCACCGACAACGACGGCGTGGACGACAGCTCGGGCGAGACGCTGTTCTGGTCCGTCGGCCCCGTCGCCGCCGCGCAATAGCAAGGAAGGGCGCCCGCCAGACGGGCGCCCTCCGGCAGACGGGCGCCCTCCGGCAGACGGCTTACCGGTTCAGAAGCGCGTCCCGTTCCTGCTCAAGATCGACCAGCAGCGGCGTCTTGGCGCGCCATTCCTCGTACCAGGTCTCGACCGCGTCGCCGAAGACATCCGGCCCGACCTCTTTCAGCGGGGCGCCCGCTTCGACCAGCCGGGCGCGATAGTCGGCGTCGATTCCGGGATAGGCGGCGCGGATGTCGGCGGTCGTCTGCGCCATCAGCCCGGCGATCAGGGCGCGGTCATCCTCGGAATAGGTCTGCCATTTGCGGGCGGACGCCACGGCGAACATCGGGAAAATCATGTGCCGGGTGTCCAGAACCTGGGCCGAATGGTCGTGAAAACGGTTGTTCCAGGTGCCTTCAAGGTCGATCTGCATCCCGTCGATCTGGCCGTTGGTATAGGCGTCGAACAGTTCCGGCAGCGGCAGTGGCGTGGGCGCGGTTCCGGCGCGGGTCCAGAAATCCAGTTCCTGCGCCAGGGGCACGGTGCGGATCTTGTGGCCCGCCAGGGTCTCGCCCTCGGCCACCGGGCGCGAGACCAGCACGATCCGCATTCCCGCCATCCCCAGGCCCAGGCCCTTCAGCCCCAGCCCGCCCAGTCGGTCCTGCAAGGCGGCGGCCGTATCGCCCTCCAGCAGACGTGCGGCGGATTCGGCGTCGGGCACCAGATAGGGCGCGACCAGAATGCCGAAATCGGCGTTGCGGTTGGCCAGTTCGCCCACCGTCAGGAACGCAAAATCCAACGCGCCCGCTTGAAGCTGTTGCAGCATCTGCGCTTCGTTTCCCAACTGCCCCGAGGGGAAGACGCTCAGCGTCAGGCGGCCGTCGGTTTCGTCGGCCAGCGTTTCGGCCAGCTTCTGCGCCGACAGCGTCCACTGGTGCGACGGCGGCGTGACCATGCCGATGCGCAGCGTCTCGGCAAAGGCAGGCGCGGCAAGCATCAGCAGGCAGGCGGCGGCTTTCAGGATTTTCATGGGTCAGGCTCCGGCTTGGAAGGCGGCGACGATGGACATGCCCGCCAGGACGGCCAGCATGGCGGCGAAGAAGGGCATCAGCAGCCAGGACAGCCGCTCGGCCCGGACCCCGGTCAGCAGCGAGGCGGTGAACAGTCCGGCGCCGACCGGGGGCGACAGCAGCCCCAGGGCCAGGTTGGCGCAGAGGATCACCCCGAAGGCCAGCGGGTCGATGCCATAGACCCCGGTCGAGATCGGAAGCAGGACCGGCGCGGTCAGGATGATGGCCGGGATCGGCTCCAGCACGGTGCCCAGCAGCAACAGCAGCAGGTTCAGCAGGATCAGGAACATCAGGGGCGACGAGGCCATGTCCTGCACCCAGGCGGCGGCCTGTGCTGGCAGGTTGCCGAAGGTCAGCACCCAGGCCAGCACCTGCGCGGCTGCGACCAGATACAGCACCGCGCCCGAGGTGACGGCGGTGCGCACGAAGGCGGCGGGCAGGTCGCGGGGCCGCAAGTCGCCATAGATCAGGCCGCCCACGACGATGGCCGCGACCGAGGCGACGGCGGCGGCCTCGGTCGGGGTGGCGATGCCACCGATGATCGAGCCGATGGCGATGGCGGGGACCACCAGGGCGGGCAGGGCGTCGGCGGCGGCGCGCAGCCGCGCGGGCAGCGGCTGGGACGGAACGCGGGGCAGGGCGTGGCGCCAGCCCAGCCAGCCGATCACCAGGGCGAAAGAGGCGGCCAGGGCCAGGCCGGGAATGACCGAGGCGATGAACAGATCCCCCACCGGCACCTGCGCGATGGCGGCATAGACGATCAGGTTCATCGACGGCGGCAGGACCGGCGCCAGCAACCCGCCCGCCGCCGTCACCGTGGTCGCCAGGTCGCGGGGATAGCCCGCGCGCTCCATCTCGGGCACGGCAAGCCGGGTCATCACGGTCAGTTGCGCCACCGTGGACCCCAGGATCGAGGCCATCATCAGGTTCGCCAGCAGGTTCACATAGGCCAGCCCCGCCCGGACCGGCCAGATCAGCGCCTGCGCCAGGACCAGCAGGCGCCGCCCGATGCCGCCGACGCCCATCAGTTCGCCCAGCAGGATGAACAGCGGCAGCGACAGCAGGCTGTAGCTTTCGATGCCCGCGAACAACTGCTGGCCGAAGCCTTGCAGCAAGGCGGTGTTGTCCTGGTTCACGATCAGGATCAGCGCGGTGGCGATCATCGCAAAGGCGATGGGCGCGCCGATCGCCAGCAGCGCTAGGAAGGACAGGCCCGCCGTCACCGCCGCAGCCCCCGCAGGTCTGTCAGCAAGGCGGCCAGGCAATGAATCAGGGCCGTCGCGCAGGTCAGCGGCAGGGCCAGCCAGAACCAGATCTTGCGCAGGCCCAGGGTGTTGGTCGGATCGCTGTAGACGAAGTTGAAGCTTTCCTGGGCCAGGGCCGCGCCCGATCCTGCGCGCAGCAGGCCCGGCAGGTCGAACCACCGCCACAGGATCGCCGCCAGCACCAGCAGGAAGGCCAGCACCGCCAGGTCGGCCAGCAGCGCCAGCCGGGCGCGGCCGCGCGGGTCCAGCCGGTCGGGCAGCAGGCCGATGGCCATGTGCCCCCGCATGGCGATCCCCAGCGAGGCGCCGACGAAGGCCAGGATCACCATCAGGTGGACGGCCAGTTCGTCCGTCCAGATCAGCGGCCGCCCGGCCGCGCGGGACACGACATTCGCCAGCAGCAGCGCCAGGATGGCGGCCACGAGGATGCCCCCCGCCGCGGCTTCGGCCCGCATGACGGCGCGGCTTGCCCGCTGCAAGGCGTGATCGTCGGACGCGGACAAGGCCTCAGCGCCGCCCGGCCATGCGCTTCAGCGTGCCGTCGCGCCACATCGCCTGGTGGACGCCCACCATCGCCACATGCCCCGCGACGGCGGCCAGCAGCAGCCAGGCCAGCTCTCCGTGCAGGGCGCCGGCCAGGGCGGCGGTCCATTCGACCGGCGGCGACTTGGGTGCGAAGATCTGCGCGCCGAACAGGGTCAGGCCGCGTTCGGACCCCCAGGCGCGCAGCAGGCCCAGCGACGGGATGGCCAGCATCAGCAGATACAGAAGCCCGTGCCCGGCGGCCGCCGCGCGGCCTTGCCAGCCGTCGCCATGCGCGGGCCGGGTGCGGCGATTGGCCAGGGCCCACAGGACGCGCAGGATCACCAGCACGAACAGCGCGGCGCCCACCGGCGCATGGCTGCCGACAAAGGGCGCCAGCCAGTCCTGGCGGCCATAGATCGCCCGCAGCCCCATCCCCAGGAACTGCCACAGGATCAGCGCGGCCATCAGCCAGTGCAGGATTCGCGTCACGGCTCCATAGACATGCGGCGTGTCTCGCAGCGGCACCCGCAAGGGGATATGGCTCATGGCTGGACCTCGGGCTTCGGGGGACGACCGGCGGATGGCTGCGATGGCTGGCTTTCCACGGGTCTTTCCCGCCTCTTAGCGGGTCGGACGGCCCTGTCCAAGCCCGTCGCGCGAAAAGTTGACGATTTAAGTCAGGGGGCTTATGCCGCAGGCGAACCGACCCGGAAGGCCAGCGATGTGACCCAGACCCAGCCCATCCCCCAGCAGATCTGGCCCGACGACCTGGCCGCCCGCTATCGCCAGCGGGGATACTGGCGGGGCGAGACGTTCGGCCAGATGCTGCGCGACCGCGCCGCCCGGCACCCGGATCGGCTGGCGGTGGTGGACGGCGCCCGCCGCTGGACCTATGCCGATCTGCTGGCGCGCGCCGAATCGGCCGCCGGGGGTTATCTGACGCTGGGCCTGCGTCCGGGGGACCGGGTGCTGGTGCAGATCCCCAATATCGCGCCGTTCTTTCCGGCGGTCTTCGGGCTGTTCCTGGCGGGGCTGATCCCGGTCTATGCGCTGCCCGCGCACCGCCAGACCGAACTGATCCATTTCGCCGCCCGCTCGGGCGCGAAAGCCATGGTGATCGCCGACCGGCACGAGGGCTTCGACTATCGCCCGCTGGCCGATCTGGTCCGGGCCGAGGCCCCCGGCATCGCCCATGTCGTGGTCATCGGAGAGCCGGGCGGCGGTCATGTTCCCTTCGACAGCCTGCAAGCCGGTCCCGAATTGCCGCAGGTCGATCCGTCCTCGGTCGCGTTCCTGCAAATCTCGGGCGGTTCCACGGGCCTGTCCAAGCTGATTCCCCGGACGCATGACGACTATATCTACAGCTTCCGCGAAAGCGCGCGGATCTGCGGGCTGACCGGCGACAGCGTGTATCTGTGCGCGCTGCCCGTCGCCCATAACTTCCCGATGAGCTCGCCCGGCGTCTTCGGGGCGCTTCATGCGGGCGCGCGGGTGGTGATGGCGCCGAACCCGGCTGCGGAAACCGCCTTCTCGCTGATCGCGCGCGAAGGGGTGACGATCACCGGCGTGGTGCCGCCCGTGGCGCTGCTGTGGATGGCGGCGGCGGCCAAGACCCCGCACGACCTGTCCAGCCTGCAAGTGTTGCAGGTCGGCGGCGCCAAGTTCATCCCCGAGGCCGCCGCCCGCGTCCGCCCGACCCTGGGCTGCACGCTGCAACAGGTCTTCGGCATGGCGGAAGGGCTGGTGAACTATACCCGCCTGGACGATCCCGAGGACATCATCACCGGCACCCAGGGCCGCCCGATCAGCCCCGACGACGAGCTGCTGATCCTGGACGACACCGGCGATCCCGTGCCCGAGGGCGAGCCGGGCCATCTGCTGACGCGCGGCCCCTATACGATCCGCGCCTATCACAACGATCCGTCGGCCAACGCGCGCAGCTTCACGCCCGACGGTTTTTATCGCACCGGAGACATCGTGAAGCGGCTGCCCGGCGGCTATCTGGTGGTGCAGGGCCGGGCGGGCGATCACATCAACCGCGCGGGCGAGAAGATTTCCGCCGAAGAGATCGAGGATCACCTGCTGGCCCATCCGGCGGTCTTCGACGCCGCCGTGGTTTCCATTCCCGACGAATTTCTGGGCGAACGAAGCTGCGCCTTCGTCATCGCCGCCGAGGGCGCCAGCCCGCGCGCGCCGGAGCTGAAGGCCTTCATGCGCGGGCGGGGGGTCGCGGAATTCAAGGTGCCCGACCAGGTGGTCTTCGTCCCCGAATTCCAGACCACCGCCGTCGGCAAGGTCAGCCGCAACGTCCTGCGCGCCGAATTGCGCAGCCGCTATCTGAAGGAAACCACATGACCCTGACGCTGGACCGGATGCGCGCCGATATCGCCAAGGCCATCCACATGGACCCGTCCGAGATTCGCGACGATGACCATCTGGGCGACCTGGGCCTGGATTCCCTGCGCCTGATGCGGCTGGTCCTGGCCTGGGAGGAAGCGGGCCTGACCTCGGATTTCAGCCTGTTCGCCGAATACGAGACGCTGGGCGACTGGTGGACCCATATCGTGGCGCCCGCCCAAGGTGCCTGACATGCGCCCCCTGACCGAGGCGCAGGAAGGGTTGTGGTATGCCCAGGCGCTTGACCAGACCAACCCGATCCTGAACACCGGGCAGTATCTGGACCTGCGCGGCCCGGTCGATCTGGACGCGCTGCAAGACGCGCTAGCGCGGACGCTGGCGGAAACCGAGGCGCTGCGCCTGCGCTTTCGCGGCGGCCCGGACGGGCCGGTGCAATGGTTGGACCCCGACCCGATCCTGCCGCGCCTCATTCACGCCACCGAAGCCGAGGCCCTGGCCGCGATGCGCGCCGACAGCGGCCGCGCCATCGACCTGGCGGCGGGACCGGCGGCGGCCTTCACGGTCTTCGTGCTGAACCCCGACCGGGTGCTGGTCTATGAACGCATCCACCATCTGGCGATCGACGGCTATGGCATGGTGCTGGTGACGAACCGGATCGGGGAACACTACTCGGCCATCGTGACCGGCGGCCCGGCGCCGTTGCCCTTTCCGCCGCTGGACCGCGCCCATGACGAAGATGCGGCCTATCGCGCATCCGACAGGCGCGCGCAGGACGCGGCCTGGTGGCAGGCCCGGCTGGCGGGCCTTCCCGAGGTGACGGGTCCGGCGACCGGGACCGCCGTCAGCGCCCATCATTTCCTGCGCGAAAGCCGCTGGCTGGACGCGGGCCTGCTGGCGCGGCTGGCCGATTTCTCCGACAGCCATCGGCTGGGCTGGCCGGACGTGCTGACCGGGTTGACCGGCGCCTATCTGGCCCGCTGGACGGGCGGCAGCGCCGTGATCGGCGTTCCCTTCATGGCCCGGATGGGGCGCAAGATCGCGCGCCTGCCCTGCATGGCGATGAACGTCCTGCCGCAGCAGGTCACCCCCGACGAAGGCGCGCCGCTGGCCGACTGGCTGTCGGGCCTGGCCCGCGACATGGCCCAGGCCCGCCGCCACGGCCTGTATCGCAGCGAATATCTGCGTCGCGACCTGGGCCTGATCGGCGGATCGCGCAGGCTGTACGGCCCGCTGGTCAACGTTCAGCCCTTCGACCGCGCGCCGCGTTTCGCGGGTTTGCAGGTCGGCCTGCATATCCTGGGCGCGGGGGCCGTGGACGACCTGACCCTGACCTTCCGGGGCGATCCGCAATCGGGCCTGCTGTTCGAGGTGGACGCGAACCCGAGCCTTTATTCCCCCCAGGACGTGGCCGGTCATTCGGCCCGCCTGCCCGAATTCCTCGCTGCCGCCCTGGACGCCGCGACCCTGGCCCCCGTGCCGACCGCCAGCCGGGCCGAGATCGCCGCTGCCGCAGCCGTCAACGCGACCGACCATCCGATCCCTGACACCACCCTTGCGGCACTGATCCAGGCGCAGATCGCCGCGACCCCCGATGCGCCCGCCGTGACCTTCGGCGACAGCACGATCAGCTTCGCGGATCTTGACCGCCGCAGCGTCGCATTGGGCGCGCATCTGGCCGGGATGGGGGCGGGCCCGGGGCGGATCGTGGCCGTCGCGCTGGAACGGTCGCTGAACCTGCCGGTGGTGCTGCTGGCGATCCTGCGGGCGGGCGCGGCCTATCTGCCGCTGGACCCGGATCATCCGCCCGACCGCATTGCGCGGATTCTGTCGATGGCGCGGCCGGTTGCGGTGATAACTTCACCCGATTTCAAGGCGCTGTTCCCGGCCCATGCGCCGCTGCTGACCGACTGGCCTGACCATGGGACCGCCCCGGCCCGGCCCGCGCCGGGCGACATGGCCTATGTCATCTACACCTCGGGCTCGACGGGCGATCCGAAGGGCGTGGTCATCGATCACCGCGCCATCGTCAACCGCCTGCTGTGGATGCGCGATCACTACGGCATCGACGCATCCGACCGCATCCTGCAAAAGACCCCCGCCACCTTCGACGTGTCGGTGTGGGAGTTCTTCCTGCCGATGATCGCAGGGGCCGAACTGGTCATGGCCCCGCCCGGCGCGCATCGCGATCCCTCGGCCATCGCCGCGCTGATCCGCCGCCACGCGATCACCACGCTGCATTTCGTGCCCTCGATGCTGTCGGCCTTTCTGGCCGCGCCCGCGTCCCAGGGCCTGGCCCTGCGCCGGGTCTTCTGTTCGGGCGAGGAACTGACCGCCGATCAGCGCAGCCGGTTCCACGCCCGCATCCGGGCAGAGCTGCACAACCTCTATGGCCCGACCGAGGCCGCCGTCGATGTCAGCTTCTGGCCCGCCGGGCCGGATGATGCCTCGAACCCGCTGCCCATCGGCTGGCCGGTCTGGAACACGTCCTTGCATGTCCTGGACGACCGGATGCGCCCGGTCCCGCCGGGGCTGGCGGGGCATCTGTATCTAGGCGGGGCGCAGCTTGCGCGCGGTTATCTGGGCCGGGACGACCTGACGGCGCAACGTTTCATCGCCGCGCCGGACGGGACGCGGCTTTACGCAACGGGCGATCTGGCGCGCAGGCGGCATGACGGGGCCGTGGTCTATCTGGGCCGGTCCGACCATCAGGTGAAGATCCGCGGGCTGCGGATCGAACTGGGCGAGATCGAAGCCGCAGTCATGGCCTCTGGCCTCGCCCGCGAATGCGTCGTCCTGGCGCGAGAGGATCGGGCAGGGGAGAAGCGCCTGGTGGGCTATGTCGTGCCCTCGGGCGGCGAACCGGCGGGGCTGTCCGCGCATCTGGCCGCCAGCCTGCCCGCCTATATGGTTCCCGCCGCCTGGGTCATGCTGGACGCCTTGCCCGTCACGTCGAACGGCAAGCTGGACCGCAAGGCGCTGCCCGCGCCGGAATTCTCGGCCGCCGGGCGCGCGGCGCAGACGGAGACCGAACACCTGCTGTCCCGCCTGTATGCCGAGGCTCTGCACCTGCCCGACCTGCCTGGTGCCCAGGCCGATTTCTTCGCGCTTGGCGGCGATTCCCTGTCCGCCGTCCGCCTGTGCCTGCGAATCGAGGAGGAAACCGGCCGCGATCCCGGCCTTGGCACGATCTTCGAACATCCGGTGCTGGAGCTTCTGGCCGCCGCGCTTGAGAAAGCACATCAGGATGACGGCCTCAGCCCCTTGATCCTGCTGGCCGACGGCGATCCGGCGGCATCGCCGCTGTTCCTGATTCATCCGGCGGGCGGCATCGCCTGGGGCTATCGCCACCTGGCCCGGCTGATCGCGCCTGCGCGGCGCGTCTGGGGGGTGCAGCACCCGGCGCTTGACCTGACGGTGCCGCTGCCCGACAGCCTTCAGGCCTTGGCGCGGGACTATGCGGCGCAGATCGCGGCGGAGGCCCCTGACGGGCCGGTCCATCTCGCCGGCTGGTCGGTGGGCGGCATCCTGGCGCAGTCCGTGGCCATCGAGCTTGCGGCGCATGGGCGGCAGGCCGGCCTGGTCGCGGCGCTGGACAGCTATCCCGCCGATGTCTGGCGGGACGAGCCGGAACCCGATCCCGTCGCCGCCCTGCGCGCGCTGCTGGCCATCGCGGGCCACGACCCGGACGCGCATCGCGACCTGGACACGCGGCAAAAGGTCGTGGCCTTCCTGCGCGCGGGCGACACCGCGCTTGGCGCGCTGCCCGAGGCGGTGCTGGACGGCGTGGTCCGCACCGTCACCGACACCAACCGCCTGGTGCGCGGCCATCACCACCGGCATTGGCCCGGCAGGCTGACCCATATCCGCGCGGGGCTGGACCACCGGGACCGCGACCTGCGCGCCGGGATGTGGCGGGCCTATGCGACCCATGTCGAGGAACTGTCGGTGCCGTTCCTGCATCCCGCCATGACCTCGGCCGCCGCCTCGGCGCTGATCGCGCCGATGCTGGCCGCGCGGATGGATCAGGCTGACGCGGCGGCGAAGGGCAGCGCCAGCGGCAGGGATCCGGCGATCGTCTCGATGTGAATCAGTCCCGGCAGGACGTGGACCTGCGGCGACAACCCGTTGCGGTCGCGCAGGTCGGCCACGAACTGCATCGTCGCGGGCGCCGGGCCGTCGGGCGGCGGGCCGTCGCTGCCCGACCGCTTTTCCCGGTCGCCCAGGGCAACCAGCAGGGGCGGCGGCGCCGTCATCCGCCCCGCGCGGTCGGCCACCCGCCGGATCAGCGCCTCGTCCCACCAGATCGACGGGCTGATCGCGGCATATCGCGCAAAGGCATCGGGCCGGGTCAGCAGCGCATACAGCGTGAACAGCCCGCCGAAGGAATGGCCCCACAGCGCGCGCCGGGCCGGATCGACGGGGGCCGCAGCCTCGGCCGCCGCGCGCAGCGGGCCGGTCAGCCGGTCCAGAAACAGCGCCGCGCCCCCGGCCATGCGGCCCGGATGGACCGGATCGGGGCGGATGCCGTCGCCCGGACCCTCGGGCGCGGTGAAGTCCAGCGTGCGCTGTTCGCGGGCGAATTGCCGGTCGGTGTCATAGCCGACGCCAGCCAGAATCAGTCCTGGCACCATCGCCAGGTGATCGGGCGTCAGGAAGTCGAAGGCGGCGTTGCCGTCCAACAGGTACAGGATCGGCCAACCCGCCGCCGGGGCCNCACGGCAAGAAACAGCCGGTGCCCCGGACCCGCGTTCACGACAGTTTGCGACAAAGAATGTGTCGGCACCTCGGCATCGAAGATCCGCAAGCCCGCGTGCTTGCGCGCATGGTCCGGCCCGACTTTTCCGGTGTTGTGCATTCGATCCCTTACCATTTTCCTGGCGGACAAGGTTGACAAACTTCGTCGGGAATATACTGCTGCCCGCGATCGAAGCCAGCCCGGATGCCGGACAAGCCTGAAAAGCGATCCATTCTTCAAGGAGATCACGATGGCAACCCTTTCTCGCCGCCCCGTCCGCGCCCTGTTCGGCGCCTCTGCCCTGGCCCTGATGCTGGCCGCAGGCCCCGTCGCCGCCGAAACCATCTTCACGCCCACCTCTGACGGGTTCATCGGCGATGTCGCCGTTCAGGCGCCGAACCGCGCCCCCATCCATGCGGGCACGAAAGTCACCATCTCGGGCGAGGATCTGGCCCCCGGCCAGCAGATCACCCTGATGCGCGGCACCACGGTGCTGAACGCCGACGGGCCGCTGACCGTGGCCGAGGACGGCACCTTCAGCTTCGACGTGACGGTGGACGAGGAAGCGGCCACCGGCCTGCAACCCATCGTCGTCATCGGCGAAAATCCGGCGGCGGCGACCGTGGTGGACCTGAAGGTCTCGCCGCAGATCCCGGTGTCGGGGGCCGAGCAGTTCACCATCCTCAGCCAGCCGGTGACGCGCGGGCTGTATCAGGTGGCCTACAGCCGGAAATCCGACGCGCTGTTCGTCACCGCCGCCGTGGGACGCCCGCCGGTCAAGGAATCGGCGCTTGTGAAGGTGAACCCGGACACGCTGGAAACTGTCGCCTCGGTCGCCCCCGAGGCCGCCCCCGCGCGCGAGGATGGCAGCGACGGCGGGGTCTTCGCGGTCTATGGCGTCGCGGTCGATGACGCGAACGGCACCGTCTGGGTGACCAACACCCGCCAGAACACGGTGGCGGTCTATCGGCAGGACGATCTGTCGCTGGTCAAGCAGTTCGAACCCGGCGCCGCCACCCATGGCCGCGATGTCGTGATCGACGAGGCGAACGGCCGCGCCTATGTCAGCACCAGCTTCACCCCGGAAATCCTGGTCTTCGACACCAAGACGCTGGAGCCGCTGGACCCGATCACCGTGCAGTCCGCCATCCGCGGCGAGGATTTCGGGACCATGGCCCTGGATCTGGACGCCCAGTCCGGCAAGCTGGTCACGGTCAGCCTGAACACGCCCGAAGCCGCGGTCATCGACCTGAAAAGCGGCGAGGTGAAGGTGATCCCGGCGAAAGGCGCGCAGGGCGCGTCCGGCGCGGCCTATGACGCCCAGGACGGGCTGATCTTCGTCGCCTCGCAAAAGACCGACAACCTGCTGATCCTCAAGGCCGACACGGGCGAGGTTCTGCATGATGTCGAGGTCGGCGCGGGCCCGCTGAACGTCACCTTCGAACCCGTCAGCCGCCATGCCTTCGTCGCCAATCGCGGGTCGGGCACGATCACGGTTGTGGATACCCAGGGCCAGATCGTCGCCAACCTGGACGCGGGCAGCTTCCCCAACCAGTTGCGCGCCGACGGCAAGGGTAATGTCTATGCCGTGAACAAGTCGCGCGGCGAAAACGACGAGGCGGGCGACCGCGTGTGGCGCATCCACGCCGCCGACTGATCGATACCGGCGCGGGCAGCAAAGCCCGCGCCATCAGCTTAAGGAAAGCCCATGCTTCTGCGTTCCCTTGCCCTTGCGGTCTGCACCGGCCTTGGCTTTCCGGCGTTTGCCGACATCACCGTTACCGACATCCTGGACAGGCAGGTGACGATCCCCGAACCCGCCCATCGGATCGTCCTGGGCGAGGGGCGACACCTGTCGGTCCTGGGCCTGATCCACGACGATCCGGTGTCGCTGGTGGCGGGATGGCGGCTGGAACGCGCCCTGGACGAGCCGACCATGGCCGCCTATCGCACGAAATTCCCGGCCATCGACGCGATCCAGACGGTCGGCGGCGGCGCCCGCAGCATTTCCGCCGAAACCGTGATCGCGCTGCAACCCGACCTGCTGGTCATGTCGCTGATGGACGTGAACGACCCCGCCATGCAGCGCGCCCGCGACCAGATCGAGGCGGCGGGCATCCCGGTCGTGCATGTGGATTTCTTTTCCCATCCGCAGGAAAACTCGATCCCCAGCCTGCGGATCCTGGGCAAGCTGACCGGGGCCGAAACGCGGGCCGAGGAGTTCGCGCAGTTCTATCAGGAGCGCCTTGACCGCGTCCGCACCCGTCTGGCCGATCCGGCGATTTCCCGGCCAAGCGTGTTCTTTCACGTCCACGCGGCGCCGCAGGGATGCTGTTCCACGGTCGGGCGGGGGGTGTTTCACGACTTCATCGCCACGGCGGGCGGGCGCAACATCGCCGACGCCGCCACGGGCGTGCAGGCCAGTGTCAGCCTGGAATACCTGATCGGCGCCGATCCAGACTTCTATATCGCCACCGGCGGCACGCATCTGGCGGCGCGGGGCGGGCTGGTGCTGGGATCGGGCGTCGACCCCGACGAGGCGCGTCGGACCTTTGGCGCGCTGATCGGCGCGCCGGGCTTCAACGCGCTGTCCGCCGTCCGCGACGGCCGTGCGGCGGGCGTCTGGCACATGTTCAACGACTCGCCGATCCACATCGCGTTGATCGAATACCTGGCCAAGACCTTCCACCCCGATCTGTTCGCGGATCTTGACCCCGCCGCCACATTGGCCGAGATCGAGGCGCGGTTTTCGCCGGTGGCAGTGGACGGGACGTGGTGGATCGACAATCGGCAATAAGCGGCGTCCTGCTGGATCGCTATCACCGGCAGAACCGGCGGCGCGCGGTTCTGCTGGGCGTGATGGTGGTGATGGCGGCGGTTGGCGTCGTGATGGACCTGATGACCGGCCCCGCGGGCCTGCCACTGGCCGATACGCTGCGCGCCCTGACCGGGGCCGAGGTTTCGCGCGCGACCGAGGTGATCGTCTGGCAGGTCCGCCTGCCCGTCGCCGCGATGGCCCTGTTGGTCGGCGCCGCCCTGGCGCTGTCGGGGGCGGAAATGCAGACCGTGCTGGAAAACCCGCTGGCGGAGCCGTTCACGCTGGGCGTGTCGGCCTCGGCCGCCTTGGGTGCGGCCACAGCGGTCGTGCTGGGCATGACGCTGCCCTTCCTGCCCGCGCAATGGTCGATTTCAGCCAATGCCTTCCTGTTCTCGCTTGGCGCCCTGATGCTGCTGCAACTGCTGGGCCGATTGCGCGGCGGCGGACCCGAGGTGCTGATCCTGTTCGGCATCGCGCTGAATTTCGCGGCGGGCGCGTTCCTGTCGATCCTGCAATTCGTGGCATCCGCCGATGCGTTGCAGCAGCTGGTGTTCTGGACCATGGGCAGCCTCGCCTCGGCCACCTGGCAGGGGGTCACGGCCCTTGTCCTGGTGCTGGCGGCGTGCGTCCCCTTTTCGATCCGCGCCGCCTGGCAGCTGACCGCCCTGCGCATGGGCGAGGATCAGGCCCGCAGTTTCGGCGTCGATGTCGATGCCCTGCGCCGCTGGGCGCTGCTGCGGGTCGGGCTGCTGGCCGCGACGGCGGTGTCGCTGGTGGGCGTGATCGGCTTCGTGGGCCTGGCCGGGCCGCATATCGCCCGGATGCTGGTGGGCGAGGATCACCGCTTCTTCCTGCCCGCCAGCCTGCTGACCGGCGCCCTGGTCATGTCGCTGGCCTCGACGCTGTCCAAGATGGTGGTGCCGGGCGTCCTGCTGCCGGTGGGGCTGGTCACGTCGCTGATCGGGCTGCCGATCTTCTTCTGGCTGATCCTGCGCGGGCGGGCGCGGCGATGACCGGCTTGCGCATCCGCGATGTCAGCCTGCATTACGGCAGGCGGCCCGTGCTGCGCGGGCTGAGCCTGCCCGAATTGCGGGCGGGCGAGGTCACGGTTCTGGCCGGTCCCAACGCCGCCGGGAAATCGACGCTGCTGCGCGCCATCGCCCAGCTTGCCCCCTATCGCGGCCGGATCACGCTGGACGGCGAGGATCTGGCCCGGATGCCGATCCGCCGCCGCGCCCGGCTGATCGGGGTGATGCCGCAGGCGCTGCCCTCGGGGTCGTCGCTGATCGTGCTGGAAAGCGTCATCGCCGCCCTGCGCGCGGGCAGCGACGGGTTCGGCGCCCAGGCGGACGCCCAGGCCATGGCGGTGCTGGACCGCCTGAGCATCGCCGATCTGGCGATGGAGCCGATGGAGCAGTTGTCGGGCGGCCAGCGGCAGATGGTCAGCCTTGCCCAGGCCATCGTCCGCGACCCGCGCGTCCTGCTGCTGGACGAACCGACAAGCGCCCTGGATCTGGCCCGGCAGGTGCGGCTGCTGGGGGAGTTGCGCGCCCTTGCCGCCGAGGGCCGGATCGTCGTCGCCGTGCTGCACGACCTGGCGATGGCCGCGCAATGGGCGGACCGCATCGTCCTGCTGCATCGCGGGGAACTGCACGCCAGCGGCCAGCCCGCCGCCGTCCTGACCCCCGCCATGCTGGCCCAGGTCTATGGCGTCAGCGCACGGGTCGAGCGGTGTTCACAAGGCCGCATCACCGTCCTCATCGACGCCGAGATCTGAGGCGGGCAGCGTGATCCGCGCCGCCAGCCCGGCCCCCTGTCGCGGACGGTGACGGTCACGCAGCCGCCGTCGCGGGCCACCGCCCCATCGGCCCCGCCCGCAGCGCAACGCGTTGTCGATCAGCTTTCCGATCGCGCGCCATGGCCACCCTGCGCACCGCCGCCACGGCGGGTGGAGCTGCTGATCTGGGAGGCCGCCGCAGGCCATGAAGTGGACCTGGATCTGGCATTCTCGCGTCAGGGCAGCACGCCGCGCCTGGAATCGCCCGAAGGCGATCCGACGACCGGCACGCTGGTCAATGTCTCGCGCGGCTGGGTCGTGGACGACCCGGCGCTGAAGGCGCTGCCCGATGTCACGCTGTATCCCCACCATGCCAGCGGGACCGAGGAAACCCGCGACCGCATGGCGCAACTGACGCGGGACAACCTGGACGCGTTCTTCGCAGGCCGCCCGCTGCCGACGCCGATTGCGGTTTTCGTGCCCGCCGCTAGTCTGGCCCGCATGACCGTGCCCCTGCTGACAAATCCCGATGCGCGCCGGCTTTTCCTGGACCGCCACCTGCTGCTGGGGCAGGGGTCCGGCCCGGCCAGGGGCGCCGATCTGGCCGGGGTGCTGGATGATCTGGGCTTCGTGCAGGTGGACAGCGTGAACACGCTGGCGCGGTCCCATGACCTGATCCTGTGGTCGCGGCGCGGGCGGTATCGGCCCGCTGCCCTGGATCACCTGGTCGCCCGCCATCGCGCCGCCTTCGAACACTGGACCCATGACGCGGCGATCGTGCCGATGCGGTTCTATCCGATGTGGCGGCTGAAATTCGCCCGCGACGAGGCGCGGATCCGGCAACGCTGGCCCGCCTGGCAGGGCGAGGGCTGGGATCGAGAGATCGATGCGGTCCTGCAACGCATCGCCGATCACGGCCCGGCCAGTTCGCTGGAGGTGGGCGACGACGCGCCGCGCAAGGGGGCGGGGTGGTGGGACTGGCATCCCTCGAAGGTGGCGCTGGAATATCTGTGGCGGTCCGGGCGGCTGGCGATCAGCCATCGCAGCGGTTTCCGCAAGGTCTACGACCTGGCCGAACGGGTGATCCCGGCGCAGGTCCGCGATGTCCGGCTGGAGCCGCCCGAGGTGATCGACTGGGCAATGTCGGCGGCCATGGACCGGCTTGGCTTTGCCACCAGCGGCGAACTGGCCGCCTTCTTCGAGATCGCCACCCGCGACGAGGCGCGGCAATGGTGCGCCGACGCCCTGTCCGCAGGCCGGATCACCGCCGTGGATGTCGAGATGGCCGACGGATCGCGGCGGCGCAGCTTTTTCACGGCATCCCTGCTGGACGGGCTGGCGTCGCTGCCGCAGCCCTCGGGGCGGGTGCGGCTGCTGTCGCCCTTCGATCCGGCGCTGCGCGACCGGGCGCGGGCGGAACGTCTGTTCGGCTTTCGCTACAGGATCGAGATCTTCGTGCCCGCGCCGCGACGACGCTATGGCTATTACGTCTTTCCCGTCATGCAGGGCTGCCGGTTGATCGGGCGGCTGGATGCGAAGCGCGAGGGCGGGGTGCTGGCGGTCCGCGCCTTCTGGCCCGAGGCAGGGGTCCGCATGGGCCGCGCCCGGCAGGCGGGGCTGACCGCCGAATTGCAGCGCATCCTGCCGCTGGCCCAGACGGCCGAGATCCGCTTCGCCCCCGACTGGCTGCGCGCCTGAACCGCCCTTACCAGGCGGACAGGACAAGCCAGCCGGTGACTTCGGTCGCCAGTTGGACGGCGCCCAGGACGTCGCCGGTCTGGCCGCCCAGCCGCCTGCGCGCCAAGGCGGCGGTGCCGAAGGCCACCGCCGCGCCGACCGCCAGGATCCAAAGGCCCGGCCATCCCACGACCGCCGCCAGGACGACCGACAGGACCAGCCCGGCGGCCCAGACCGAACCGGCCTGACCCGCCGCGCCCCGGCCCAGCCCGTCGGGCCGCGCGGGCGGCAGCAGGATCAGCGCCGCCAGCATCGACTGGCGCGACCAGACCGCCACCAAGACCGCCGCCGCCAGGGACAGGCCATCGGCGATCTCGGCCAGGGCGGCGGCGCTTGCGAAGACGGCCAGGATCAGCGCCAGGGCGCCATAGCTGCCGATTCGGCTGTCGCGCATGATCCGCAGGCGATCCTCGCGGTCCTTGCCGCCGCCGATCCCGTCGGCGACATCCGCAAGCCCGTCGTGATGAAGCCCCCCCGTCGCCAGCGTTGCCGCCCCCAGGCCGATCAGCGCCGCCGGCAGCAGCCCCAGCCCGACCGCCATGGCCGCGTGCAGGACCGCCCACAGGATCGTCCCGACGATCAGCCCGACCAGCGGAAAGGCCCATCGCGCCTGGGCCAGCGACGGCACGGGTTCGCGCAGCCGCCCCGCCGGGATGCGAGTCAGCAGCATGATCGCCAGCCGCGCCTGGTCGATGCGGCGCAGCAGGGTTCCGGTCATCCGATTCCAGCCTCGGCAAAGGTCGCCATGCCGTCGTGGCAGGCCAGGGCGCCGCGCAGGATCGTCAGCGCCAGGGCCGCGCCGGTGCCTTCGCCCAAGGCCAGGCCCAGATCCAGGATCGGCTGCTTGGCCATCGCGGCGCACAGCCTTGCATGGCCCGGCTCGGCGCTGCGGTGCCCGATCAGGCAGTGGTCCAGCAGATGCGGGTCGGCCCCATGCAGCGGCGCCACCGCCGCGGTGCAGATATAGCCGTCCAGCATTACCGGGATGCGGGCCATGCGCGCGGCCAGCACGGCGCCGCACAGCGCCGCCTGTTCCCGCCCGCCAAGCGCGGCCAGCAGGTGCAGCGGCGGCAACCCGGCATGGCGGGCCACGCCCTGCGCCACGACCCGGCTTTTCAGCGCCAGCCCGCTGGTGTCGCTGCCGGTTCCGCGTCCCACCCAATCCTCGGGCGCGCCGCCGCAGACCGCATGGGCCAGGGCGGCCGAGACGGTGGAATTGCCGATCCCCATCTCTCCCAGGATCAGCAGGTCGGCCCGGTCGTCCACGGCATCGGCGCCGCGCAGCAGGGCGTCCAGGCATTCGGCCTGCGACATCGCGGGCGCTTCGGTGAAATCGGCGGTCGGGCGGTCCAGGTCGATCGCCACGACGCGCATGTCGGCGCCCGCCACCCGGCACAGCTGGTTGATGGCCGCGCCTCCGGCGGCGAAATTCGCCACCATCTGCGCCGTGACCGATTGCGGAAACGGGTTCACGCCCTGCGCGCAGATGCCATGATTGCCCGCGAAGACCAGGGCCTGCGCGCGGTCGATGCGGGGGCGGTCGGTCCCCTGCCAGCCCGCCATGAAGACGGCCAGATCCTCCAGCCGCCCCAGCGATCCGGGGGGCTTGGTCAGTTGCGCCTGGCGGTCGCGCGCGGCCTGCGCGGCGGCGGTGTCTGGACCGGGCAGGTCCAGCCGCAGGATGTCGTCAAGCGCGGTCAGCGCGGAAATGGGGGTCATTGCGGTTTTACCTTCAGGGGATGGCCGGCGACGCACAGCCACAGTTCGTCGCAGGCGGTCGCGATCCGCTGGTTCGTCAGACCGGCGGCGTCGCGGAATGCCCGCGCCAGGGCGTTGTCGGGCACGATGCCGGAGCCGACCTCGTTGGTGACCAGGACCACGGGCGAGGCCAGACGCGGCAGCAGATCGGCCAGTTCCTGGACCGCGGCCTCCCAGTCCTGGCCCGCCAGCATCAGATTCGACAGCCACAGCGTCAGGCAATCGACCAGCCGGGGGGCCCGGCCGTCGCTGTCGCGCAGCGCCTGTGCCAAGGCGACGGGCTCGGCCAGGGTGGACCAGCCCGCGCCCCGGCGGGCCTGGTGGCGGGCGATGCGGTCGGCCATCTCGGGGTCGCGCGGCTCGGCCGTCGCGATATAGATCGCGGTCGGGCCCAGCGACAGCGCAAGGCGTTCGGCCAGGGTGCTTTTGCCCGAACGGGCACCGCCGGTAATCAGGATCGACTTCGTCATGGTGGCGTGAAAAAAGCAGGTTTGCCGCAGATTGGAAAGCCGCGATGTTGCCTTTGGCCCGTGACGAACTGGTCCTGATCCGCCACGCCCCCGCCGACAGCGAGGGGCGGATCTGCGGCCGTCGCGACGTGGCCGCGCGGCTGGGCGATCCGGCAGCGATCGACACCCTGGCGCGCAGGCTTGCGCCCTGCGCCCTGGTCGTCGGCAGCCCCGCCCTGCGCTGCCGCCAGACCGCCCGCGCGCTGTTTCCCGGCCGCGAGGTTCCGACCGATGCGCGTCTGTGGGAACAGGATTTCGGCGCGCATGAGGGGATGCCCGCCCAGGAACTGCCCGATCTCGGCCCGTTGGACCGGGCGTCGCTGGCCACGCTGTCGGCGCCCGGCGGCGAAAGCTTCGCGGCGATGGCGGCCAGGGTGACGCCCGCGCTGGCGGATCTGGCGGCCAGGGCGCGCGGGGGCGGTCCCGTGGCGGTCGTCGCCCATGCCGGGACGGTGCGGGCGGGGCTGGCCCTTGCCCTGGGCGACATTCCGGCCGCGCTTGCCTTCGAGGTCGCGCCGCTGTCGCTGACCCGGCTGCGCTGCCTGCCGGACGGGTTTTCCGTCATCTGCGCGAACGCCGTCTGAGCGATGGTGTTCGTCGCGGGGCATTTCGGCGAATGGCTGCAAGGCCGGGTCGGCCCGGCGGCCCAGGTCGCCTTGGTCACGATGGCCTGCCCGGCCTTCGGCGTACGGGCGCGGCGCGATGACGCCGACGGCCTGGCCGTCGCGGGTGGGCTGATCGGCTCCGACCGCTTCCGCGCCTTTCTGGACGCGCTCGGCCTGCCGCCGCGTGGATGGTTCCACGTCGCGGCGGACCTGCCGCCCGGCGGCGGGGCAGGGATGTCCACCGCCTCGCTGGTCGCCCTGGCCCGCGCCGCCGGGGCGGACGAAGGCCGTATCGCCGCCGCCTGCCTGTCGGTCGAGGGGGCGACGGATCCCTTGATGCTGTCGCGCCCCGATGCGGTCCTGTGGGCGCCGCGCCGCGCGCAGGTCATAAAGGACGCCCCGCCGCCGCCTGAGGCCGAGATCCTGGGCGGGTTCTGGGGTCCGATGCAGCGCACCGACCCGGCCGACCACGATTTTCCGGCGATCGACGATCTGGTCGCGGCCTGGATGGCAGGCCCGGATCTGCCCCAGGCCGCCCGCCTCGCCGCCCGTTCGGCCCGCCGCACCACCGCCCTGCGCGGCCCCTCGGACGACCCGACTCAGGCGATGGCCCGCGCCCTTGGCGCCCTTGGCCATGCCCGCGCCCATACCGGCCCGGCCCGCGCGCTGATCTTCGCGCCGGGCACCGTCCCCCCCGGCGGCCAGGCTGCGTTGGAATCCGCCGGCTATTCGACCTGCCTGCGCTTTCGCACCGGAGGCCGGGGATGAGCCTTGCCGCGATGATGGCCCTGGCGCTTGCCGTTGATGCCCTGGTCGGCTGGCCCGCCGGGCTGTATCGGCGCATCGGCCATCCGGTCGGCTGGATCGGCGCCCTGGTGTCGCTGCTGGACCGGCGCTGGAACAGGGGCCGCCCCGGACGGCGGCGGATCGCCGGGGCGTCCTGCGTGCTGGCGGTGCTGCTGGCCTGCGTCGTCCCGGCCATGGCGGTTCAGGCGGCCTTGCCCCAGGGACCGGCGGGCATCCTGACCGGGGCGATCCTGGCCTGGCCCTGGATCGCCGCCCGGTCGCTTCACGACCATGTGGCGGCGGTGGCGGGTCCGTTGCGGCGGGGCGACCTGCGGGGCGCGCGGGACGCGGTGTCGATGATCGTCGGCCGCGATCCCGCCCGCCTGGATCAGGCCGGGGTGGCGCGCGCGGCGCTGGAAAGCCTGGCCGAGAACGCCTCGGACGGGGTGGTGGCGCCGCTGGTCTGGGGCGCGGTGCTGGGGCTGCCGGGGCTGGTCGCCTACAAGGCCGTCAACACGATGGATTCGATGATCGGCCATCGCAACGATCGATACGAGGATTTCGGCAAGGCCGCCGCGCGGCTGGACGACCTGATGAACCTGGTCCCGGCGCGGCTGACCGGCGCGCTGATGGCCCTGGCCCATGGCAGCCCGCTGCGGCCGCTGCGGGTGATGCTGCGCGACGCGGGCGCGCATCGGTCGCCCAATGCAGGCTGGCCCGAGGCGGCGATGGCGGGCGCCTTGGACATCCGGCTGTCCGGCCCGCGCCTCTATGCGCAGCGCGTGGCCGATGAGCCCTGGGTGAACGCGACGGCCCCCGACCCGGCCCCCGATACGCTGCGGGCGGGCCTTGCGCTGTATCGCCGGGCCATGGTCCTGTGCGGGCTGGGGCTGCTTGCCCTGGGGTTGATCTGAAGGGGAACCATGCGCGATCACGGCGGCGATCTGGACCGGGCCAGGGCGGTCCATGGCGACGGCGACTGGCTGGATCTGTCCACCGGCATCAACCGGCTGGCCTATCCCCTGCCGGACCTGCCGCCCCATGCCTGGACGGCGCTGCCCGTGGCGGCGGATCTGGCGGGGCTGGAGCGGGCGGCCGCGCGGGCCTTCGGGATCGGCGGGCCGGTGGTGGCCCTGGCGGGCGCGCAGGCGGCGATCCAGCTTGTGCCCCGCCTTGCGCCGCCCGGCCGCGCCGCCGTGCTGGCGCCCAGCTATAACGAACATGCCGCCGCCTTGGCCGCGCAGGGCTGGACGGTGGATCACGTCCCCGATCCGGCGGCGATGGAGGGCGCGGATCTGGCGGTCGTCGTGAACCCCAACAATCCCGACGGCCGCTGCTGGAGCCCCGACGACCTGCGCAGCCTGGCAGGCCGGGTCGGCCGGCTGATCGTGGACGAGAGCTTTGCCGATCCCCACCCGGATCTGTCACTCGCGCCCCGGCTGGGCGATCTGGGCGAAGGCGCGGTGATCCTGCGGTCCTTCGGCAAGTTCTATGGCCTGGCGGGTCTGCGGCTGGGCTTTGCGCTGTGCGGGCCGCAGACGGCGGCGCTGCTGCGGAGGCTGGCCGGGCCTTGGGCGGTGGGCGGCCCCGCCATCGCGGTGGGCACCCTGGCCCTGGGCGACGAGGATTGGAAACGCGTCACCACGAGGCGGCTTCTGGCGGATGCCGCGCGGTTGTCAGCGCTACTGGACGGCGCGGCGGGCTGGCCCACCGTGGGACGGACTGCGCTGTTCGTCACGGCCCGGACGGGGGATGCCGCCGCGGCCCAGGCCCGGCTGGCGCGGGCGCATATCTGGACGCGGCGTTTCCCCTATGATCCGGGCTGGCTGCGGCTGGGCCTGCCGGGCACCGAGACCGAATGGCGCCGCCTTGCCGCCGCCCTGGCGGGCTGATGCCCAGCCCGTTCAGGCCCGGCCCGTTCAAGCCTGGCGGCGGCGGACGAAGGCCCCGGCGGCGACCAGCCCCGACAGCAGCATCGGCAGCGCGGCCGGAACCGGGACCGGCGCCAGGTCGGGGCCGGTGGTGATGGACATCCGCGCGTCATAGGTCGCGTTGTTGGCCTGATCCAGCGGGCTGGCGATCATGCCCGCGAAGGTCAGCGTAACCTTCAGCCAGTCGCCAAAGCTGCTTCCGTCGTCCAGATCGAACAGGAAGCTGAGGACGTTGCCGCCCTCCAGGCTCCAGTCGCTGGTTTCCGCCAGCAGCACGCGGTCGGTGCCGTCCATCAGCTCAAGCGCCCACAGGGGCGAGAACCCCAGGCCGCCGGTCATATAGACCTGATCCACGGCATAGTCGGCCGAGAGCGGGGCGGTCGATTCCAGGTACAGGTCGCCCTGGAACAGATCCAGCAGGGCGCGGTCGTCGGTGATCGTGCCCGCCTGGGCGACGGCGCCCGTCATCAGGGTCGCGGCGGCGAGGGTGGCGAGAAAGCGCATGTCAGGTTCCTTCGTGCATTCGGATTCGGAAAAGGGGTCTGCCGCCCGGCTGTTACCGGGCGGCTGTGACGGTCAGGCAAAGGTCAGGTCGTCGATGCCGGTCAGCCCGTTCAGGATGATCTGGTCCTGATCCTCGCCGACCCACAGGGTCAGGGTGCCCCCGGCAACACGCGACTTGACGATCTCGGCTCCGCCCAGATCCAGGGCGTCTTGGCCCGCCGCGTAATCCGTGATGCGGGTGGTCTGGCGCGTCCCGTCCGAGAGCAGGGCGCCGAAGTCGAAGACATCCGCGCCCGCGCCGCCGGTGACGACATTGCTGCGCCCGGCGCCGATGTGGAACAGTTCGTCCTCGGCGCTGCCTGTCAGGACGCCGCTGCCGTGGATTTCCACGCGGAACGGGTCGGTCAGATCGACGATGGCGATATCGTCGAAGCTGGCGCCAGCCGCCCCCCAGGACCAGACCCCGGCCGCGCCGGTTTCCAGGTCGCGCACCCCGACCGGCTGGGCGAAAAGCTCCATCCCATCCAGCCAGGCCTGGATCCGACCATCGACGATCTGGGCCTTCAGCGCGAATTCATCGCCCGGCGTATAAGTCGTGGTGCCGCGCGCAAGGTTGGTCTCGTAGCCATCGACGACCTGCACCAGCGTGGTATAGCCGACGCGGGCGTCGATTTCGATCTTGTAGTAGTTGTCCTCGTCCTGCCAGTTCAGCATCAGGCCGACCGCGCCCTTCGGCGCAGTGACAAGCGTCTGGATGCTGTAATCCGACAGCGCGGTATCGCCGTCCCACAGGGCATAGCTGCCCTTGTGCAGCGCATAGACCCCGTCGCCCTGCGGCGACCAGCCCTTCTGCCAGACATCCGCCGCATCGGCGCCGGTCCAGGTCAGTTCCCGGCTGTAGGCGCCCGATTGTTCGACCAGCCTGCCGTCCTTGACCGTCCAGTCGGCCGCGCCGCCCAGTTCGGTGGTATCGACGATCCGCCAGCCGTCATGGTCGCCGTCGTCGAAGCGGTCCCCGGCGATCAGCCGGTCGCCCGAGGCGACGTTGACCCGCAGCTTGTCGGTGGTGTCGTCCACCGTCAGGGTAAAGCTGTTGGCCCCGGCCTGCGCCGTCATCACGGCGTCCCGACTTTCCGCCTGCTGGCCGCGGCCCGCCCAGGCGACGGCTTCGCCGCCCGTGGGCAGGATCGACAGCGCGCCGTCCAGGGTCACGAGCTCGAATCCGTCGCCGTCCCAGTCGATCAGCGTCAGATCGGCCCCGGCATCGGCTTGCGTTTCGGGGGCGCGGACGATGATGTCGTCGAAGATCGAACTGCGCTGGTTCGACGAATAAAGCCCGACCGTTCCCGATCCCAGCGGATCGGCGTCGATCACCGCGCCGCCGAACAGCGCCACCCCGTCGGCCGAGACGGTGATCCGCCCGTCGACCACCGCGATCTTGACATCGAAGGCGTCGTTGAAGCGATAGCCGCCGGCCTCTCGCGCCAGCACCGTGGTCACGCCATCCTCGATCCGCAGAAGCTGGCGGGTGTTCGAGGCGTTGTCGAAGGTCAGCAGATACTGGTTCGCCTGATCCTGATGGCGGAAGGCGATACCCATCGTGTCGCGATCCATGGACCGCAGCGTCGCCTCGATCACCTGGTCGTCCCAGTCGCCGTCCTGCCAGACCACCATATTGTTGGCGGTGTTGGACTGATCGAACAGCGCCCCTTCGGCAGAGCCCACCGTCTGGGTGCCGGTGGTGGCCGATCCCTTGACCAGGAACTGGCCCAGCTTCGATCCGGTGGACAGATCGACCAGCGACACGTCGGCCTGCCCGACATTGGCGGTATCCAGCGCGCCGTCGAAGGTCAGCTGCACGGTCCCGGCGGTCGTCTCGCCGTTCAGCGGTCCGTCGCTGTCGACGCCCCCCATCGCCGCCACCTCGGCCGCCGACAACACGCGCGGGGTGAAGGCCACGGATGAGGCGTAAAGGGCCGAAGTCTCGCCATCCTCGTCCGCGAACAGCAGGAAGCCGGTGTCGCTGTCGATGGCCCAGCGGGTGCCGTCCGCCACATTGCCGTCAACGGTCTGGGTGCCGATCAGCTGGCCGTCCAGGTATTTGCGCAGCACCTGCGCGCCATCCTCGACCGAGAAGGTGAGGGTGATGCGGTTCCAGCTGTCGAAGGGGATATTGCCCTGATAGTTCCCGCTGATCCCGATTCCGGCGCTGTCGCCGGAACGGTTCAGGAAGATCTCGGCGTCGTTGCGGTTTCCGGTATGGGTCTGCAGTAGCGCGGTATAGCCCTTGGCGCCCTCCAGCGGCACATAGAGATCGTAGACCAGCGAGAATTCGGTGATCGTGCCGGTCGTCTGCGGCTTCACCAGCAGGCCCTGATCCGCCGTCATCGCGGCCACCCGCAGAACCGGGGTCGGTGCGTCGCCGATCTGCGGCAGGCCGAAGCCCGCATCGGTTCGGAAGCCCACCGGGTTCGCCGCCGCCGCGCCGCCCGCGCTGACCCAGCCGTCGGCATTGCCGTCGTTGAAGGTCTCGGCCAGCCAGACCTTGTCCGTCTTGACGATGACCCGCTGTTCGTCGGTCGAGCGGACGCCGTCCGCGGTTTCGATCACCAGCGTCAGGTCGTGGACCCCGGCGCCCAGATCGACGCTGGCCTCGCGGCCGGTGGCGATGACGGTGCCGTCCTCTGCCTGCCAGGTATAGGAGACGATGTTCGAATTCGGATCGGTGGACCCGGCCGCGCTCAGACTGACGGTGGCGGTATCGGCACCGGCGTCGGCCGTGACCAGCCGGTCATCGCCCGCATCGACCTCGGCCACCACGGTGCGGTCCAGCTTGGCGTCGAACAGTTCCTCTTGATGGCCTGCATATTTGCCGGTCAAGCCATCGCGGTCATAGTCCTCCTTGCCGCGCGAGCCGTCGAAATAGGTGTCAAGTTCGGTGAAATAGGTCTCGGTATAGATGGCGTCGTTGTCGGGATCGATGGTGACCAGCCGGATCGCGCCGTTGCCGCCGTTGCCGCCCCTGGACGGATCGCCCGCGCCCGTCGTCTCAAGCGCGACGCCGTTCTGATAGTTCACCAGGAACTGATAGACCGGATGCCCGTAGGCGTTATAGGAAACCTGCGTCTGCGCGCCGTCTCCGAAGATATGCCCGCCCGCCGTGAAGACCACGTTGGCATGGGACGAGATCACCTCGCGCCAGATTTCCTCGCCGTCCCAGGCCCCGGCCGGGTCGCGCCCCAGGCCATAGTCATAGGCCGCGCCCTCGGCTTCCAGCGGACTGCCCAGCGGGTCGTGGCGGCTGTCGAAGTTGTTGTACGAATGCGTCGTGACCGTTGCCTTGCGGTCCGCATATTGGGTCAGGATCTGATCGGCCCAGTGCAGAACGTCGTCGCGCGGCCCGAATTCCAGGCTGAGAGAGATCCATTCGGTGCCGTCCGGCGCCGTCCACAGCATGAAGTTGTTGTCGAACCGTTCAGGCTCGGCCGCATAGACGCCGCCGAAGGCCGGATCCTCGGACATGTAGCCGATCGAGAAGGCGTCGTTGAAGGCGGGCGTGTCGCGCACGTCGGCCGAACCGCCGGTCCCGATGTCGTGGTTGCCGGGCGTGACCGAGAACGAGATCCCCGCCTTCCGCAGGATGTCCATCGCTTCCTTGGCCAGCCCGAAATTGCCCGCCGTCGCATAGGGGGTGATGTCGCCCACATGGGTGACGAAGCCCAGGTTCTTGCCCCCGGCATTGTCGGCCAGCCATTGCGTCATATTGACGAAAGTCTGGTTGAGATTGGCGTTATAGGTATAGTCCTGCGTATCGGGCAGGATGGCGATGGTATAGGCGTTCTCGCCCGCCACGCGGAAGCGCACCTCGTCTGTCATCACCTGGCCCACCGGCCCGGTGGCCGAGATCACCAGGTCGGCCAGCCCGTAGCCGCCGAATTCCAGCGTCATCACGCCATCGGCGATGGTCGCCGACACCGCCTCGCCATTGCTGGTGGTGACGGTGAAATCCCTGGCGCCGGGGCCGAACACCTCGGCTAGGTCGAAGGTCATGCCGCTGTCCTTCAGCGAGACAAGCTGGTCCTTCAGCCCGTTCACCAGCGTCGCCTCGTCGGTCAGTTCGCTGTCGACGAAGCCGAATTCCGGGGTCGGGGCATTATTGTCGAAGCCGATCTGCATCGGTCCCGCGGGGTCGATCTGGCTGGGTTCCAGCCGGGTCGCGCCGCCCAACAGGTCGATGGCGTCGCCCCCTTGGGTCAGCAGCGCGCCGTCGGGGCCTGCCGGATCGTTGGTGGCGATCTGCCAGTCGAGGATGTCGAGCTGGTTATAGGTGCCGCTGAACCCCGCGCGGGCTGTTTCCCCCAGGACCGAGGTCAGGTCCAGAGCCACGTCGATCACCGGCTGGCCGGGCTTGGCGGCATCGTCCGCGACATAGACCCGCAGGTTCGTGCCGTCATAGTCGATCCAGACCTTGTTTTCGGTATTGTTGGCCAGCAGGAAGGGCGCATCGACCGAGACCAGAGGCTCGGACCAGGCGTCGTTGCCGACCATGACGCGGATCTGGTTGGCGGCGGCATCGACGCCTTCGTTGAGATAGGTGTCGAACACGACCGCGATGGTGGGGCTGCTGCCAGCAGGCACGCCAAGCGCGCCGCCGGCCTCGCCCAGTATCAGCGATCCGTCGGCTTGGGGGCTTTGCAGCTGGAAGGCGAAGCCGTCGGCGGTGAAGCCGTTCTCGATGATGCGGAAGGTGAACTCGGTCTCGAAGGTCAGGCCCTCGGTCCTCACGGCCTCGGCGGCGAAGGCGCCGCCCACGTCCAGCCAGTCGCCATGCGCCAGACGAATCGGGGCAGGGGCGCCGGGATCGGTCAGCGGCGGGGCGGCGGTGAAGGGGCCGTCCGCGTCGACGCCGCCCAGTTCGGCGATCTCCTCGGCCGTCATGGCGCGCGGCATCAGGCCGAAATGGGCCAGGGCCGAGGATCCGACCTCGCCGTCATTGTCGGTCAGCAGCAGGATGTCCTGACTGGCGGTCAGGGCGAAGCGCGCGGTGGGCACCGTCTGCTCGCCCACCGGGGTGCCGTCGATGTATTTCGCAAGCGTCGAGGTGCCGTCGCCGTTGTCCGACACCGAAATCGCGATCCGCGACCATTCGCCGAACGTGACCTGACCGTCATAGCGGCCGCTGATGCCCAGACCGCCGTCGGCATTCACGAACAGATCCGCGTCGTCGCCGTTGTCGGCCGACAGTTGCAGCAGCGCCAGGAACCCGGCGGGCGCGGATTGGATGTTGATGTCCCAGACGGCGGTGAAGCTGGTCAGCACATCGACCTCCAGCGGCATCCGCACCGACAGGTGTTCGTCCGGTCCAAAGCCCCCGGCCATCAGCACCGGAATATCGGCGCCGCCTGGCCCCTCGATCCCCAGTTGCGAGGCAAGGCCGATCACGCTGTCACCCTGAATGACCGGGTCCGGTGCCGTATCCGACCCTTCAAGGCGCACGGTCGCCTCGCCATAGCGGAGGTTCACCGCCGCATCCGCGAAATCGACCTCGATGGCGCCGGGGGCCGGGCTGGCCGGGAAGAAGCCCGCGGCCGAAGGCCCGCCCGCCTGCGCCACCATCGCGGCAAGATCGGCGGCGGCCGGCGGATCCTGCAGGAAGAACAGCGACGAGACATAGCCCGGACTGGTTTCCCCGTCGTCGTCGGTGAACAGGCGCAGCCCTTCCTCGGCATCGACGGCCCAGCGGCTGCCGCTGCCCAGGTTCTGGGTGCCGATCAGCTCGCCATTGGCGAACTTGCGCATGACGGTGTTGCCGTCCTCGACCGTGACCGAGATCACCAGCCGGTTCCAGCCGTCATAGGCGATGGCGCCCGGATAATCGCCCGAGATGCCCAGCCCGGCCGTCCCGTCGCCATTGTCGCGCAGGAACAGGTCGGCATCGCCGCTGCCGGTCTGGACCAGCCCGGTAAAGCCGCTGGCGCTGTCCGCCGGGATATAGACATCCATCCCCAGCACCCAGCTGGTGACGCTGGCCCCGGAATGGGGCCGCAGGACCACCGATTGATCGGCGGTCAGCTTGTCGAAGGACAGGACCGGCGCGGTCTGCCCGTCGATACCGGGGATGCCGAAATCTTCGGTCGTGCCCAGGGCGTGGGCGGTCATGACTTGTGCCATTGCAATATCCTCTGCTCGGCGCCTGCTGGCGACGTTGGGGCATGAGCGAGGCTTGCCCCGGCAGGATCGATAGGACAAATACGTTGTTCTGGGGTGTCCGATAGGAAAAGACGATGGGTTTCGGGCAATCCGACCGTCCTCTCTGGATGACCGCGAATGCCCAAGCCGTTCTGCCGCCGGGGCTAGGGGCGGATCGCAACCGCCGCTTTCCCGCGATCTCAACGGCTTGGCAGGGCGCATCCGCCATGGCCGCCGGGGCAGGGCCGGACTTTCATCGGAACCGGCGCTGCGCGATTGGTGTGACAGGTCGGTTAAGCAAACAAATCGACCAAATCAGGGACAGCCCTGCCGCTGCGGCGACGGGCAGGCCGGGAATCACGCCTGCGCGCCGCTTTCCTCGCGGGCGGCCAGGATGAAATTGCGGATCGCGGGTTCGTGGCGGCGTTCCCGTCGTACCATCAGATTCTCGACATAGGTCGTCCGGCCCTGCCGGGACGCCACCGGCAGATAGGCCAGGCGCGGATCGGGGGGACATTCCGACCGCGCGAAGAACGATACGCCCAGCGTCAGGGCCACCGCCTCGCGCACGACCTCGGCGCCTTCGACCTCGATGATCCCGGCGGGCGCAATGCCGTCGGCCAGCAGCGCGCGTTCGACCAGGGCGCGGGTCCGTGACCCCTTTTCGCGCTGGATCAGGATCTGGCCCGCCACGGCGGACAGCGGAAAGGCCGTGCCCTGCGCCAGCGGGCTGTCCGCGGGCAGGCAGGCATACAGCCGTTCGGTCCACAGCGGCGTGATCTGCAAGGTGGTGCCGATCAGCGGATCGACGGCGATGGCGATGTCGGCGCGCAGGTCCATCAGCGCCTCGACCGCCGCGTCGACGCTGGCCTTGCGGATCGAGATCGAGATGTCGGGATGGTCCGCCAGCAGCCTGCGCACGATCCTGACCGCAAGGGGCGGCGAATCGCTGACGATCCGCAACCGGCCGGTGGCGGTCTGGTGACGGCGGTCCAGAAGATCCTCGATGGCGCCGGCCTGTTCGATCAGCGGACCTGTGGCGTTGAACAGCTGCGCCCCGATCTCGGTCAGCACCAGGCCCCGGCCGCGCTTGTCGAACAGCCTGACGCCGTGGCGTTCCTCCAACCCCTTCAGGTGCTGGGACACGGTGGGCTGCGAGACGCCCATGACCTCGGCCGCGCGGCGGACGCTGCCTTCCAGGGCCACCAGATGAAAGGCCCGGATCTGTAGGTAATTCATGGGACTGGCCTGACGGGACGGGTCGGGACGAAGGATATTTCCATCGAGATCCCCAGGGCAAGCCCCCCTTTCTTCAGGCGCCGTGACCCGTGCCGGTGTCATGGGAATTTCACCTGACTGTCGAAGAACTGAGACACTGCCGACCTATCAGCCCCCCGAGGTCAGCGGAGAGAGCGAGTGCTGGAAGTCAGGAACGTCACGCGGATTTTCGGCCAGAAGGCTGCGGTGGACGATATCAGCTTCACCGTCGAAGGCCCCGCCTTCGTCGGCATCATCGGCCGTTCGGGGGCGGGAAAATCGACCTTCCTGCGGATGATGAACCGGCTGACCGATGCCAGTTCGGGCCAGATCCTGGTCGAGGGGCGCGATATTCTGGCGCTGCGCGGATCCGCCCAGCGGCAATGGCAAAGCGACTGCGCGATGATCTTCCAGCAGTTCAACCTGGTGCCGCGCATGGACGTGGTGTCGAACGTGCTGCACGGCATCCTGAACCGCCGGTCCACCGTGCAGACCATGTTCAACCTATGGTCCCAGGCCGACATCCTGCGCGCCCTGTCCATCCTGGACCGGCTGGGCATCGTCGAACAGGCCCCGAAACGCGCCGAGGCGCTGTCCGGCGGCCAGCAGCAGCGCGTCGCCATCGCCCGCGCGCTGATGCAGGATCCGAAGATCATCCTGGCCGACGAACCCATCGCCAGCCTGGATCCGATGAACGCGCAGGTGGTGATGGACACGCTGAAGCGCATCAACGTGGAAGATGGCCGCATGGTCATCGCCAACCTGCACACGCTGGACACCGCGCGGCGCTATTGCGACCGGGTGATCGGAATGCGCGACGGGCGCATCGTCTTCGACGGAACGCCCGCGCAGCTTTCGACCGGCGTGGCCCGCGACATCTATGGCGCCGACGCGAGCTTCAACGAGGCCGCGACATCGACCGCCATCCCCGCCGATCACGGCCCCGACGACGCCTATGCGGCGAAGATGCTGGCCTGAACCCCACTTCTTACGATCAACCCACGGAGAGACCATGAAAGCCCTTGTCCTGGCCCTTGCGGCCGCCACCGCCCTGACCCCGATCGCCGCCGCCGCGCAAGAGATCACCCAGTTCAACATCGGCATCCTGGGCGGCGAGAACGCGCAGGACCGCATGAACTCGAACGAATGCTACCGCGTCGCCATCGAAAGCGCCCTGGGCGTTCCGGTCAAGATCTTCACCCCCGCCGATTATGACGGCGTGATCCAGGGCCTGCTGGGCGGCACGCTGGACATGGCCTGGCTGGGCGCTTCGGGCTATGCCAAGATCTACCTGACCGACCCCGAGGCCGTGACCCCGGTTCTGACCAAGCAGAACATCGACGGCTCGACCGGCTATTACTCGATCGGCCTGGCCCGCAAGGACAGCGGCATCACCTCGATCGAGGATGCCAAGGGCAAGCGCTTCGCCTTCGCCGACCCGAACTCGACCTCGGGCTATCTGGTGCCGGGCGCCGAGCTGACCGAAGAATTCGGCCCGCTGGACCAGTATTTCAGCGAAGTCCGCTTCTCGGGCGGGCATGAGCAGACCATCGTCGGCGTCGCCAACGGCGATTTCGACGCGGGCGTGACCTGGACGGACGGCCTGGGCGACTGGGAAGACGGCTACAACTCGGGCGCGCTGCGCAAGGCCGTCGATGCCGGTCTGGTGGACATGAACGATATCGTGGAGATCTGGAAATCGAACCTGATCCCGGAAGGCCCGATGGTGGTGCGCAACGCCCTGCCGCAGGACGTGCGCGACAAGGTCACGCAGCTGACCGCCGACCTGCACGAGACCGACAAGCAATGCGCCTATGGCGTGGCCCATGGCGAGGCCAAGGACTTCGTTCCGGTCGAACACAGCGCCTATGACGGCGTGGTCGCCGCCCGCAAGCTGGAAGAATCGAACAGCTGATCCGCTGACATCCATCCGGCCGCGCCCCCATCGGGCGCGGCTTTCCGTTTGAAGGGGGCTTCATGGCCGATACGGCATTCGGACCGCATCCCGACCGCGGCGTCCGGCAGGTCGAGACCGCCTATCTGGATCTGGTCCGCCGCCGCCGCATGTATGGCGGCATCCTGCTGATCGTCTTCGTGGCGATGATGGCGGCGGGTTTCGACCTGGCGCAGTCGCGCAATGCGGGCCGCTTCATCGACGGTCTGCCGATGGTGCTGTCCTTCCCGTCCGAGGTGATCTCCGAGGCCTGGGACAAGCGCGGCAACATCCCCGCCATGCTGGCCGAGCATCTGCCCTCGCTGATCGAGACGGTGAACATCGCGGCCGTGTCCACCCTGCTGGGCGGGCTGGCCGCGATGGTGCTGGCGCTGCTGTCCACGCGCGGACTGGCCCGCTGGCCCCGGCTGACGCCCCTGTTCCGCCGCCTGATGGACGCGACCCGCGCCATCCCGGAAATCGTCATCGCCTTGATGCTGATCTATATCCTGGGCGGCGGGCCTGTCCCCGCCGTCGCCGCCATCGCCCTGCACACGGCGGGCGCCCTGGGCAAGCTGTTTTCCGAGGTGGCCGAGAACGCCGACCTGAAGCCGGTCGAGGGGCTGACCTCGGTCGGCGCCAGCTGGGGCCAGAAGATGTGGCTGGGGATCATCCCGCAGGTGGCGCCGAACTGGCTGTCCTACGGCCTGATGCGGTTCGAGATCAACGTCCGCGCCAGCGCCATCCTGGGCTTCGTGGGTTCCGGCGGGATCGGCTATGACCTGAAGATCGCGATGCAATGGGGCCAGGGCCGCTATGATCAGGTGGTGGCGATCTTCCTGTTGCTGTTCGTGACCATCGTCGCCATCGACCGCCTGTCCGACCACGCCCGCGCCCGCCTGGTGAAAGGCCGAAACGCATGACCGACGCCACCCTGATGCCCCCGGCCCGGCCCGCCGCGCCGATCCTGGCGGCCTTCGCCCGCCGCCGCCTGATCGCCTTTGCGGTGCCGCTGGCGATCCTGGCCTATCTGGTCTATGCCGCGATCTCGTTCGATCTGGCCGGGCTGGCGCAGCGGGCGCGGATGGACAATGCCGCGATCCTGTTTTCCGATTTCTGGCAGCACAAGACCCATGTCACCCGCGACAACCGCGACGGCGCCCTGACCGTCGCGGTCGAGGGCGAGGCCAAGGGTACCTATCCCCAGGGCCGCTTGCCCAATTACGTCACCGTCGCGGGCGACACGACCAGCATCGACCTGGGCGACGGCAATCTGGTGACCTATTTCCCCGGCGGCGCGCGCTATGCCGTGCCCGATTACGGCACCATCGAGATCCGGCAGACCTCGGGCGGCCTGGTCCTGACCGCGCCCGAGCCGCGCCCCGACTGGATCAACGCCTCGGACAGCCGGGTCAGCGTCACCACTCCGGCCGGGCGCTTCGCCTATACCCGGTCCAAGGTGGAAACCTTCCGCTATTCCCCCGGCTGGCCGCTGTTCTTCTTCACGCTGGACAGCCCGTTTGCCTATATGACCTGGCCGGAACTGGCCGCCTCGGCCCTGTGGGAGGAACGGGTCGACCCCGAGCGTCCCAATATCGCGGCGATGGCGCATGACTTCTGGACCAACGCGATGTGGCGGCATGGCGATGTCGCCTGGGCGATGTTCGAAACCGTGCTGATGGCCTTTCTGGGCACGATGGGGGCGGCCATCCTGTCGCTGCCGCT
This sequence comes from Paracoccus sp. 22332, assembly GCF_052045125.1. Taxonomy (NCBI): domain Bacteria; kingdom Pseudomonadati; phylum Pseudomonadota; class Alphaproteobacteria; order Rhodobacterales; family Paracoccaceae; genus Paracoccus; species Paracoccus sp. 22332. Next base: position 249,879 of record NZ_JBQEOI010000004.1, read on the forward strand.
GGCCTTCGTGGCGGCATCGAACATGAACCCGGTCGGTCCGCTGCGGTTCGCGCTGCGCCGGATCTTCGACTTCATCCGGGGGGTGGACGCGCTGATCTGGACCATCGTGCTGGCCCGCGCCTTCGGCCCCGGCCCGATGACCGGATCGCTGGCGATCCTGCTGACCGACACCGGCAGCTTCGGCAAGCTGTTCTCGGAAGCCCTGGAGAATATCGACGAAAAGCAGGTCGAGGGCGTCCGCTCGACCGGGGCGAACCGCCTGCAACGCGCCCGCTTCGGCGTGATCCCGCAGGTGACGCCGGTGCTGCTGTCGCAGGTTTTGTATTTCCTGGAATCGAACACGCGCGGCGCCACCGTGATCGGCGCCATCGTCGGCGGCGGGATCGGGTTGTTGCTGACCCAGGCGATCCAGACCCAGAAGGATTGGGAGGACGTGGCCTATTACATGGTGCTGATCGTCCTGACCGTGATCGCGATGGACAGCCTGTCGGGCTGGCTGCGCCGCAAGCTGATCAAGGGCACCTGATGACAGGTCTTTCTGCGGATGCGCCGCTGGTCCATCCCGGCGCGGTGGTGGTGAATTCGACCTTCGGCGGCTGGTGCGAGGTCGGCGCGGGGGCGAATGTCCTGAACAGCGAATTCGGCGACTACGCCTATTGCGAGCGTCTGTGCGACATCGCCAATTCCAGCATCGGCAAGTTCGCCAATATCGCCGCGATGTGCCGGATCGGGCCGACCGACCACCCGATGACGACGGCAAGCCTGCACCATTTCCTGTATCGCTCCAGCCGCTATTGGGACGATGCGACCGATGATGCCGCCTTCTTTGCCGCCCGCGCGGCCCGGCGCACGGTGATCGGGCCGGACACCTGGCTGGGCCATGGCGTGATCGTCAAACCCGAGGTCACCATCGGCGCGGGTGCCATCGTCGCATCGGGGGCGGTGGTGACCAAGGATGTGGCGCCCTACATGATCGTCGCCGGGGTGCCTGCCGTGCCGCTGCGGGCGCGGTTCGCCCCCGATATCGCCGAACGGCTGCTGGCTCTGGCCTGGTGGGACTGGTCCCATGACCGGCTGCGCGCGGCGCTGAGCGATTTCCGCGCCCTGCCCGCCGAAGCGTTTCTTGAGAAATACGGCGGTTAGTCCGGGCTGACGGTCAGCGTCACCCGATCCCCCGCGAACCATGTGGTGCCGTATTCGACCGGCACGCCCTGCGCGTCCACATTGACCGCCACCGACCGCAGCACCGGCGCGCCCTGCGGCAGTTCCAGCGTCAGCGCCATCGTCGCCGGCGCGGTCTTGGCGGTCAGCCGGGTCTCGGCGCGGGTATAGTCGGCCAGCCCGCTCTGCGCCAATGCACGGGTCACGGAAGGCTCGGCCTTCAGATGCGCCAGCAGGCCGGGAAAACGCGTCGCGTCGAAGACCGATCGGAACACCGCGACCGGCTGGCCATCGACCAGCGACACGCCCTCGAAAACATGGACCGGGGCGCCGGGGGCCAGGCGCAGCGCCTCGGCCTCTTTCGCATCGGCCGCGCGGGTGTCCAGCAGCGTCACCCGGCGCGAGGCGGTGCGCCCCGAGGCCGCGACGTTCTGGTGAAATCGCACCCGCCGCCCCAGCGGATAGTCGGTCGGGGCCGAGGCGACGAAGACCCCCGCGCCGCGCCGCGTCCGCAGCACGCCCGTTTCGGCCAGCGAGGCGATGGCGTGGCGCACCGTGTGGCGGTTCACGCCGAAGCGGGCGGCAAGCTCGGTCTCGGTCGGCAGGCGGTCGCCGGAGCGGTAATGGCCCGCCGCGATCTCGGCCCGCAGGCTGTCGGCGATGGATTTCCAGATCGGCTGTCGTGTCATCGAAAATTCACATCTTCGTCCTTGAGCCAGAAAGCGGGTCGCGGTATCACTTGTCTAGTTGTATAGTAATCTAGACAAGCTGGCAAGATGTCGAGGCCCGGAATGTCCGAAACCACCCCCCTGCGCCGCGACTGGATGTCGCTTCTGGCCAAGGCCCCGCCCGCGCGGCTGGCGGAACTGGCCCCGGACCTGCCGCCGCACGACCTGCTGCGCGCGCCCGAGATCGGCGCGATCATGATGGAGGGCCGGATCGGCGGCACCGGCGGCCGCTTCAATCTGGGCGAGATGACGGTGACGCGCTGTTCGGTCCAGGTGGGCGGGGCAGTGGGCCATGCCTGCGTGCAGGGCCGCGACAAGGATCACGCCCGCCGCGCCGCCGTGCTGGACGCGCTGATGCAGGGCGAGGGCGCCGCGCGGATCCGCGACGCCATCCTGATGCCCCTGCAAGCCGAGGCCGCCGCCCGCGCCACCGCCCGCGCCGAAAAGGCCGCCGCCACGCGGGTCGAATTCTTCACCCTGATGCGCGGAGAGGATTGATGAACGCCCCGCTTCTGACCGGCGGTTTCGCCGATCCCGCCCGCGACAGCGCCCGTGCCTTCCGCGCCGTGCTGGAGGCGATGGCCCGCCCCGGCACCATCCAGACCGTCGCGGGCCATGCCGCCCCCGGCCTGTCGCCCGCCGCCTCGACCCTGCTGCTGGCGCTGACCGACCAGACCACGCCGCTGCATCTGGCCGGGCCGCTGGACACCGACGACCTGCGCGGCTGGATCGCCTTTCACACCGGCGCGCCGCTTGCCGCCGCCCCGGACGCCGCCTTCGCGCTTGGCCGCTGGGCCGATCTGCATCCCGTGACGCGGTTCCGCATCGGCGATCCGTCCTACCCCGATCGCTCGGCCACGCTGATCGTGGAATGCGACCGGCTGGCGAATGACGGCCCGCGCCTGACCGGCCCCGGTATCCGCGACAGCGCCCGCCTGTCGCTGCCGGAAACGGCGGCCTTCCGGGCCAACCGCGCGCTGTTCCCGCTGGGATTCGACACGATCCTGACCTGCGGCGACCGGCTGGCCGCGCTGCCCCGCACCACCATCGTGGAGGAGAACTGATGTATGTCGCCGTCAAGGGTGGCGAACGCGCCATCGACGCCGCCCACGCCTGGCGGGCCCAGGAACGCCGGGGCGATCCCGCCATTCCCGACCTGACCGTGCCCCAGATCCGCGAGCAGATGGCGCTGGCGGTGAACCGGGTGATGGCGGAAGGCTCGCTTTACGATCCCGACCTTGCCGCGCTGGCGATCAAGCAGGCGCGCGGCGATCTGATCGAGGCGGTGTTCCTGATCCGCGCCTATCGCACCACGCTGCCGCGCTTTGGATCGTCGCAGCCGATGGATACGGCGGCGATGGCGGTGGACCGGCGCGTCTCGGCCACCTTCAAGGATCTGCCGGGTGGGCAGGTGCTGGGGCCGACTTTCGATTATACCCACCGCCTGCTGGATTTCGCCCTGCTGGCCGAGGGCGAGGTGCCCGCCGCCCCCACCGCGCCCACCGATCCGGCGCCGGTCCCCCATGTCACCGGTCTTCTGGACCGCGACGGGCTGATCCAGCCCGAGCCGCCTTGCGACGCCGCCCCCACCGACCTGACCCGCACGCCGCTGGAACTGCCCGCCGACCGGGCGCTGCGCCTGCAAGCCCTGGCCCGCGCGGACGAAGGCTTTACCCTGTCGCTGGCCTATTCGACGCAGCGCGGCTATGGGCGCACCCATGCCTTCGTCGGCGAATTGCGCATCGGCCGCGTGCCGGTCAGTGTCGAACTGCCCGAGCTGGGCTTCGCGGTCGAGATCGGCGAGGTCGAATTGACCGAATGCGAGACCGTCAACCAGTTCACCGGATCGAAGACCCAGCCGCCGCAATTCACCCGTGGTTATGGGCTGGTCATGGGCCAGTCCGAACGCAAGGCCATCTCGATGAGCCTGGTGGACCGGGCGCTGCGCTGGCAGGAACTGGGCGAGGATTTCACCGGCGCCCCGGCGCAGGACCAGGAATTCGTGCTGTCCCATTGCGACAACGTGCAGGCGACAGGGTTCCTGGAACATATCAAGCTGCCCCATTACGTCGATTTCCAGTCCGAACTGGAACTGGTCCGCCGCCTGCGGGCCGAGGCGATGGCGGCGACCGTCATGCAGGAGGCTGCGGAATGAACATCGTCTTCGACATCGGCAATGTGCTGGTCCGCTGGGACGCGCGGGCCGCCTTTGCCGCCCTGGACGCGGCTGCGGCAGATGCCTTTCTGTCGCGCGTGGGTTTCGCGGCGCTGAACCTGCGCGGCGACAGCGGCGAAACCTTTGCCGACCTCGCGGCTGAAATCGCCGACCCGGCGGACCGCGACCTGTTCCTGTCCTACCTGCCGAACTATGCCGCGACCATCGCCGAACCGATCGAGGGCACCTGGGCGCTGATGGACCGGCTGCGCGACCGGGGCCACGCGATCCACGCCATCACCAACTGGTCGGCGGAAACCTGGCCGGTGGGCCTTGCCACCCATCCCCGGCTGGGCACGGCGTTTGCCACCACCATCGTCTCGGGGCACGAGCGTGTGCTGAAGCCCGACCCGGCCATCTTCGCGGCGCTGTGCGACCGCGCGGGCATCACGCCCGAAACCTGCGTCTTCATCGACGACAGCGAACGGAACGTGGCAGGCGCGCGGGATTTCGGCATGGACGCGATCCATTTCACCACGCCCGAGGCGCTGGAAACCGCCCTGACCGAAAGGGGCCTGCTGTGAGCGATTACAACTTCGCCTATCTGGACGAACAGACCAAGCGCATGATCCGCCGCGCGCTGCTGAAGGCCCTGGCGATCCCCGGATACCAGGTGCCCTTCGCCAGCCGCGAGATGCCGATGCCCTATGGCTGGGGCACCGGCGGCGTGCAGGTGACGGCGGCCTGCCTGACGCCCGACGACCGGCTGAAGGTCATCGACCAGGGCGCCGACGACACCACCAACGCGGTCTCGATCCGCCGCTTCTTCCAGCGGACGGCCGGGGTCGCGGTGACGGAATCGACGGCGGATGCCTCGATCATCCAGACCCGCCACCGGATCCCCGAACATCCGCTGACCGAGGGGCAGATCCTCGTCTATCAGGTGCCGATCCCGGAACCGCTGCGCTTTCTGGAACCGCGAGAGACCGAGACCCGCAAGATGCACGAGCTTGAGGAATACGGGCTGATGCATGTCAAGCTGTACGAGGACATCGCCCGGCATGGCGAGATCGCGACCAGCTATGACTATCCGGTCAAGGTCGAGGGGCGCTATGTCATGGACCCTTCGCCCATCCCGAAATTCGACAACCCCAAGCTGGCGGGCAATCCGGCGATCCAGCTGTTCGGCGCGGGCCGCGAAAGCCGCATCTATGCGGTGCCGCCCTATAGCGACGTGATCAGCCTGGATTTCGAGGATCACCCCTTCGTCGCCTCGAAGGCCGATCACGACTGCGACCTGTGTGGCGCGTCCTCCAGCTATCTGGACGAGGTGATCACCGACGACGCGGGCAGCCGGATGTTCGTCTGCTCGGACACGGATTTCTGCAACTGCCGGCAGGCCGCAGGCCATCGCGGGCGCCTGTCGCCGGAGGTGGCGTGATGGACGGATCGGCTGTGACCATGCCGCTGCTGGCGGTCCAGGGGCTGACGAAACGATACGGCCCGCGCATCGGCTGCGCCGATGTCGGCTTCGAGCTGTGGCCGGGCGAGGTGCTGGGCATCGTCGGCGAAAGCGGTTCGGGCAAATCGACGCTGCTGTCCTGCCTGGCCGGGATGCAGCGGCCCGACGAAGGGTCGATCCTGTGGGATGGCCGCGACGTGCTGGATTTTTCCGAGGCCGAACGCCGCCGCCTGCTGCGCGGCGACTGGGCCTATGTCCACCAGAACCCGTGCGACGGGCTGCGCATGGGCGTCAGCGCCGGGGGCAATGTGGGGGAACGGCTGATGGCCGTGGGTCAGCGCCACTATGGCGCGATCCGCGACACCGCGACCGACTGGCTGGGCCGGGTCGAGATCGCGGCGGAACGCATCGACGACCGCCCCTCGGCCTTTTCCGGGGGGATGCAGCAGCGCCTGCAGATCGCCCGCAACCTGGTCACCGGGCCGCGGCTGGTCTTCATGGACGAACCGACCGGGGGGCTGGATGTCAGCGTGCAGGCGCGGCTGCTGGATCTGCTGCGCGGGCTGGTGCGCGATCTGGGCCTGTCGGTGGTGATCGTCACCCATGACCTGGCCGTGGTGCGGCTGCTGGCCGACCGGCTGATGGTGATGAAATCGGGCCGCGTGGTCGAAACCGGCCTGACCGACCAGGTGCTGGACGATCCGCAGCACGCCTATACCCAGCTTCTCGTGTCATCCGTTTTGCAGGTGTAACGCCATGATCCGTATCGAAAACCTGTCCAAGACCTTCACCCTGCACAATCAGGGCGGCACCATCCTGCGGGTGATGGAGGGGGCGTCGCTGGCCGTCGCGCCCGGCGAATGCGTGGGCCTGACCGGGCAATCGGGGTCGGGCAAATCGACGCTGATGCGGATGATCCACGGCAATTACCTGGCGGCCTCGGGCCTGCTGGAGGTCGCCGGTCTGGACATCGTCACGGCCCAGCCGCGCCAGATCATCGCGCTGCGCCGCGACACGCTGGGCTATGTCAGCCAGTTCCTGCGCGTCGTCCCCCGAGTCCCGACCATCGAGGTCGTGGCCGAACCGCTGCTGCGCCTGGGCGTCGCGCCCAATGCCGCCCGCGCCCGCGCCGCCGACCTGCTGACGCGCCTGAACATCCCCGAACGGCTGTGGGGCCTGTCGCCCACCACCTTTTCCGGCGGCGAGCAGCAGCGGGTGAACATCGCGCGCGGCTTCGCCCATGCCTTCCCGGTGATGCTGCTGGACGAACCCACCGCCAGCCTGGATGCCGCCAACCGCGAGGTCGTGCTGGCCCTCATCGAGGAAGCCAAGGCGCGCGGCGCCGCGATCCTGGGCATCTTCCATGACGAGGGCGCGCGCGACCGCGTCTGCGACCGGCTGGTCGATGTGACGCGCTTCACGCCGGGGCTTGCGGCATGACGCGCGTGGTTGCCGTGGTCGGGCCTTCGGGCGCGGGCAAGGACACGCTGATGACGCTGGCCTGCGCCGCACGCCCCGACATCCGCGCCGCGCGCCGGGTCATCACCCGTCCGGCCGAGGCCGGGGGCGAGGATTTCGACGGCGTGACCGAGGCCGAATTCGCCCGCCGCCTGGCTGCGGGCGATTTCGCGCTGCATTGGCGGGCGCATGGTCTGGGCTATGGCATTCCCTCCGCCGAACTGACGGGCGCGGGCACGGTGCTGATGAACCTGTCGCGCGCCGTGCTGGCCCAGGCCTTGGCGCGCATTCCCGGCCTGACCGTGCTGCTGGTCACCGCCCCGCCCCAGGTGCTGGCCGCGCGGCTGGCGGGCCGGGCGCGCGAGACCGCCGCCGATCAGGCCCGGCGGCTGGACCGGGCCGGTTTCGCCCTGCCGGATGGCATCCCCTTCCGCACGGTCCTGAACGACGGGCTGCCCCAGCAGGGTCTGGCGCGGTTCCTGGACGCGCTTCAGCCGGTCAGGGCATAGCGATGGATCAGGCGGAACGGACCGTCGGCAGGCTCTCCGAACAGGCACAGATCCTCGATCGCGAAGGGGCGCGGCAGGACCGGGGCGAAATGCGCCACCAGCACCTGCTGCGCCCGCGCGGCCATGTCAGGGTCCAGCCGGTCGGTCAGGGTCAGATGGAAGCGGAACTCCTCCATCACGAAGGGATAGCCCCAGCGGTCCAGCAGCCCGCGCTGCCGTTCGGTCAGCCGTTCGGGACGGCGGCGGGCGATCTCGGCCTGGGTCAGCGGCGCACGCAGCGGATCGAGGACGCGCACCACCTCGGCCGCCAACCGCTGCAAGGCGGTGGCGTCGCCTTCGGGCACAAGCGCCAGGAAACCGTCCAGATTGGCGATCCCCAGCCCCGGCAGGGCCACGGGCTTCAGCGCCGCCGCCAGATCGGACAGCGCCGCGTCCAGATCGTCGGGGGTGGCACCCTCGGCCAGCCGGAAGGGCGGCTTGATCGTGCCGTGAAAGCCGTATCGGCGGGGCTCCTGCGTGATCTGCGCCGCGGGCAGGCCCAGGTCCGGCTGGTCAAGCGTCTGGCCCGTGGCGGGATCGCCGCCCAGCCAGCGATGCGCCAGATCGGCGAAGGCGCCGGGGCGCGGAGCGTAATAGATGGCAAAGCGTTTCATGACGGTCATGATGGCCGACTATCCCGGAACTGTCACACTGCTGTGACAGCACCGTGGCAAGCGGCGCGATCACGGGCCGACGACACAGACAGGACAGACAGATGACCGACACGATCCTTTCCAACGCCACCCTGGTCCTGCCGGACGAGGTGATCCGGGGCAGCCTGCGCCTGTCAGATGGCCGCATCGCCGAGATCTCTGCTGGTGGCACGGCGACGCCCGGCGCGGTGGATTGCGCGGGCGATCTGGTCATGCCCGGCCTGGTCGAGCTGCATACCGACAACCTGGAACGCCACCTGCAACCGCGCCCCAGGGTCGAATGGCCGCATCAGGCGGCGATCGTGGCGCATGACGCGGAACTGGCCTCGACCGGGATCACCACCGTCTTCGACGCGCTGCGGGTCGGGTCGGTCTTCACCAGCAGCAATGTGGGCTATGGCGAATATGCCCGCGCGCTGGCGACCGAAATCCTGGATCTGCGCGCGCAGGGGGCGCTGCGGATCAGCCATTTCCTGCATCTGCGGGCCGAGATCTGTTCGGAAACCCTGGTCGAGGAGATGGCCAAGTTCGGTCCCGAGGATCGCATCGGCATCGTCAGCCTGATGGACCACACCCCCGGCCAGCGGCAGTTCCGCGACGTGACGAAGCTGCGCGACTATGTGATGGGCAAGCGCGGCTTGTCGAAGGCCGAATTCGACGCCCATGTGGAAAGCCAGCAGGCGCTGAGCGAAAGGCTGGGCGCGCTGCACGAGGCGACGGCGGTGGCCGAGGCGCGCCGCTATGGCGCGGTGCTGGCCAGCCATGACGACACCACGGCCGATCAGGTGGCGGTCTCCGCCGCCCACGGCGTGCAGGTCGCCGAATTCCCGACCACGGCCGAGGCCGCGCGGGCCTGCCGCGACCGGGGCATTGCGGTGATGATGGGGGCGCCGAACCTGATCCGGGGCGGATCGCATTCCGGCAATGTCGCGGCGCATGACCTGGCCGAGACCGGGCATCTGGACATCCTGTCGTCGGATTATGTCCCGTCATCCCTGCTGACGGCGGCGCTGATGCTGGGCGATCTGTGGGGCGACGTTCCCCGCGGCGTGGCAGCGGTGACATCCGCGCCCGCCCAGGCCGTCGGGCTGTCCGACCGGGGATCGCTGCGCCCCGGCGCCCGGGCGGACGTGATCCGGGTGGCGCGGCTGGGCAAGGCTGGGGCGGTGCGCGGGGTCTGGGTGCAGGGCAACCGCGTCGCCTGACCGCGCGTCGCCCGCAGGCTATCCGCAGCGTTACCGGCCTGTCATCTTCCCGCCTCTCGAAAGCGGGAAAGGACACATCCGTGACCGGCACCGCAATCGCCGACACCCTGTCCCCGCTTGAGGCCTTGCGATCCCAGGTCGCGGCCGGGGCGGCCACGATCCTGGAAGGCTGGGCGCCGGTGATCCGGCGTCCCGAGTTTGCCGACAGCGCCGCGAATTTCGCCGCCTATCTGACGTTCCGCCGCCAGGACATCCGCCCGCTTCAGCGCCAGCTTGTGCGGCTGGGTCTGTCCTCGCTGGGGCGGGCCGAGGCGCGGGTGACGGCGGAACTGGACGCCGTGGCGGCCATGCTGCGCGCGGCCTTGGGCGGCGCGCCGTTCCAGCCGGTGCCCGCCGACCGCTTCTATGCGGGCGAGACGGCCATCGCCCGCCGGGCCGAGCAGATGTTCGGCCCGCTGTCGGTCCACAGCCCGGTGCGGCTGATGGTCACGCTGCCCTCGCAGGCCGCCGATGATCCCGGCTTTGCCCGCGATCTGGCGGGGCTGGGGGTCGAGGCGGTGCGCATCAACTGCGCCCATGACGACGAGGCCGCATGGACCCGCATGATCGGGAACGCGGCGGCGGCGGGGCAGCAGACGGGCCAGCGGATGAAGATCTTCATGGATCTGGCCGGGCCGAAGATCAGGACCGGGGCGCTGCGCCTCGGCAAGGGACGCAAGCGGGTCTTCAGGGGCGACGACATGGCCGTCGCGCTTCCCGGCCAACTGGATGCGGCGCCGGGGGGCTTGCCCGCCGCCGAATGCACCCTGCCCGAGGCGCTTGCGGCCGCGCAGCCGGGCCAGCGGGTGTTTCTGGACGACGGCAAGGTGGCCGCCGAGGTGATCCGGCGCGAAGACTGGGGCGCCGTCCTGCGTGTCACGAACGCCCCCGAGGGCAAGGGTTACAAGCTGAAGCCGGAAAAGGGCATGAACTTTCCCGATACCGATTTCGCCACCCCGGCCCTGACGCGCGAGGATCGCGAAACCCTGCGCTTCGTGGCCCGCCATGCCGACGCGGTGCAGTTTTCTTTCGTGCAGGATGCCCAGGACGTGTGCGAGCTTCAGGCCGCCCTGGCCCAGGAACGGCCCGACGACTGGCAGGAAATGGGCCTGGTCCTGAAGATCGAGACCGCCCGCGCGGTCAGGAACCTGCCCGAGATGCTGGTCCAGGCGGCAGGCAGCCAGCCCGCCGCCATCATGATCGCGCGCGGCGACCTGGCGGTCGAGATCGGCTTTGCCCGCATGGCCGAGATGCAGGAGGAAATCCTGTGGCTGGGCGAGGCCGCGCAGGTGCCGGTGATCTGGGCCACGCAGGTTCTGGAAAGCTATCTCAAATCCGGGTTGCCCTCGCGCGGTGAAATGACGGATGCCGCGATGGCCGCGCGGGCGGAATGCGTGATGCTGAACAAGGGGCCGTATCTGCTGAACGGCATCGCGGAACTGGACCGCCTGCTGGACCGGATGCGCGGGCATATCAACAAGAAGACACCGCAGCTTCGGCCTCTGCAAAGCTGGTAGGCGGATGCGGGATCGTCCTTACGCCCGGCGCCTTACAGCGCGCCGATGCGTTCGTGGATCTGTTCGGCGCGCCGCGGCATCGGCGGCCGAGGGGGGGGGCGGCGCCACGCGGCCGTTTAGAATTCGACGCCCTTCTGGGCCTTCACGCCGTCGCGGAACGGGTGCTTCAGCAGCGTCATTTCCGTGACCAGATCGGCGGCCTCGATCAGTTCGGCCTTGGCGTTGCGGCCGGTCAGGCACACATGGGTCATGGCGGGCTTCCGGGTCAGCAGGAAATCGACCACCTCGTCGATGTCCAGATAGTCGTAACGCAGCGCGATGTTGATCTCGTCCAGCAGCACGAAGCGGATCTGCGGGTCGAGGATCTGCCGTTTCGCGATCTCCCAGCCGTGGCGCGCGGCGGCGACGTCGCGGTCCCGGTCCTGGGTTTCCCAGGTGAAGCCCTCGCCCGAGACGAAGAACCGGCAGTCCTGGGCGAAATGCTGCTCCAGCAGGCTGCGTTCGCCGGTTTCCCAACTGCCCTTGATGAACTGGACCACCGCGCAGGGCATCCCATGGGCGATGCAGCGCATGATCATGCCGAAGCCGGACGACGACTTGCCCTTGCCCGCGCCGGTATGGACGATGACCAAGCCCCGCTCCTCGGTCTTGGTCCGCATCATCCTGTCGCGGGCGGCCTTGATCCGCTTCATCTTCTCGGCATGGCGAAGGGCGTCGTCGTCCATGGATCGGCTCCTCGGATTTGGCGGGCGGCTGGCGGCCGTCCTAGCAGAGGAACAGGGGATATGCGAGGCCCCGCCCGAGGCTTCCCAGGTTCCATCCCTAAAAATTTCTATTGTTGGGCAGTAGGTTAAGTGGTCCAGGCTTGTCATGAGCAAGCGAGACAAGCGATGCTTCTTGTTGAGCGCGCAACAAATGCGGCGACTTCGGCCCTTCTTTCCCAAGCTGCGGGGACGCTCGATCTGACGACTGAAAGGGCTGAGCGGGATCATGATGATGTCGCATGGGATGGTTGTCTCTGGCGGTGGGCCTTGCGCTTTGGTGCGGGCCGGGCTGATCAGTCGCGCTGCGCAGCATGCAGGCTGGCCATGACATCATCGCAGACCGGCGCGGGCGTTTCCTGCGTCAGGTAACATCCGCGTTGGGCGGTCCCTTCTTCGGTCTGCTCCATCGGGATCGCGCCGACCAGTCTCCGGATCGAGGCCTCGTTGGGGCAGATCCCGACGACGTCTGTGCGCCGCCTGATCTCGCCGTTCCGGCGCTCGATGGGATTTGCGCCGTGCAATTTTGCGCGGTGCTGGGCAGGAAAGGTCATGGAGGCCAGCACGTCCTTCCGGATCTGAAATTTATCGGGATGGAGCCTGGCAACGAACCGTCCGCAAGGCCATTCCAAGGCGGCGGGTGGAAACAGCGTTTCCGTTCCGGCTAGTCGGCGTTCAGCATCTTCAGCCGGGTCGCCAGGGCGCTGCGGATATGGTCGCGGGCGGCAAGTTCGGCGGCGTCGGGATCATGGGCGGCGATGGCGTCCAGGATGCGGCGGTGTTCGGCGGCGGCAGGCCCGGCGCGGCCGCTGACCGAAAAGGTCGTGGCCCCCAGCAGCGCCAGGAAATCCTGCAACTCTTCCAGCGGGCTGTGGAAGAAGCGGTTGCGGACGGACCCGGCGATGGCCTCGTGGAACTTCTTGTTCAGGCGCGCGCATTCGGCCACGTCGGCGGTGCCTTCGAACGCGGCCTGCAGATCGGTCAGCAGCGCGATTTCCGCGCCGGTGGCGTTTTCGGCGGCGAAGCGGGCGGCGGTGCCCTCCATGATCTCGCGCATCTGGTAAAGCTCGAACACCTCGGCCCGGTCCAGCCTGCGGATCATCAGCCCGCGCCCGCCCGACACCTCCAGCAGGCGGCGTTCCAGCATCCGGCGCAACGCGTCGCGCACCGGCGTGCGGCTGACCGAGAAATGCTCGGCGATTTCTTCTTCCCGCAGGCGGTCGCCGGGCTGGAAGATTCCCTGGCGCAGCGCCTGGCGTAGCACCGAAAAGACCGCATCGCCCAGGCCCGCGCCCCTGGTGCCCGTCACCGCATCGGGACGGATCGCGGCCAGCCGGGACGGGCCGTGGTCGGGACGGATGTTCATGCGCGCAGCCTCGTTCTTCATGTCCGGTCAGGATAGGGGGGCGAAAAGGGAAAGGCCACCGTCCAGAATTTTATTGCTTTTTATTGTATACAATAATATCCAATAAAAACGAGAGCCAGATTCCGATTCGACCCCGCTTTCGCCAGGGAGGAAGTCCATGAAGACGCTGAATGAAACGGCCGTGCGCCGTCTGCTTTTGCCTGCCCTTTTGCTGGCCGCGCCCGTCGCGGCCTGGGCCGAGATCCCGGCGGGCTATCCCGCCGATTACGCCGATATTCTGGCCGCTGCCGAGGCCGAAGGTTCGGTCGTGATCTATGCCAATACCGAACATGCCGCGGTCGAGCCGATCCTGGCCGATTTCCAGAAGGCGTTCCCGAAGATTCGCGCCGACTATATCGAGATCAAGGCCGCCGACCTGTTCAGCCGCGTCAGCAGCGAAGCCGCCGCCGGGGCGCTGAAGGCCGACATCGTCTGGTCCTCGGCGATGGATCTGCAATACCAGATGGTCGAGGACGGAATCGCCGCCGAATACGCCTCGCCCGAGAAGGGATCGATTCCCGACTGGGCGTCGGACAGCGACCGCATCTATGCCACCACCTACGAACCCGTGGTGATGGTCTATAACAGCAAGGTCATCCCCGAGAGCGAGATGCCCGACACCCGCGCGGGCCTGGCCGCCTGGCTGACCGAAAACCGCGACGCCATGGCGGGCAAGGTCGCAACCTATGACCCCGAGCGGTCGGGCCTGGGCTTCTTTGCCGTGAACGAGGATGCCAAGCACGGCGACGACCTGTGGCCGCTGGTCACGGCCTTCGGGGCGGTGGATGCCAAGTTCTACACCTCGACCGGGACGATGCTGGAAAAGATCAGCGCGGGCGAACATGCCATCGGCTATAACATCGTCGGTCCCTATGCCTATCTGCGGGCGGAACGCGACCCGAATGTCAAGGTCGTGGTGCCGCAGGATTATGCCGTGGTGCTGTCGCGGCTGGCGATCATCACCGAACAGGCGGACCATCCCCATGCCGCGCGGGTGTTCCTGGACTACCTGCTGTCCAAGCGCGGTCAGACGGTCGTCGGCAACGAGGCGCATCTGTTCGCCATCCGCCCCGATGTCGAGGGCAAGGCGACCATCGCCGGCCTGACCGCCGAGAACGGCGACCGGCTGAAACCCGTGGCCATCGGTCCCGAACTGCTGGATGCGATCCAGCCGATGGAACGGCTGGCCTTCTTCCGCAAATGGGCCGACGCGTTGAAGGCGGGGCGATAAGCCATGCGCAGCGATTTCTGGCGCAACAACGTCGTCCTGCTGACGGCGCTGTTCATCCTGGCCCCGGTCGGGCTGATCCTGTGGCAAAGCTTCCTGACCGACGCCTTCTTCAGCGCGCGGGCCAGGACCACCGCGGATACCTATGGCTTCGTGCTGGGCGATCCGGGGTTCCGCGACGCCCTGCTGAACACCGTCATCCTGTCGGCGGGCATGGTTTCGATCGCGGTTCCGCTGGGGTCGCTGCTGGCCTTCCTGATGGTCAGGACCGACATGCCTGGCCGCAAGTGGATCGAACCGGCGATCTTCCTGCCGCTGTTCATGTCGCCCATGGTCCTGGCCTTCGGCTATATCGTGTCGATCGGGCCGTCGGGATTCTGGTCGGTCTGGTGGCAGCAACTGTTCGGCGGCGCGCCGTTCTGGAACGTCTATTCCATGCCGATGCTGGTCCTTGTGGTCGCGCTGACCCATGTGCCGCATGTCTATATCTATGTCTCGACCGCGCTGCGCACCGTCCCCTCGGATCTGGAGGAGGCGGCCCGCGTCGCCGGAGGCTCTCCGCTGACGGTGGCGATGCGGGTCACGCTGCCGCTGGTCTGGCCGTCCATCGCGGTCAGCGCGGTGCTGGTGGCCTTTCTGGGGTTCGAACTGTTCGGCCTGCCTTATGTGCTGGGCGACCAGGACGGGCGGCTGGTGCTGGCGACCTATCTTTACAAGTTCAACACCCTGCTGGGGCGGCCCGCCTATCAGCTGATGGCGGTGGTGGTGATCTTCATCATGCTGGTGACGCTGCCGCTGGTGATGCTGCAACGGCGGATGCTGCGGTCGGCGCAGCGTTATTCCACCATCGGCGGCAAGGCCGCGCGCGCCCATCCCATTCCGCTGGGACCGTGGAAATGGGTGGCCCTGGCGGGGGTGCTGATCTGGCTTTACGCGGTCGTGCTGCTGCCCCTGTCGGGCGTCGCGCTGCGGTCCTTCGTCACCACCTGGGGTCCGCTGGTCGCGATCCGCGACGTGCTGACGCTGGACAACTATCACAAGCTGGCCGACCTGCCGCTGATCCGCCGGTCCATCGTCAACACGCTGATCCTGGCCTTCGCGGGCGGTTTCGCATCGCTCTGCGTCTATGCGGTGATCGGGCTGGCGTCGCATCGTTCGAAGGCGAAAAGCACCAAGGCGCTGGATTTCCTGGTGCTGCTGCCGCGCGCCATGCCGGGGATCGTCGCCGGTCTGGTGGTGTTCTGGATCTTCCTGTTCGTGCCGGTGCTGAAGCCCTGGGTCGCCTCGCTGGTGGCGATGTGGGTCGCCTATACGCTGGTCTGGCTGCCCTTCGGGTTGCGGCTTGTGTCCAATTCCTTCGGCCAGGTCGGGCGCGAGCTTGAGGAGGCCGCCCATGTCGCCGGGGCGGGTCAGGCCCGCGTCGCCCGCGACGTGATCCTGCCGCTGGCCCGGCACGGCCTGCTGGCCGCCTGGCTTCTGGCCTTCCTGCTGTATGCCCGCGAATATTCGACCGGCATCTTCCTGATGGGCCAGGGCAACGAGGTGATGGGCACCATGCTCGTCAGCCTGTGGAACGGCGGCAATATCGACGTGGCCTCGTCCCTGGCCGTGGTCAACACCCTTGTCATCGCGGGCGGCATCGCGCTGGCCCTGCGCTTCGGAGTGCGTCTCGATGCCTGAACTGATCGTTGAAAACATCCATCTGAAATACGGCGCCGTCGAGGTGCTGAAGGGCGCGTCCTTCGCCGTCGAAAAGGGCCGCATCGCCGCGCTTCTGGGGCCGTCGGGGTCTGGCAAGACCACGCTGCTGCGCACCGTCGCGGGGCTGGAACGCGCCTATCGCGGCAAGGTCTCGGTTTCCGGCAAGCAGGTCTTCGACGGCGAGTCGGGGCTGGATCTGCCCGCCGAAAAGCGCGGGCTGGGCTTCGTGTTCCAGTCCTATGCGCTGTGGCCGAACCGCACCGTATTCGACAACGTGGCCTATGGCCTGCGGCTGCGCAAGGCGCCCGAGGCCGAGGTCAAGCGCAAGGTCGGCACCGTCTGCGAGGTGCTGGGCCTGGGCCATCTTCAGGAACGCTTTCCCGCGCAACTGTCGGGCGGCCAGCAGCAGCGCGTCGCCATCGCCCGGTCGCTGGCCTATGACCCGGCGGTCCTGCTGCTGGACGAGCCGCTGTCGAACCTGGACGCCAAGCTGCGCGACGAGGCGCGCGCCTTCCTCAAGGAACTGATCACCCGAGAGGAGCGCGCGGCGGTCATCGTCACCCATGACCAGATCGAGGCGCTTGCCATCGCCGACACCATCGTGCTGCTGAACGGCGGCGTGATCGCGCAGGAAGGCAGCCCCGAGGATCTGTACAACCGTCCCCGGACGCTGTTCACCGCCGATTTCATCGGCAACAACGTGCGGCTGGCGGGCAAGGTGGTCGCGGCCAACGACGGCTTCGCCACGCTGGACTGCGACGGCATCCGCGTCACCGGCCGCATGGGCCAGCCCAAGACCGCCGGAGAGGCGGGGACCGCCATCTGCCGCATGGACCGGCTGGCCCTGGCGCAGCCGGGGGAACCCGACACGGTGGAAATGCACCGCGCCACCTCGATGTTCCTGGGCGAGAAATGGGAGCATGTCTATCGGCTGGGCGATCACAGCCTGCGCGTGCTGACCGAGGGGGCGGTGGCCAACGACACCTCTCCGATCCGCATTCCGCGCGAAAGCGTCTGGGTGTTCTGACCATGGAAAGGCCGGTCGATTTCACTCAATCCTATGATGTCGTCATCGCGGGGGGCGGGAACGCGGCGCTGTGCGCGGCCATCGCCGCCCGCAGGGGCGGGGCCAGCGTGGCCGTGGTGGAAAAGGCGCCGCGCTTCTATCGCGGCGGCAATACCCGCCACACCCGCAACATGCGCTGCGCCCATGACAGCGCCACCGAAACCCTGTCCGGCCCCTATACCGAGGACGAATTCTTCGACGACCTGCTGCGGGTGACGCAGGGAAAGACCAACCCGGATCTGGCCCGGATGATGATCCGGCGGTCCAAGGACATGCTGACCTGGATCACCGAACAGGGGGTGCGCTTCCAGCCGTCGCTGGGCGGCACGCTCAGTTTGGGGCGGACCAACAGCTTCTTCCTGGGCGGCGGCCGGGCGATGCTGAACGCGCTGTATCGCACCGCCGAAAGCCTGGGCGTGCATGTCGTCTATGACGCCGAGATCACCGATCTGGAGATGGACGGCCCCCGCTTCGTCGCCGCCGAGGTGACGACCGCCACCGGCAAGCGGCGGCTGGCCGGGCGCGCGCTTGTCGCGGCGTCCGGCGGGTTCGAGGCGAATATCGACTGGCTGAAGGAAGGCTGGGGCGAAATCGCCGAGAATTTCCTGATCCGGGGCACGCCGTATAATCGTGGATCCTTGCTGCGCACGCTGATCGGCAAGGGGATGCAGCAGATCGGCGACCCGACCCAGTGCCATGCGGTGGCCATCGACGCCCGCGCGCCGAAATACGACGGCGGCATCATCACCCGGCTGGACTGCGTGGTCTTCGGCATCGTCGTGAACCGCGACTGCCAGCGGTTCTATGACGAGGGCGAGGATATCTGGCCCAAGCGTTACGCCATCTGGGGCCGCCTGGTCGCAGCCCAGCCGGGCCAGATCGCCTATATCATCTTCGACGCGCGGTCGCTGAAGCTGTTCATGCCCTCGCTGTTCCCGCCCGTTACCGGCGCCAGCATCGAGGATCTGGCGGGCAAGCTGGATCTGGATCCGGCCGCCCTGCGCGCGACGGTGGACCGCTTCAACGCCGCCGTGCAGCCGGGCCAGTTCGACGACACCATCCTGGACGGCTGCCATACCGAGGGGCTGACCCCCGCCAAGACCAACTGGGCGCGCCGGATCGAGGAAGGGCCGTTCTATGCCTATCCGGTCCGTCCCGGCATCACCTTCACCTATCTGGGCGTCGCCGTCGATGACGAGGCGCGGGTGCAGCTGGCCGGCGGCGGGCGGGCCGAGAACATCTGGGCGGCGGGCGAGATCATGGCCGGCAACGTGCTGGGCCAAGGCTATGCCGCCGGGATCGGAATGACCATCGGCAGCGTCTTCGGCCGCCTTGCCGGAGAAGGAGCAAGCAGCCATGCAAGCCGCTGAATTCGTGATGCCCGGACAGCGGGCCGATGCGGCGGACGCCGCCCACCAGTCCCATCTGGACGAGGCCGAGCGGCTGATGACCGTCTGCAATTCCTGCCGCTATTGCGAGGGGCTGTGCGCGGTCTTCCCGGCGATGGAGATGCGCCGCGCCTTCACGGCGGGCGACCTGACCTATCTGGCGAACCTGTGCCACAATTGCGGGGCCTGCAATTCCGACTGCCAGTTCGCCCCGCCGCACGAATTCGACGTGAACGTCCCCAAGGTGCTGGCCGAGGTCCGCAACGACAGCTATGCCCGCTATGTCTGGCCCGGCTTCCTGGCACCGATGTTCCATCGCAATGGGCTGATGGTCACGCTGGTCGCGGCGCTGTCGGTCGCGGCTTTCGTCATCGGCTTTGCCGCCTGGCACGACCCGGCGGTGATGTTCAGCACCCATACCGGGCCGGGCGCCTTCTACCGGATCATGCCGCACAACACGATGGTGGCGATCTTCGGCGCGGCCTTCCTGTGGTCGATCCTGGCCATCGTGATGTCCTGCATCAGGTTCTGGCGCGACATCGGGGAACCGGCGGCGACCCTGCGCAACCCGGAGGCGCTTGCGGGCGGGGCGCATGACGCGGCGACGCTGAAATACCTGGACGGCGGCGGGGTCGGCTGCATGAACGACAGCGACAAGCCCGACGACAGCCGCCGCCTGTTCCACCACCTGACCTTCTATGGCTTCATGCTGTGCTTCGCCGCGACCTCGGTCGGGACGCTGTGGCATTACCTGCTGGGCCGCGACGCGCCCTATCCCTGGTGGGATCTGCCGGTGGTGCTGGGCACGCTGGGCGGGATCGGCATCACGGTGGGGCCGCTGGGCCTGCTGGCCGCCAAGTTCCGCCGCGACCGGCAGCTGATGGATGAAAGCCGCATGGGCATGGACGTGGCCTTCATCGTGATGCTGCTGCTGACGGGCGTCACGGGCCTGGCGCTGCTGTTCCTGCGTGCGACGCCGCTGATGGGCACGATGCTGGCACTGCATCTGGGGTTCGTCTTCGGCTTCTTCGTCACCATGCCCTATGGCAAGTTCATGCACGGCATCTTCAGGGGGCTGGCCCTGGTCCGATACGCGGCGGAAAAGCGGCGCCACCTGGGCTGACGCGCCGCCCCGCCGCTATCCCGGTCGTCCGCCGAGGGGCTGGTCCAGGAAAAAGCGCACCATCTCGGCGCTGGCGTCGGGACCGGCGGGATCCGTATAGGATCCGCCCGGACGGCCGCCCGACCAGGCATGGCCCAGCCCCTCGACGACCCAATGCTCGG
The DNA here is from genome assembly GCF_052045125.1 of Paracoccus sp. 22332. Lineage (NCBI taxonomy): Bacteria > Pseudomonadati > Pseudomonadota > Alphaproteobacteria > Rhodobacterales > Paracoccaceae > Paracoccus > Paracoccus sp. 22332. Next base: position 269,638 of record NZ_JBQEOI010000004.1, read on the forward strand.
TCAGCACCTGGCCGTCCAGGGTGGCGGTGATGTCGCGGCTGTGGCTGCGCCCGCCGGTCCTGGCCTTCGCCTGATCGACCAGCGTCTGGTCCGGCCCTGCGGCCAGCGTATCCGCCACGATCCGCTGGCCGTTCAGCGGATGCACGGTCCGGTCGGCGCTGCCGTGAAAGACGATTGCCGGAGTGGCGGCGGCCTTGCGGGGCCGCGCGGCTTCGGGCGCCGCCGTGCCGTTCATCGCCGCGAAGGCGCCCGGCACGTCCCTGGCCGCGCCGAAGGGCAGGCCGGAATGGGCGCCGATGGCCGCGAAGACATCGGGATGGGTCTGGCCCAGGATCACCGCCATGGCCGCCCCCGCCGACAGCCCGGCGGCAAAGACCCGCCCCTGCGGCACATCATGGCCGAGGGCCAGGGCAGAGGCCATCCGGGCCAGGATCTCGGGCTCTCCGCGGCCGCGGCGCTGATCGCCGGGGCTGAACCAGTTCCAGCAGGACTGGGCGTTCTCGCCGCGCGATTGCTGGGGATAGACGACGATCAGGCGGTGCGTCTCGGCCAGGTCGTTCATGCCGGTGCCGCACGCGAAATCGGCATGGGTCTGGGTGCAGCCATGCAGCATCAGGATTAGCCCCTGGACCCCTTGCGCCGCTGAGGACGGCACATAGACCATGTAATCCCGGCTGCCCGCCGCGCAGTCAAAGCGGTCGGCCGTGAAGCTGGCACCCTGGGGGACCGGCGGGGCAGGGGATCGCGCGGCAGCAAAGGGGGCCTGGACCCCCTGCGGCATGGACAGCCCGTGCTGGGCCAGGGTGCGTTCGACCAGAGCGTTGGCGCCGTCCAGGCGCAAACCGCCGATCGCCTGGCGCAGGGCGCCGACGTTGAAGTTCTTCATCTGCTTGGTCCTTCGAAAGGTCAGGAAATCCGGTCGGCCAGGGCCTTCTTCACCTCGGGCCCCGCTTGCAGCGCCCCCAGCACCGAGATCGATCCGATGGTGGCGCGCGCCAGATCCGGGGGAATGTCGGGGGCAAAGCGCGCCAGGCCCACGACCTTGATATGCAGAACCTCGCCCTTGTCGCGCAGCGCCTCAAGCTCGGCCCTGGTATAGTCGCGCAGGCCCAGTTCCATCGTATGCCGTTCGATCGACCGGGCGACGACATCGCGGTGGCCGTCCAGCTGGCTGCGGATGGCGGTGCGGATGAAATCGCTGCGGTTGGAATAGAAGCCCTCCTGCACCAGCAGGTCGATCCGGCCCAAGTCCACATAGCCCAGGTTGATGGTGATCTTTTCGGTATCAGGCGTCCTGTCGCGCAGACTGCGTATCTCGGCCATCGTGTTTCTCCATCCGCATGGATGGTATATGGATGGGAATAAGGCGATTACAAGTCTCCCTGCGCCCCTTTCCCTGCCTGTCCGCAGAACCCTCTGGAACCTGCCCCCGATCTCGGCGATTTTTCCCTGCGCGCGTTCCGGCAGGACGGCGATGCCATCGAAGGGAAGAACCGATCATGATCGAATTGCAGCCGGGCCGGAACTGCTGGCGGGTCGAAACGGCGGACCGCCTGTCCGTCATCATCGACGGCAAGGCCTATTTCCGCGCCCTGCGCGAGGCGCTGCTGAAGGCGGAACGGCTGGTGATGATGATCGGCTGGGATTTCGATTTCGAGATCGAGATGCTGCCCGGCGAAAGCGACGGCGACGGGCTTGCACCGGACGGATTCCCCAACAAGGTCGGGCCGTTTCTGGACGCCATCGTGGACCGCCGCCCCGGCCTGGACATCTATCTGCTGAAATGGAGCGGCGGCGCCCTGATCGCGCCCGGCGGCATCCTGCCCGCCCTTCAGGTCAAGCTGATGTCGCCCGACCAGATCCACCTGGCCTTCGACGGGCGGCACCCGCTGGGCGCCTGCCATCACCAGAAGATCGTCGTGATCGACGACAGCCTGGCCTTCTGCGGCGGCATCGACATGACCGACGGCCGCTGGGACGATCCCGGCCACAAGGACGACAACCCGCTGCGCTGCCTGAAGAACGGCGATGACGCGCAACCCTGGCATGACGCGTCCACCGTGCTGTCGGGACCGGCGGCGGCGGCGCTGTCGGAACTGGCCCGCGCCCGCTGGGCCCGCGCCCACGACGCCGAGGCGGACGAGACCTTCGAACCCGGCGCCGACCTGTGGCCCGACAGCATCGACCCGGTGTTCCGCGATATCCCCATGGCCATCGCCCGCACCGCCCCGCCCGAGGCCGACAGGCCCCCCATCCACGAGATCGAGGATCTGTATCTGGACGCCATCGCCGGGGCGCGCCGCTGCATCTATATCGAATCGCAGTATTTCTGCGCGGACAGCATCACCCGCGCCCTTGCCCGTCGCCTGGCCGAACCCGACGGGCCCGAGATCGTGGTGATCAACCCCTATGCCGCCCAGGGCCATCTGGAGGATCAGGCGATGCACGTCACCCGCAGCCGGATGATCCGGCAACTGCGCGCCGCCGACCCCCATCGCCGGTTCCGCATCCTGTATCCCGTGACCGGCAGCGGCCAGCCGATCTATGTCCATGCCAAGATCATGATCGTCGACGACGTGCTGTTGCGCATCGGCTCCAGCAACATCGACCGGCGGTCGATGGGCTTCGACACCGAATGCGACGTGGCGATCACCGCCCCCGACGATGCGACGCGACGCCTGATCGGCGACGTCCGCACCCGGCTTCTGGCCGAACATCTGGGCCTGTCCCCCGACCGCGTCGGCGCCGAGATCGAGCGGCAGGGCGGCCTGCTGCCCGCGCTCGACGCGCTGTGCCGCCCGCAGGGGCGCAGCCTACGCCCGCTGCTGCCGCGCCGGGAAACCTGGCTGGGCAGCATCTTGGCCGATACGCGCTTTTTCGATCCCCGCTATCGCCGCAGCGCACAGGCGCGGATGGGCATCACCACGCGCCATATGGTGATCGGCGCGGCGGTGCTGGCGGGCGGCGTGATCCTGTGGCGCCGGTCGCGGCGATAATCGTCTGGATAAGCAATAGCTTGTCCGAATGGGCGGGGCGGCGCGGCCGGCTGCCGGCCCGTCGCCTGCGCGATGTTTGATCCAACGCAAAGACGCCTTCTTCGCCGCGTCCTATGCGGAACCGATGAAACGCGCGTCCCATTCTGTTCCCTTGAGGCTCTGCCTGGCGATTCTGCCTGTGCTGATGCTGCTGGCCGGAACCTGGGCGCAGGGATTCGCGTCGGCGTCGCAGGCGATGACCGTGGTCATATGCAGCGACGGCGCCATGAAGACGATCACGCTGGACCCCGAGGACGCGGGCCATGGTCCGCAGGATTGCCGGGATTGTCCGGCCTGCCCGCTGCCGCTGCCCCTGGATCTGCCGCAATCGGCTGACGCCGCCGCCCCGCTGGCCTGGCATCAGGCCGTGTCGTCCTGGCGGGTCGCCGTTCCCCTCCTGTCGCGCCGGGCCGCCGCGCCCCTGTCGCGCGGCCCCCCGTTCCAAGCCCCCCGGTTCCGCGCATGACCCTGTTCCGCCCCCTCCATCGCCTTTTGCCGGCGGCCGTTTTGGCCCTGGTCTGCCTGGTCCTGCTGGCGCCCCTGCCTGCTGCCGCGCAAAGCGTCCTGGCCGATCTGCTGCCCGAACAGACCGCATCCGACCTGGTGGCGGGGGCCGAGGGCTTCGGCCCGATCCGCGACGATCTGGCGGCAGCCCCCGTCCTGAAGGGCGGAGAGACCGTCGCCTGGGCCTTCGTCACATCCGATTTCGTGGGCACCACGGGCTATTCCGGCAAGCCCATCCACACGCTTGTGGCCATCGGCACCGACGGCAGGATTGCCGGTGTCAAGCTGGTCAAGCATTCCGAACCCATCGTCCTGATCGGCATCCCCGAGGCCAAGGTCCGCGCCCTGGTCGAGGGCTACAAGGGCCTGGACCTGGTAGCCGAGGCGAAGTCGGGCGGCACCACGCATGACGTGGACATCATCTCGGGCGCGACGGTCACGGTGATGGTGATCGACGATTCGATCATCCGGTCCGGGCTGAAGGTCGCGCGCACGCTGGGCCTGGGGGGCCTTGCCCCCGAAGCCGCCGCCACCGGCCCGCGATACGAGATCGCCGCCGATGCCCCGGCCCCGGCCGACTGGCCGACGATGGAGGGCGACGGCACCCTGCGCCGCCTGTCGCTGGACGTGGGCCAGGTGAACGCGGCCTTCGCCGCCAACGCCGACCCCCGCGCCGCCGGGCGCGCCCTGACCGAGGCGCCCGAAACCACCTTCATCGAAATGCAGGTGGCGCTTGTCTCGGTCCCGGCCGTCGGCAAGGCGCTGTTGGGCGATGCCGCCGACGCCAACCTGCGCGGCTGGCTGGGTCAGGGCGATCAGGCCATCGCGGTGTTCGGGCGCGGCCTCTACAGCTTCAAGGGGTCGGGCTATGTGCGCGGCGGGATCTTCGACCGGATCGTGCTGATCCAGGACGACGTGTCGGTCCGCTTCCGCGACCGCGACCATCGCCGCGTCAATGCCATCGCGGCCCAAGGCGCGCCGGACTTCCCGGAAATGGATCTGTTCCGCATCCCCGCCGCCTCGGGCTTCGATCCGGCCAAGCCGTTCCGCATCCAACTGCTGGTGCATCGCGATGTCGGGCCGATTGAAAAGATTTTCCAGACCTTCGACCTGTCCTATCAGCTGCCGCAGCAATACCTGCGCATGGCGGCGGCCCCCGCCGCCGACCTGCTCGCGCCCGAAGCCGTGCCCGCCGCCGCCCAGCCGGTCGCCGCAGAAGGCGAGGTCCAGGCCCAGGCGCAGTTGTGGAAACGCATCTGGCTGGATTCCAAGCCCAAGATCGCCGTCCTGGGATCCATGCTGGCGGTGCTGACGCTGGTGTTCTTCTTCCAGCAATTCGCCGTCAGGAACGAACGCCGCTTCTATATCTTCCGCATGGCCTATCTGACGGTCACGCTGGTCGTGCTGGGCTGGATGTTCAACGCGCAACTGTCGGTCGTGAACCTGATGGCGCTGTTCGGCAGCCTGGTGAACGGCTTCAGCTGGCAGGCCTTCCTGCTGGATCCGCTGACCTTCATCCTGTGGTTCGCGGTTGCCGCCGCGCTGCTGTTCTGGGGGCGTGGCGCCTATTGCGGCTGGCTGTGCCCGTTCGGCGCCTTGCAGGAACTGACCAACCAGGTCGCGCGCAAGCTGCGCATCCCGCAATGGACCCTGCCCTGGGGACTCCACGAACGGCTGTGGCCGATCAAGTACATGATCTTCCTGGGCCTGTTCGGCGTCAGCCTGATGAGCGTGGAGCAGGCCGAACACCTGGCCGAGGTCGAGCCGTTCAAGACCGCGATCATCCTGAAATTCGTACGTGCCTGGCCCTTCGTCGCCTATGCGGTGGCGCTGCTGGTGGCAGGGCTGTTCGTCGAGCGCTTCTATTGCCGGTATCTGTGTCCGCTGGGCGCGGCCCTGGCGATCCCGGCGCGGGTGCGGATGTTCGACTGGCTGAAACGCTATCACGAATGCGGAAATCCCTGCCAGATCTGCGCCCACGAATGCCCCGTGCAGTCGATCCATCCGACCGGAGAGATCAATCCGAACGAATGCATCAACTGCCTGCACTGCCAGGTTCTCTACAATTCGCCCAAGGTTTGCCCGGTCGTCATCAAGAAGATGAAACGGCGCGACAAGCTGGCGGCAAGCGCGGTCCCCGATCTGGGCAGGCCCCCCGCGGGCCACCCGAACGCGGGCCGCGTCACCGAACCCACCACCTGAAAGCAACAGGAGACGATGATGGAAACGACCGACAAAAGGGGCCTCAGCCGGCGGATGCTGCTGGGCGCGACCGCCGGGGGCGCCGCAGTGGCGGGCACGCTGGGCGGGCGGCTGGCGCTTGGCCTGGGCGGCGCTGCGGGCCTGACCGCCGCCACCTCGGGCGCGGCGATGGCGGCGACCGGGGCCGACGGCGGCGTGGCGCCGGGGCAGCTTGACACCTATTACGGCTTCTGGTCGTCCGGCCAGACCGGCGAGATGCGGATCCTGGGCGTGCCGTCGATGCGCGAGCTGATGCGGGTGCCAGTCTTCAACCGCTGTTCGGCCACCGGCTGGGGCCAGACCAACGAATCGATCCGCATCCACCAGCGGACCATGACCGACAAGACCAAGACGATCCTGGCCGCCAACGGCAAGAAGATCCACGACAACGGCGACCTGCACCACGTCCACATGTCCTTCACCGAGGGCAAGTATGACGGCCGCTACCTGTTCATGAACGACAAGGCCAACAGCCGCATCGCGCGGATCCGCTGCGACGTGATGAAATGCGACGCGATCCTGGAACTGCCGAACGCCAAGGCCATGCACGGGATGCGCCCGCAGAAATGGCCGCGCACCAACTATATCTTCGCCAATGGCGAGGACGAGGCGCCGCTGATCAACGACGGCACCACGATGGACGACCTGTCCACCTATGTGAACATCTTCACGGCCGTCGACGCCGACAAGATGGAGGTCGCCTGGCAGGTGATGGTGTCGGGCAACCTGGACAACTGCGACGCGGATTACGAAGGCAAATGGGCCTTCTCGACCTCGTACAACTCGGAAATGGGGATGACCCTGGCCGAGATGACGGAATCCGAAATGGACCATGTCGTCGTCTTCAACATCGCCGAGATCGAGAAGGCCATCGCCGAGGGCCGCTTCGAGGAAGTGAACGGCGCCAAGGTGCTGGACGGCCGCAAGGACGCGAACAGCCCCTTTACCCGCTATATCCCGATCGCCAACAACCCCCATGGCTGCAACATGGCGCCCGACCGGAAGCACCTGTGCATCGCGGGCAAGCTGTCGCCGACCGTGACCGTTCTGGACGTGACGAAATTCGACGCGCTGTTCACCGAAAACGCCGATCCGCGCAGCGCCGTGGTGGCCGAACCGGAACTGGGCCTCGGGCCCCTTCACACCGCGTTCGACGGGCGGGGCAACGCCTATACCTCGCTGTTCCTGGACAGCCAGGTGGTCAAATGGAATATTGAGGACGCGATCCGCGCCCATAACGGCGAACAGGTCGAACCGATCAAGGACAAGATCGACGTTCATTACCAGCCCGGCCATCTCAAGACCGTGATGGGCGAGACGCTGGACGCCAGGAACGACTGGCTGGTCTGCCTGTGCAAGTTTTCCAAGGACCGTTTCCTGAACGTGGGTCCGCTGAAGCCGGAAAACGACCAGTTGATCGACATTTCGGGCGACAAGATGGTGCTGGTCCACGACGGTCCCAACTTTGCCGAGCCGCATGACGCGATCTCGGTCGATCCGGCGATCATGTCGGGGATCAAGTCGGTCTGGGACCGCAACGACCCGCTGTGGGCCGAGACCCGCAAGCAGGCCGAGGCGGACGGCGTGAATATCGACGATTGGGCGGACACGGTGATCCGCGACGGCAACAAGGTCCGCGTCTACATGACCAGCGTGGCGCCGAACTTCAGCCTGGAAAGCTTCACCGTGACCGAGGGCGACGAGGTGACGGTCATCATCACCAACATGGACGAGATCGACGACCTGACCCACGGCTTCACCATGGGCAACCACGGCGTCGCGATGGAGGTTGCGCCCCAGGCCACCACCTCCGTCACCTTCGTGGCGGGCGCGCCCGGCGTCTATTGGTATTACTGCCAATGGTTCTGCCATGCGCTTCACATGGAGATGCGCGGCCGCATGTTCGTCGAACCGAAGGCCGCCTGAGCGATGCGCCGGATTGCCCTGATCCTTGGCCTGCTGGCCGCCCTGCCCGCGCTTGGGGCAGAGCGCGCGGTTGCGCCGGGTCCGGGCAATCTGGCCGCCGCCATCGCCGGGGCCGCCCCCGGCGACGTGCTGACCCTGACCGGCGGGGCCTATCCCGGCCCCGTCGCCATCGACCGCCCCCTGACCATCACCGGCCCCGAGGGTGCGGTGGTGGACGGCCAGGGGCAGGGCACCGTCATCACCGTCGACGCCCCCGACGTGGTGCTGCGCGGCTTCACCGTGACCGGATCGGGCGGCCGGAACGAGGATCTGGACGCGGGCGTCAAGATCCTGAAGGGTGCCGACCGCGCCGTGATCGATGGCCTTGTGCTGGCCGACAACATGCACGGCATCGACGTGCATGGCGGGCGCGACGCGCGGGTCACGAACAACCGCATCACCGGGCGGCAGAACCGGCAGATGAACGAACGCGGCAACGGCATCTATGTCTGGAACAGCCCCCACACCCTGCTCGAGGGCAATGTGATCCGCTATGGCCGCGACGGCATCTTCTCGAACGCCAGCGCCGACAGCATCTATCGCGGCAATGTCATGCGCGACCTGCGCTTTGCCGTGCACTTCATGTATACCCGCAATACCGAGGTGTCCGACAACATCAGCATCGGCAACCATCTGGGCTTTGCCATCATGTTTTCCGACCGGGCGAAGATCCTGCGCAATCTCAGCCTGGGCGACCGCGAACACGGGCTGATGCTGAACTATGCCAACAATGCCGATGTGACCGGCAACCTGGTCCGGGGCGGCACCAAGAAATGCCTGTTCATCTATAACGCGCACAAGAACCTGATCTGGGACAACCGCTTCCAGGATTGCGGAATCGGCCTCCATTTCACCGCAGGATCCGAACGGAACGTGCTGACCGGAAACGCTTTCATCGGCAATCGCGAGCAGGTGAAATACGTCGGCACCCGCTTCATGGAATGGAGCCACGAGGGGCGCGGCAATTTCTGGTCCGACCATCCGGCCTATGACCTGAACGGCGACGGCGTGGCCGACGGCACATACCGCCCGAACGACCTGATCGACCATATCCTTTGGTCGCAGCCCGCCGCCAGCCTGCTGACCGGATCGCCCGCCGTGCAGCTGGTCCGCTGGAGCCAGTCCAGCTTTCCCGCCACCCTTCCCGGCGGCGTCACCGACAGCCACCCGCTGATGCGCCCCCTGACGATTCCCGTTCCCCCGCAGATCGCGGCCTTCGAGGCCGAGGCGGCGGGCCGATGGGCCAAAGGAACATACGATGACATCGACCCTGACGATCTCGCATCTCACTAAACGCTTCGCCGGGGTCGAGGCGCTGAGCGACGTGTCGCTGACGGTGGATGCCGGGCAGCGCGTGGCGCTGCTGGGCCATAACGGGGCGGGCAAGTCCACGATGATGAAGATCATCCTGGGGTTGATCCCCTTTGACGGCGGCGCGGTCACGGTCTGCGGCGCGGCGCCCGGATCGGCTGCTGCCCGCGCGCAGGTCGCCTATCTGCCGGAAAACGCCGCCTTCCACCCCGCCCTGACGGGCGAGGAGCAGATCCGCCATTACCTGTCGCTGCGCGGCGAAAAGCCCGCCCAGGCCGTCGACCTGCTGGCCCGCGTCGGTCTGGGCGATGCCGCGAAACGGCGCATCGGCACCTATTCCAAGGGGATGCGGCAGCGGGTCGGCCTGGCGCAGGCGCTGATCGGCAAGCCGCGCCTGCTGGTCCTGGACGAGCCGACCTCGGGCCTGGACCCGGTGTCGCGGCGCGATTTCTATGCGCTGCTGGACGATCTGGCGGCGGGCGGCACCGCGATCCTGCTGTCCAGTCACGCCCTGACCGAGGTCGAGGCCCGCACCGACCGGATCCTGATCCTGTCCAGGGGCCGGCTGATGGCGCAGGGCACGCTGTCCGATCTGCGCCGCACCGCCGCCCTGCCGGTGGCGATCAGCGTGGCCCCCGCCGCCGGACAGCGCGATGCCCTAACGCAGGCCCTGCCGATGGCGCGGGCCAATGGCGACGGACGGCTGCATCTGGATTGCGCCCAGGACGACAAGCTGGCGGTGCTGGCCCGCATCACCGGCCTGCCGCAGGTCGCGGATCTTGAGGTGATCCCGCCCAGCCTGGAAGACATCTATTCCCATTTCAGCCGTAGGGACGGGCAATGAGCCGCATCCTCTCCACCGCCGCCATCGAATTCCGCATCGCGCTGCGCAACCGCTGGGTCGCCATCGCCGTGGTGCTGATGGTTGTCTTCGCCCTGGTCCTGGCTGCCGCCGGGGCCGCGCCCACGGGCGACATCGGTGCCGACCGACTGTCGGTGATCGTCGCCTCGCTGACCTCGCTGGCGGTTTATCTGGTCCCGCTGATCGCCCTGCTGATGAGCTTCGACGCCATCGCCGGAGAGGTCGAACGCGGCACGCTGCCCTTGCTGCTGACCTATCCCGTCTCGCGCACGCAGATCCTGCTGGGCAAGCTGCTGGCGCATCTGGCGATCCTGACGCTGGCGGTCTGCGCGGGATACGGCGCGGCGGCGGTTGCGGCGATCTGGGCCGACCCGGCATCCGTGGCCGGGCTGCCGTCGCTGGCGCGGCTGATCTGGACCTCGGTCCTGCTGGGCGCGACCTTCCTGGGGGCGGGCTATGGCCTGTCGGCCCTAGCGCGGCGCCCCTCGGGCGCGGCGGGGCTGGCGGTCGGGCTGTGGCTGGGGGCGGTCGTGCTGTATGACCTGGTGCTGCTGGCGCTGATCGTGTCCGACGGGGGCGGGGCGCTGACCACCCAGGCGCTGCCCGCGCTGCTGCTGGCGAACCCGGCCGATGCCTTCCGCCTGTTCAACCTGGCCGCGGCCCAGGCCAGCGCGGCGGCGGGCGGCATGGGCGGCGCGGCGGCGGCGATCCCGCTGTGGCAATCGGCGCTGTCGGTCGCCCTGTGGCCGGTGCTTGCCCTGGCGCTTGCCGTCGCCGCCTTCCGAAAGGTCACGCCATGAGGCCCGCGCTGATCCTGGCCCTGTGCCTGTCCCTTGCCGCCTGCAAGCAGGAGGCCGCGCAGGACACCAGCCCGGTCGAACTGACCGCCCAGACGCTGGGCCATTTCTGCCAGATGAACCTGCTGGAACATCCCGGTCCCAAGGCGCAGGTGCATCTGGAGGGGATGCCGGGTACGCCCTTGTTCTTCAGCCAGGTCCGCGATGCCATCGCCTATGCCCGCCTGCCCGAACAGAGCCTTCCGATCCTGGCGATGCAGGTCAACGACATGGGCGCCCCCGGCGCCACATGGGACGATCCGGGCAAGGGGAACTGGATCGCGGCGGAAGACGCCTTCTACGTCCTGGGATCGGCCCGCGAAGGCGGCATGGGCGCGCCCGAGGCCGTGCCCTTCGGGACCGAGGATGCCGCCCGCGCCTTTGCGGCAGCGGAAGGCGGCAGCGTGATGCGCCTGTCGCAGATCTCGGACGATCTGGTCCTGACGCCCGAGGAGACCGCCCCCGACAGCGCCGGGGATGCCGATTTCGAAAGCCGCCTGCGCGCCCTGTCGCGCGCCCCGAGGGATAAGCCATGACCCTGAGCCGCCGCCGTTTCCTTGCCATTTCCGCCACCGTCGCCCTGCTGCCGGGCGCGCTTGCCGCCGCGCCGCGATACTGGACGGGGCAGGCGCTTGGCGCCCGCGCCTCGATCCGCTTGGACCATCCTGACGCCGCCGCGATCACCGCCCGTTGCCTGGCCGAGATCGACCGGCTGGAAGACATCCTGTCGCTGTATCGCGCGGACAGCGCCCTGGCGCGGCTGAACCGCGAGGGTCGTCTGGACGCCCCCCCGTTCGAGTTGCTGGAATGCCTGTCGCTGGCGGGCAGCGTCCACCGGGCCAGCGGCGGGCTGTTCGACCCGACGCTGCAACCGCTATGGGCCTTGTGGGCCGAAAGCGCCGTGCAGGGCCGCCGCCCGTCCGATGCCGAACGGCAGGCGGCCTTGGCGCGTGGCGGCTGGGGCGACGTGCATCTGTCCGAAGACCGCATCGCCCTGCGCCCCGGCATGGCGCTGACGCTGAACGGCATCGGCCAGGGGTATGTCGCCGACCGTGTGGCCGCCCTGCTGGAAGCCGAGGGGCTGACCGACATCCTGATCGACACCGGAGAGATGCGCGCCCTGGGCGGCCGCGCCTGGCCGGTGCGGATCGAGCGTGGCGGCAGCGTCGATCTGGCGGCCCGCGCGCTTGCGACTTCGGCCCCGTTGGCGACCTGCTTCGACGCGGGCGGGCGGGACGGCCATATCCTGGACCCGCGCACGGGTGGACCCGCGGCATCGGCCTGGGCGCAGGTTTCGGTATCGGCGCCGCAGGCGGCGCTTGCCGATGCGCTGTCGACGGCGGCCTGCCTGACGCGGGACCGGGAAGAGTTGGACGCGCTGATGGCCGCCGTTCCCGCCGCCCGGCTTGAGGACGCGCGCCCCGCCTGATGCCTCAGATCCGCGACAGCACAAGGCTGGCCCGGTCGGCCATCTGTTGCCAGCCGGGCAGTCCCGCGCCCGCCGCAAGCGCCGCCCCGGCCATGGCCCTGCGCCTGCCGGGCGCCTGAAGCAGCGACCGCAGCGCGGCCGCGAAGGCCTGGGCATCGCCCGGCGCGACCAGCAGGCCCGCCGCTTGGGGCACGGTGTCGGGCACCGCGCCCGCGTCGCAGCTGACGATGGGCAGGCCGCGCACCAGGGCCTCGTCGAAGACGATGCCGTGGCCTTCGTACCAGGTCGCCAGGGCGAAGATCGCGGCGCGGGCATACAGCGCCTGAAGGTCGTCGTCGCTGACCCGGCCCGCCAGCCTGATCCGATGCGCGGCGGGGCTGGCGGCCCGCTGGCGCGCCAGGGCGGCGGCATGGTCGCGGTCCCAGGGATTGCCGACGATCACCGCCTGCCAGTCCAGATCCGGCAGCAGCGACAGCGCCCGGATCAGGACATCGTGGCCCTTGCGCGGATGCAGGATGCCGACCGACAGGATCAGGGGCGGCGCGGCGGGCGCGGGGGGCAGCCGGGGTTGGTCCACGCCGGGGCGCAGCACGGTGATGGCGTCGGGCGGCACACCATATCGGGCGGTCAGGATCCGGCGGGTGTGCGGGCTGGGGACCAGCACATGCCGGGCCAGGCGCAGGTTGTCGCGTTCGGTGCGGAACAGGTGGTCGCGGCGGGCGGGCGACAGGCCGGTTTCCTGCGCCAGCGGGTGGTGGATCATCGCCACCAGCGGCGCGCGGACCCGCGCCAGCCCGGCGGTGTCGATGGAGCCGAAGACCAGCCCGTCCAGGATCAGCGGGCGATCCGGCGCGACCGCCGCCAGGGCCGCCACCGCCGTTGCCATCTGCCTGGGCGAGGGATCGGGAAAGCCCGCGGGCAATTCCAGGTGCAGCACATCGTGGCCGGCCCGGCGCAGACCCTCCAGCAGGCGGCGTTCATAGATGAAGCCGCCGGTCAGGGTGGCGATGTCGCCGGGCACCGCGAAGGCCAAGGGCCGGGTCATGGGCGCACCTGTTCGGGGGCCATGACCGCCAGCACCCGGCCCTCGGCCCAGGCGACGGCCCAGTACAGCAGGGCGGACAGCAGCGTCGCCGCGACCATCGTCAGCCACAGCATGTCATAGTCGGAAACCGACGCCGACAGCGCCATCAGGTTGCCCAGGCCCCGCCCGGTCGCCAGCCATTCGATGACGGTGGCGGCCAGGATCGCGGCAGGCACGGTCATCCTGGCCGAGGCGAACAGCGCGGGCAACATGGCGGGGATGCGGACATGCAGCATCTGGCGCAGCGGTCCGCTCGCATGGCTGCGGAACAGATCCAGGATCGGGCCGGGCGCCTGGGCCAGTCCCTGCTGGCAGGCGACGAAGGCGGGAAAGAACACCATCAATGCGACCAGCGTCAGGGTGCCCGTGGCCCCGCGGCCCAGCAACAGCACGACCAGCGGCGCGGTCGTGACGATGGGGATGGACCGCAGCGCGACGGCCAGCGGCACCGTCAGCGCCGCGAGGCCGGGCCGCAGCGCCAGCAGCACCGCCAGCCCGGCGCCAAGCGCCAGCCCCGCCGCGTATCCCGGCAGGGCCAGCCCTGCCGTCTGCGCCACTGCCGCCCCCAGCGTCGCGCGTGTGGCGGCTGCGTCCGGCGCCCACAGCAGCGCCGCCGCCACGTCTGGGGGGCGGCGGGCGAAGAACGGATTCAGTCCTGCCACCGCCGCCCACCACAGCACCAGCACGACGCCGATCAGCAGCGCCGCCTGCGCGGCCTTGCGGGCGGGCGATCCCCGCACCGGCCGAGGCGCGGCCAGGATGACCGGCGGCGGATCGGACAGCGCCCGCCGCCCCAGCCAGCCGATCCCGGCATAGACGGTCATCGACAGCCCCGCCGCCAAGGTCGCCGCCGCCCACAGCGCCGGCACGTCCAGGTCGCGGGTGAAACGGATCGTCAGCACGCCCAACCCACGCTCGGCCCCGGTGAATTCGCCCACCATCGCCCCCAGGATCGCGGCGGGTGCCGAGATTTGCAGCCCCGCCAGCAGATAGGGCAGCGCGGCGCGGGCGCGGACATGGACCAGTTCGGCCCAGCGGCCCCGGCCATAGCTTTGCACCAGATCCAGCCAGGCCTGCGGCATCGCCCGCAGCCCCGCCAGCAGCGGGATCAGCGTGGTGTAATAGACGGCAAGCGCGGCCAGCACGATCTGCGGCCCGTCCCCCGGTCCCATCAGCACCCGCAGGATCGGTCCGGTAGCGATCAGCGGCAGGCAAAAGACCACAAGCGCCAGCCCCGCCACCAGGTTCAGCGCGCGGGGCCACAGCGCGGCGATGCCTGCCAGCCCGATCGCGGCGCCGTTGCCCAGCAGGAAGCCCCAGGCGGCATTGCCCAGCGTCGCGGCGGTGGCGCGGCCGGTCAGGCCGGGGTTCGACCCCAGCCATTCCGCGACCTGCACCGGCCCTGCCAGCAGCCAGCCGTCCCCGGCAAGCGCCAGCCCCTGCCACAGTGCCAGGAGGGCGGCCAGTCCCGCCCAGCGGGACGCGGTGGTCATTGCGCCGCCAGGGATTGCGCCTGTTCGCCGCCCCGCGCCAACACCGCCAGGACATCGCCCGCCAGGCGGCGGAAGGCCGGGGCCTCGGGGTCGCGGGGGCGGGGCAGGGGCACCGCCAGATCGGCGATCACGCGGGCCGGGCGGGGCGACAGCACGACGATGCGGTCGGCCAGCATCACCGCCTCGTCCACGGAATGCGTGACCAGCAGGGCGGTGGCGTCCTGTTCCTGCCACAAGGGCGGCAGATCCTGGGCCAGTTGCCGGCGGGTCAGCGCGTCGAGCGCGCCGAAAGGCTCGTCCAGCAGCAAGACCTCGGGGCGGGTGATCAGCGCGCGGGCGATGGCCGCGCGCTGCCGCATTCCGCCCGACAGCGCCGCCGGGCGCGCGTTCTGGAAACCGCCCAAGCCCACCAGGTTGATCAACTGGTCCACCCGCTGCGGATCGGGCGCCTGCCGCGCCAGCTTGCGGCCAAGCGCGACATTGCGCGCCACCGTCAGCCAAGGCAGCAGGCAGGGATCCTGGAAGGCGATGGACAGCCCGCCCCGGCGGCACAAAGCGGCAGGGGGGTCGCCCGCGATGCTGACCGTTCCTGCGGTCGGTTCCTCCAGCCCGGCGATCAGGCGCAGCAGGGTGGACTTGCCGCAGCCCGACGGCCCCAGCAGCGCCGTGGTCCGGCCCGAGGCGAAGGTCAGGTCGATCCCGTCCACGGCCAGGATGCTGTCGCCATACAGCTTCGAGACGCCGGTGCAGGCGATCTCAGCCATGGAGGTCTTCAAGGATCGACCGATCCCACAGGTCGGGCGTCACCGTCCGGCCCATCAGCGACAGGGTGCGGATCGTCGCCTCGACCGACTCGTCGCTCCACCAGCCGAAGCCCTGGGTGTCGGTCAGGTCGGAAAACATCAGCGGCACCTGGCGGCGGGCCTGCAACTTCTGGGTCTTTAGATCCAGCCCGGCGTCGGGGAACATGCCGACCGTCAGTTCGGCGGCCGCATCGGTGTCGGCGCGGCAGGCGTCCCAGCCCCGCACCTCGCCCGCCATCAGCGCGACCAGGTCGGCGCGGCGGTTTGCGATGCTGTCGTCGGTGGCGATATAGGTCTGGGAATGCAGGACATAGCCGTGATCGGCCAGCAGCATAGTTTCGGCGCCCAGGCCCTGCATCTCGATCGCCACGGGCAGGTCGGTTTCCCAGCACAGCAGGCAATCGACCTGCCCGGCCAGCAGGGGCTGGGCGGAATACTGGGTTGGGACGATCTGGATGGCGCCCATGTCGATGCCGTTCAGCCTGCACAGCGCCTGAAGGACCGGGGTGTTCGCCACCGCCATGCCGATCCGCTTGCCCGGCAGGTCGGCGGGCGCGCGGACCGGGTTGTCGGGCAGCGAGGCGATGGCGAAGGGGTTCTTCTGCATCGCCACGCCGATGATCCTGAACGGCGCGCCCTGGGCCACGGCGGCGGCGGCATAGTCGGCGGCCGAGATCCCGACCAGGGCCGTTCCTGCCACCACCGGCGGTTCGACCGGCGCGTTCGGCCCGCCTTGCAGCAGCGCGACCTCCAGCCCCGCGTCGCGCCACCAGCCGTTCTTCTGCGCGATATAGCTGCCCGCGAACTGAACCGAATGCAGCCAGGACAGTTGCAGGGCGACCGGCACCTGTGCGGCGGCGGGCCGCAGCAGGCCAGCCGCCCCCAGGGCAAGCCCCGCGGCCCCGGCCGTGATCAGGCCGCGCCGTGTCATCGGGATCGGAGGCATGGAAACTCCTGTTCGCAATGTCGGTCTATCATGGGACGCGAAGGCGGGGGCGGCAAGGCCCTTGGGTGCGGGGGACATGCCCGCCGAAGCCGCGCAGGATCAGGTCGCGCATCCGGTCCATGGGCAGGGCCGGGCTGCCCGCAGGCGGGATCAGGCCGGGGGCAAGGCCCCAATCCGCCGCGCGGTCGACCAGAGCGGCGGGTCCGATCAGATGGATGGCCACGTCGGGGCTGTCGTCCTGCGCCACCCAGGGCGCGGCCTGGTGATCGCCCAGCACGATCATCAGCGGCGGGTCGGCGGCGTGGATCAGGGCATAGTCCAGCACCGTCTCCAGGCTGTAATCCACCGCCTCGCGATAGGCGGCGCGCACCCGATCCCGGTCGCGCCAGACCGCCTGGGGCGGATCGCCTGCCGCCGCCATCGCGTCGAAGACCCGTCCGTCCTCCACCCGGTCCCAGGGCAGCAGGCGCGGCACCGGCACCCAGGGCGCGTGGGACGAGATCAGGGCGATCTGCGCGAACAGCGGACGCGGGTCGTCCGACCGGCGCAGCAGCCGGTCCGTCGCGGCCAGCGTGAACTGGTCGGGCATCGTCACCCAGTTGAAGGGCCGCCCGCGATAGCCCAGGTCGTCCGCCGAGAGGATGCGGTCAAAGCCCATCGTCGCGGCCTCGGGCCAGGCCATGGTGATGGCGGGCATCACCGCCGCGGTGCGAAATCCCGCCCGCCGGGCGTGGTGGAACAGCCCCTGCCTGCCGCTGGCCAGCACCGCGCCATAGCGGGCCTGGTCGGCGACCCACAGCCCGTTGGCGAAGGTCGCGTGGGACAGCCAGCTTTGCCCGCCCCGCGTCGGCGCCGCCAGAAAGCCCGACCGCATCGCCAGCCCCGCATCCGCCAGCCGCCGTTGTGCGCGGCGCAGCCGGTCCAGGTGACGTTCGGCATGGAACGGCACGTCGAAGCTGGCCCGGCCATAGCTTTCGACGAAGATCACCAGCACGTCGCGGTCGATGGCGCTCAGCAGCCCGTCGGCGCCCGCCAGGGCGTCCCGCGCCGCAAGCGCCCGGATCTGGCGCAGATCCTGGGCGGTCCGGTGCAGCAGCGCGGCCTTGGCGCGGGCATAGGGGGCATTGCCGTGCCAGCCCAGATCCGATCCGGCTGCGGTCAGGGACAGGGCGGCAAGCGTGGCCAGACCCAGCCGCCCGCGCGACCGGACCGGTCCGCCGGACCAGACGCCGCAGGCCCGCCACAGCGCCCAGAGACCGGCTGCGGCCGCGACGGCGGCTGCCACCGATCCCGCCCACAGCGCCGGGCGTCCCGCCGCATCCGCCAGCAGGTCCAGGCCCGACCCGATCAGGGTCATGTCGGCCAGGGCGTTGAACGGCCGCCCCAGGGCGGCGGTCATCGCCAGGTCGGCGATCTTCTGCACCGCCAGCAGCGCCAGCACCGCCGCGATCGCCACCCGGCCGACCCGTCCCAGGCAGGCCAGCGCCAGCAGGACCAGCGGCAGTTCCGGGGCGATCCGCAGCAGCGCATCCCCGGCAGGCATCGGCGCGGAGGGCAGCACCAGGGCCAGATGGATCACGGCCGCGGCGGCCAGCAGGCGAAGGGCGGTCATGGGCGGTGCCTGTAGAGCCAGGCGACATCCACCGCGAAAGACGCGGCCAGCAGCACCGCCGCCAGCCGGGCCAGGTCGATGGCCAGGTCGCGCGGGGGCAGGGGGGTCTGCAACAGGATCAGCGTGACGATCTGGATCACGCAGATCGCCTTGCGCCAGCGGCGGTCGGGCAGATCCGCCCGCAGCCAGGGCCAGACCAGGCCCGCCGCCTCGAACGCGTAGCGGGTCAGGCCCAGGACCAGGATCTCGGCCCCGACCGCCGTTCCGGCAATGACATGCAGGGCCAGGACCAGGGCCAGGGCGGCGTCGACCTCGATATCGAAGCGGGCACCAAAGCGGGACGCCAGGCCGCTGCGCCGGGCCAGGCGGCCGTCCAGCCCGTCCAGGACCAGGGCCAGGCCGGCCACCCCGGCCACCGCCCATCCCGCCGGTCTGCCCGCGACCAGCGGCATCAGCAGCGCGCAGACCAGACCCGCGCGCAGCAGCGTCACCACGTTGCAGCCGCCGATCCGGTCATGGGGATAGCCGCGCCGCATCGCGCCCAAGGCTGCCCCGCAGACCAGCAGGAAGGCCGCCATCGCCGCCGCCGTGCCCGCCGCGCTTCCCGTCAGCACCCCGCGCGACGCCGCGATGAGGGCAAGCCCGCCTATGGCCGTGGCGGCGATCTGCGCCGGAACCGTCCCGGCAGGGCGACCCCGCCGCGATGCTGCCAGCCGGAAAGGATGGATGCCGCGCATGTCCGAAGCCTAGGCCAAGCCCGCCATCCGTCAAGCGCCGCCGCACGGGATCGGCTGTGCGAAATCCGCGTTTTCTGCTAGGCTGGGGCCAAGGGGGATCAGCGCCATGATCGAACGCCTGCCCGGCTATCGCCCGCCCGCCCGATGGCTGCACTGGATCACCGCCGCAGCCGTGCTGCTGATGATTCCGGCGGGGCTGATCATGACGCGCGAGGGGATCCCCCGGCCGCTTCAGGACGCGCTGTTCCTGTTCCACAAGAACACGGGTGTTTTGCTGGCGCCGGTGATCCTGGCGCGGATCGCCTATCGCCTGACCCACCGGCCGCCGCCCCTGCCTGTGTCGGTCCCCGGCTGGCAGCGCCGCGCGGCGGGCCTGTCCCATGCGCTGCTGTATGTCCTGCTGGTGGTCATGCCGGTCAGCGGCTTTGTCCGCGTCCGCAGCGGGGGCTTTCCCATCGAGCTGCTGGATCGGCTCGGCGCGGGACCGTGGCTTGCCAAATCCGAACGCCTGGCCGACATCGCCCAGGGGATCCACGCCGCCGGGGCCTTCGTCCTGATCGCGGTCCTTGCCCTGCACATTGCCGCCGCCGCCCAGCACGCGCTGATCCGCCGCGACGGCGTCTGGTCGCGGATGTGGCCTGTCGGGGGATCCTAAGGGGGGTCTCCGCCGTCGCCGCGTTGTCCGCGCGCCATGCCGCTGGTGGGGGCTTCCAGATCGCCCGAGCGGTCCTATTCCAGCAGGTCGGTCGCGGGGTTGTCGGCGATCTCGACATCCGCATAGTAGCGCTGCGCCTGCGCGGCACTGCGATGCAGCGACAGGGCCATGGCGGCGGGAAGCGGCGCGCCGTCAAGGGCGGCCTGGGTCAGGAAGCCCGACCGCAGCCCATGGGCACTGGCGAAGTCGGCCGGATAGCCCGCCAGTTCCAGCCGGTGCCGGACCAGATCGCGGATCCCCTCGGGGCCGAGGCGGCGGGGCAGGACGCGGTCGGACAGGCTGACGGGACGGAACAGCGGCCCGGAGGCAAGCCGCGCCGCCGCGATCCAGACCATGACGGCACGGGCCGGGCGGCCCTTCAACGGCAGGCGCGGGGCCAGGTCGGGACCGGTGGTCTTGGTGGTCAGCAGCCGGATCCGCAGCAGGCCGGAGGCGTCGAAGTCGCGGCTGTCGATGTCGTCCACGTTCAGGGCGGCGATTTCCGACCGCCGCCGCCCGCCCGAGGCCCAACCCAGCATCAGCGCGGCGCGGTCGCGCAGGCCCCGGTGGCTGTGGTCGCAGGTGGCCAGCATCGCCTCCAGCACGGGGCGGGTAATGGGGTTTTCGGACTTGCGCGCGCGCGGCCGCGCCGCCGCCCGCCGGGCCTGGCCGCGGGTCTGCGACACCAGCGGCGCATCGAAGGGCGAGGGCAGGTTCTTCATCCGGTGGAACGCCCGCCAGCTGGCGATGCGCCGGTCCAGCGTCGCGGGCGCCGGGCAGGCCAGGCTGCGCCGCAGTCCCGCCGCGATCAGCGCCTGCGCCGCGTCCCGCGCCGGGCCGGGCGTGTCGGTCAGATCCTGGGCGTGGTCCAGCAGGAACCGCAACGCGACGGATTCGGCCTCGGGCCAGTCCAGCGGCGCGCCGAAGGCCGCCTGCTTCCAGGCCCCGATATAGGCCAGATCGCGTTCCCAGGCCCGCAGCGTGTTGGCGGGCGTGCCGCGGCGATACAGCGCGGTCAGCGCTTCGGCTTCCTCGGGGGTCAGGGTCAGGGGGGCAATCGGCAGATCCATGCGCGCGACTGTGGCCCAAGCCGCGCGGCGGTGCAATGTTCAGGCGCCCTAACGGCCCCGGTTCAGCAGGTCATAGGACCGGATCACCTGGCTGTCGTCGGCCAGACCGTCGCCGCGCCCGGTGGCGGCCAGGAACATCTGGTGGGCGGCGGCGGCCAGGGGCAGGGCCGCGCCGGCCTGTCGGCCCGCGTCCAGGACGATGCCCAGATCCTTGACGAAGATGTCCACCGCGCTTGTCACCTGGGGGTCCGGCTGGATCATGCGCGGGCCGCGATCCTTCAGCATCCAGCTGGACGCCGAGGAGCCCCCCAGGATGTCCAGCATCACCTGGGGATCCACGCCGACCCTGGACGCCAGCGACAGCCCCTCCGCCGCCACGGCCAGGTGGACGCCGCACAGAAGCTGGTTCACGACCTTGACCGTCGCGCCCAGGCCGGGCTGGGTTCCCACATGAAAAATCTTGTCGCCCATGGCGCGCAGCACCGGCTGGATGCGGTCGAACAGCGCGGCATCGGCGGCGGCCATGATGGTCAGCGTCCCGGCCTGCGCCCCCGCGACCCCGCCCGAGACCGGCGCATCGACGAAGCCGCGCCCGGACGCCCGGACCCGGTCGGCCAGGTCGCGGACCGAACCGGGGGGACAGGTCGCCATCAGCACGACGGTTCCGCCGGGGACCAGGGCCTCCAGGGCGCCGTCGTCGAACAGCACCTGTTCGGCCTGCGCCGCGTTGACCACCATCAGGATCAGCGCATCGGTCCCCCGCGCGGCATCCGCCGCCGATGCGGCGGGCTGGCCACCGTTGCGGGCGAACCGCTCCAATGCCGGCGGATGGGGATCATATCCCCGGACCGCGAACCCGGCCCCGATCAGGTTGCGCGCCATCTGGGTGCCCATCGCGCCCAGCCCCACGAATGACAGATCCATGTCGTTCCCCCTTGTCCCCTGGCAGCAGGCTAGAAAGCGGGTTTGCTGAACTCAAATGAAATGCGGGGGCGGATTTTTGAATTGGCCTCATGCCGCCCGCCGCATTAGAATGGCGCAATGAGACGCATCCCCTCGCTCAAGTCCCTGCAAGCCTTCGAGGCGGCGGCCCGGCGCGGGTCGTTCACGGCGGCGGCGCATGAGCTGCACGTCACCGCATCGGCCATCAGCCACCAGATCCGCTTTCTGGAACAGGGCATCGGCCTTAGCCTGTTTCACCGCGACACCCGCACCATCGCCCTGACCGACGCCGGAGAGGCCTATTTCCAGCAGGTTTCCGAGGCGTTCTCGATGATCGAGGCCGCGACCCGGCAGATCGAACGGCACGGCAAGACCGACATCCTGACGGTCCATTCCGTGCCCAGCTTCGCCGCGCAATGGCTGATGCCGCGCCTGTCGCGGTTCAGCGCCCAGCACGGCAGCATCGACGTGCGGCTTTATGCCTCCACCGATCCGGCGGATCTGGCGGCCGGGCTGGTGGATGTGGACATCCGCTATGGCAGCGTCCTGCCCTCGCGCGGGGTGATCACCCAGCCGCTGCCGGACGAGGCGGTGATGCCGCTGTGTTCGCCCGACCTTCTGGCCCGCGCCGACCCGCCCCTGCGAACGCCCGCCGCGCTGCGCCACCAGACCCTGATCCATTCCGAGGTGAACCTGCTGAAATGGGCCGACTGGGCGCGGCTGAACGGCGGAGTCGAACTGGATCTGGATCGCGGGCCGCGATTCGACCGATCCTTCATGTCGATCAGCGCGGCCGTGGACGGGCAGGGGATCTGCCTGGAAAGCCATCTGCTGGTGGAACGAGAGGTGCAGACCGGCAGCCTGGTGCGGATCTTTCCCGATTCCGGCCACCGGATCGCCTGCCACAGCATCTCGATGCTGCGGGCCAAACAGAACGTTCCGAAAATCAAGGCCTTCCTGGCCTGGATGGGCGACGAACTGGCCCTGTCCAGTGCCGACCGGGTTCCGGGATAAGTGAATTCATTTCATGAATACGGCTGCTTTTCGCGTTTGACCCAGGGGCATCCCGGCGCGACTATCCGCTTGCAGTCCCGATCCTGAGGAGAGAGCGGGCTTGCCCGGACGGCGCCCTGGCGCCATCCGCGACACGACGAAAGAAGGGAGGCCGTCCGATGCCGCAGATCCGCGCCGTCGCGTTCATGGGCGCTTGCCGCGCCGTCAAGGGCGACCCGCCGGCCGACCGCCGATCCTGACCGATCACCGCACAGCCCCCTGGGGCTGCACGAGAGCCTTGGCAAAGGCGTCGCGGCCCGGCCTGCCCGCCGGGGGCAGAGGCCGTCATGCCCACCATACTGGCCTGTCATCACTGGGAGGAAATACGATGACCACCACCTTGAACCGCCGGACCCTGCTGCGGGGCGCGACCGCCCTGCTGGCGGCGCCCGCGATCCTGGCCTATCCGCGCGGCGCGCAGGCCGCGACCACGCTGACGCTGGGCCACAACGCCGCGCCCGGCAACCCGCGCGGCACCGCCGCCGACGAATTCGGGCGCCTGGTCGCGGAAAACACCGGCGGCGAATTCGCGGTCCGCGTGGCCGGTGCCGAACAGCTTGGCAACGAACAGTCGCTGCTGACCAGCCTGCGCACCGGCGCGGTGGACATGACCGTGAACAGCCAGGGTTCCTGTTCCGCCCTGGTGCCGGAAATCGCCGCGCTTGGCCTGCCGTTCCTGTTCGACACGTCGGAGGATGCCTTCGCGGTTCTGGCAGGCCCCGTCGGCGCCGCCCTGGCCGAGCGTTTCGCCGCCGTCAACATGGTTCCGCTGGGCTGGTGGGACAACGGCATCCGCCACATCACCAATTCGAAAAAGCCGATCGTCACGCCCGCCGATCTGGCCGGGCTGACCATCCGGACGCCGCCCGATCCGATGACCATCGACATCTTCACCACCCTGGGCGCCGCCACCGAGCAGATCAGCTTTGGCGAGCTGTACATCGCGCTGCAACAGGGCGTCGTGGACGGCCAGGAAAACCCGTTGACCAACATCGCCTCGTCCAAGCTGTACGAGGTGAACCCCTTCATCAGCCTGTCGGGCCATAAATGGGAGGTATCGCCCTTCCTGATCTCGCAGATCCGCTGGCAGCAGTTGAGCGACGACCAGAAGGGCCAGATCCAGGCGGCGGCGGATGCGGCCACGCAGATGCAGCGCGGCCTGATCCGGGACAGCGAGAAAAAGCTGTTCGACCAGTTCAGCGCCGATGCAAACCTGAAAATCAACGAGGTCGACAAGGACGCCTTCCGCACCGCCGCCGCCCCCGTGGCCGAAATCTGGAAGGCCAAGCCCTTCGGCGATTTCGTCAGCCAGTTGATCGACGCGGCCAAGGCCTGATCCATGACCCGGCCCAACGATCATCGGGAAGACCCGCAGCGCGACCTGGGCACCGATGTCCCGCACCCGCCCGGCCGCCTGCTGCGGCTGGCCGACGGGCTGGACTGGATCATCTCGTTCGTGACGCGGACGGTCCTGATGATCTCGGGCCTAGCACTGCTGGGGCTGCTGTTCGCCAATGTCGTTGCCCGCTACGTGATGGGCAGCGGCCTTTCCTTCGCCCAGGAACTGCCCGAACGGCTGTTTCCCTTCTTCATCGTCGCGGGCATCGCCCTTGGCGCGCAGCGCGGCGCGCATATGGCGGTCGAGGCCCTGCCCGAGATGTTCGGCCGTCGCGGCAAGCAGGCCGTCTATGTGCTGGCCCAGCTTTGCGTGATCCTGGGCAATGCCATCGTCATGGTGGTGGCCTTCCAGGTCGGCAACATGTCCTGGATCGACCTCAGCCCGGTGCTGGGCCTGCCCGCGACCTACAGCTATTTCGCGCTGGCGGGGGGCGCCGCCCTGGTGATCCTGGCCACCCTGGCGATCACCGTGCGCCTGATCAGGATCGGCCCCGAGGCCCTGCCCATCCCCAACCCCGAGGAGACCGGCCAATGACGCTTGCCCTTGTTCTGTCCTTCACGGCGCTGATGCTTCTGGCGGTGCCGGTGGGTCACGCCCTGGTCCTGTCCTCGGCCTTCGCGATCTATTTCTTTGCCGGGCTGCCGCTGTCCATCGTGGTCCAGCAACTGTACCAGCAGACGCAATCCTTCCCGATGCTGGCGCTGCCCTTCTTCATGCTGGCGGGCACGCTGATGCTGGGCGGCACGCTGGGCAACGAGTTGCTGGCCTTCGCGTCCAAGGTCATGCAGCGGTGGAAGGGCGGGCCGCTGGCCACGACCGTCGCGGCATCCGTGGTCTTCGGCGGCGTGTCGGGATCGGCGGTCGCCAATGCCAGCGCCCTGGGGTCCGTGCTGATCCCCTGGCAGAAGCGGCAGGGATATCCCTCGGCGCTGTGCGCGGCCAACAACTCGACCTCGGCGGTGATCGACATCCTGATCCCGCCGTCGATCCCGCTGATCCTGTATTCGCTGGTCTCGGGCACCTCGATCGCGGATCTGTTCACGGCGGGGCTGCTGCCCGGCGTGCTGCTGGCGATCGGGCTGGTCTTGTGCTGCAACTGGATCGCCCGACGGCGCGGGTTCACCCAGACCGACGATTCAGCATCATTGCGCGAACTGGCGCGGCTGGCGGTCCTGTCCAGCCCTGCGCTGCTGCTGCCGATCCTGATCCTGCTGGGCCTGCGCTTCGGCATCGCCACCCCGACCGAGATTTCCGTCCTGGCCGTCGTTTATGCCCTGGGGATGAGCGTGTTCCTGTATCGCGACATGACCTGGAGCCGGTTCCAGGACAACCTGATCGAGGCGGGCGTGGCCACCGGAGTCGTCATGCTGGTCATCATGGGCAGCGCGGCGGTGGGCTGGATCCTGACCTTCGACCAGGTGCCGGAACGGTTCGCGGTCTGGATCACGGAAACGGTGCAGAACCCGATCCTTATCATCCTGTCGATGAACATCCTGCTGCTGATCATCGGCATGCCCCTGGACCTGCCGCCCGCGATCCTGCTGCTGGGACCGATCTTCGTTCCCTTGGCGGCCAGCATCGGCATGGACCCGGTGCAGCTGGGCCTGATGATGGTGCTGAACCTGGGGATCGGGCTTTACACCCCGCCCATCGGGACCACGCTGTTCATATCCGCATCCATCGCCAAGACCACGCTGGGGGCGACAACGCGCGAACTGTGGCCGTTCTTCCTGGTGTCGATGATCGTTCTGGCGCTTGTCAGCTATGTCCCGGCGCTGACCATCTACTGACCTCTGCCGATCCTTTCCAACCCTGTCTTACCGCCCCCGTCCTGTGACGGGGCCGACCAGAAGGAGACTGCCGATGAACGGCGCAACCGCACCCGCCATCCCCAACATGAGCCTGGCGCGCCGTGCCTGGGAAATCCGCCGCAAGGCCGTGCGCATGGGCGAGGTCCAGGGCCAGGGCTATGTCGGCCAGGCGCTTGGCGTCGCGGACGTGCTGGCCGTGTCCTATTTCCACGCGCTGAACTTCCGCCCCGCCGACCCCGAATGGGAAGGGCGCGACCGCTTCCTGCTGTCCATCGGCCATTACGCCATCGCGCTTTATGCCGCGCTGATCGAGGCGGGGATCCTGCCCGAGGCCGAATTGGAAACCTATGGCGCCGACGATAGCCGCCTGCCCATGTCGGGCATGGCCGCCTATACGCCGGGGATGGAGATCACCGGCGGATCCCTGGGCCAAGGCTTGGGCATCGGCGTTGGCATGGCGATGGGGCTGAAGGCCAAGAAGAACCCGGCCTTCGTCTATAACCTGATGTCGGACGGCGAACTGGGCGAGGGGTCCACCTGGGAAGCCGCGATGGCCGCCGCCCATCACCGGCTGGGCAACCTGATCTGCATCGTCGATTTCAACGACCAGCAGGCCGACGGAAAATCGACGGAAACCCTGTCCAGCGAACCCGTGCATGACAAATGGGCGGCCTTCGGTTGGCATGTGCAGCGCGTGGACGGCAACGACATCGACGCGCTTGTCGCGGCCTTCGACACCGCCCGCAACCTGGGGGACGACCGCCCCCGCGCCATCATCTGCGACACGCTGATGTGCAAGGGCGTGCCGTTCCTTGAGACGCGAGAGATCACCCAT
This sequence comes from Paracoccus sp. 22332, assembly GCF_052045125.1. NCBI lineage: Bacteria > Pseudomonadati > Pseudomonadota > Alphaproteobacteria > Rhodobacterales > Paracoccaceae > Paracoccus > Paracoccus sp. 22332. Next base: position 296,300 of record NZ_JBQEOI010000004.1, read on the forward strand.
TTCGTCCGGGTCGAGCCTGACGAATGGCAGAAGGCCCTGACGGTCCTTGACGAAACCCGGCCGGAGTGACGCCCATGACCATCCAGCACCGCTATGATCCCCATCGCAAATGGGAACCGCGCCAGCCCGGCACCGGCGGGGGTAAGACCTCGGCCATGATCGCCTCGCTGGCGGCCGAGGGCTATGACGCCGTGTCCGCGCCCTTCGGCCATGCGCTTGTTGATGAGGCCACCAAGAACGACCGCATCGTTGGGCTGACCGCGGACCTTGCCAAATACACTGACCTGCATGTCTTTGCCAAAGCCTTCCCCGACCGCTTCCATCAGATGGGCATGGCCGAACAGGTGATGGTGTCGGCTGCCGCAGGCATGGCGCGCGAGGGTTTCATTCCCTTCGCCACCACCTATGCGGTCTTTGCCAGCCGCCGCGCCTATGACTTCATCGCCATGGCCATCGCCGAGGAATACCTGCCGGTCAAGATCGTCTGCGCCCTGCCGGGCCTGACCACCGGATACGGTCCCAGCCACCAGGCGACCGAGGATCTGGCGATCTTCCGGGGTCTGCCGAACCTGACCATCGTGGACCCCTGCGATGCCATCGACGTGGCCGAGGCCGTGCCCGCCATCACCGCCCATCCTGGCCCGGTCTACATGCGCCTGCTGCGCGGCAACGTGCCGTCCGTGATCCGCAGGCACTGCCCGGATTACAGGTTCGAACTGGGCAAGGCGAAGCTGCTGCGCGACGGGACGGACGCGCTGATCGTCTCGTCCGGCTTCATGACCATGCGCGCCCTGGACGCGGCGGTGGCGATGGAGAAGGACGGCACCTCGGTCGCCGTGCTGCATTGCCCGACGATCAAGCCCTTGGACGTGCAGACCATCCTGGCCGAGGCCGGACGCGGCGGCCGCCTGGTCGTGACCGCCGAAAACCACACGGTCGTCGGCGGCCTGGGCGAGGCGGTGGCGGGGACGCTGCTGACCCATGGCGTCACGCCGCGGTTCCGCATGATCGGCCTGCCCGACCAGTTCCTTGACGCGGGCGCGCTGCCGTCGCTGCACGACCGCTATGGCATCTCGACCGACGCGATCATCCGCCAGATTCGCGGCTGGCTTTGACCAATCCAACGGAGGAAACCATGACTACCGCTTTGCTCGACGGCCAGTTCGCCGTCATCACCGGCGCCGCCTCGAAACGCGGCCTGGGCCTTGCCACCGCGCGGCTGTTCGCGCGCCACGGCGCCACCGTCGCGATCCTGGATCTGGACGAGGCCGCCGCCAGGGATGCCGCCGCTGGGTTGGGCGAAAACCATGTCGGCTTGGCCTGCAACGTCACCGACCTGGACAGCGTGAAGGCCGCCTTCGATGCGCTGATCCAGCGGTGGGGGCGCATCGACATCCTGGTCAACAACGCGGGCATCACCCAGCCGCTGAAGATCATGGAGATCGGGCCGAAGAACTATGACGACGTGCTGGATGTGAACCTGCGCGGCACCCTGTATTGCAGCCAGGCCGTGATCCCGCACATGCGCGAGAACAAATCCGGCAAGATCGTCAACATGTCGTCCGTCTCCGCGCAGCGGGGCGGCGGCATCTTCGGCGGACCGCATTATTCGGCGGCCAAGGCGGGCGTGCTGGGCCTGACCAAGGCGATGGCCCGCGAACTGGCGCCCGACAACGTGCGCGTGAACGCCATCTGCCCCGGCTTCATCGCCACCGACATCACGGCGGGCAAGCTGACCGACGAGATGCGCGTGACCATCAACGCCGGCATCCCCATGGGCCGCCCCGGCACCGCCGACGAGGTCGCGGGCTGCGCGCTGTTCCTGGCATCCGACATCTCGTCCTATGTCACCGGGTCCGAGGTCGATGTGAACGGCGGCTCGCTGATCCACTGAGTCATTCCGGCGCCGGGCACACCGGCGCCGTTCTTCATTAGGGGGAGCCACCATGAAACTCGGCCTCGGCAGCTATGCCTTTCGCTGGAACATCGGCATCAGGGACAAGCAGCCCGCCACGCCCATGACGGCGATGGAGGTGCTGGAGATCGCCCACGGCCACGGCTTGTCGGTGGTGCAATACGCCGACAACCTGCCGCTGGACCGGCTGTCGGCCGACGACCACCGGGCGTTGAAGGCGCGGGCCGACGACTATGGCATGACGCTGGAACTCGGCACGCAGGGCTTCAACGCCGACGAACTGGCGCGCTACATTCCCATCGGCCAGCGGATCGGGTCGTCCATCCTGCGCGTCGCCCTGGACGCCGAGGACGCGCTGATCCCGGTGCCGGATCTGGCCGCGCAACTGCGCGAGCTTCTGCCCGACGGCAAGGCGGCGGGCCTGCGCTTCGCGATCGAGAACCACTTCAACTATCCCTCGCCGCGCATGGTGCAGCTGCTGGACGCGGTGGGGGATGATGCCTTGGGCGTCTGCCTGGACGTGGCCAATTCCATCTGCGCGGGCGAATGGCCGATGGAGACGGTGCGGATGCTGGCACCCTATGCCATAAACCTGCATTTCAAGGACTATCAGATCACGCCCGACCCCTATGGCGTGGGCTTCCGCATCCACGGCACGCCCCTGGGCGAAGGCCGGGCCGAACTGGCCGAGGTTCTGGACGCGCTGTCGGACCGCGACCCCGACATGAGCGTGATCCTGGAACACTGGCTGCCCCATGGGGACGACATGCAGGCGACGCGGCGGCTGGAATTCGACTGGCTGGACCGCACCGTCGCGGCGGCGAAGCGGCTGGTGCCGCTGACCTGATCGCCAGGGGATCCGGCGCTGCCGTCCCGGTTCCTTGCATAGTTTTTCTAATGCGCCGTCCCAGAATATTGTCGTTTGCGGGAAATGCCATGCAGGGCGTAGCTGTGGCCTCAACCACGCTTGCGCAAACAGGAGGCCCGCATGACCCCCCGGATGGTGCTGGAAGGCATCTACACCCCGCTGATCACGCCGTTTCATGCGGATGGATCCTTTGACCTCGATGCGCTTGCCGACCTGATCGAACGCCTGATCGCGGCGGGCGTCCACGGTCTAATCTCGGGCGGATCGACCGGCGAGAACTATGCCGAGACGGTCGAGGAACGGCTGGACCTGGCGCGATTCATCACCGAACGCGTGGACGGCCGTCTGCCGGTCATCGTCGGCACGGGGGCGATGCGCACCCCCGACAGCATCGCCCTGGCTGAAGGCGCGCGAGAGATGGGCGCGGACGCGATCCTTCTGGGCACGCCGCCCTATTCGGTGCCCACCGAACAGGAAAACGCGCTAAACGCGCTGGCCATCGACCGCGCCTGCGGGCTGCCGATCATCCTGTACAACTATCCGGGCCGCATGTCGGTCGAGATGGGGACGACCTTCCTGGACCGGGTGGGCCGGTCCAGGAACGTCATCGGCATCAAGGAAAGCTCGGGCGACATCAACCGCGTGCATCTGCTGGCGCGGGACTATCCGCATATCCAGCTGTCTTGCGGCATGGACGACCAGGCACTGGAGTTCTTCGCCTGGGGCGCGCGCAGCTGGATCTGCGCCGGGTCGAACTTCCTGCCGGAAGAACATGTCGCGCTTTACGAAGCCTGCGCCGTCCGGGGCGATTTCGACAAGGGACGCCGGATCATGTCGGCGATGCTGCCCCTGATGCGCGTGCTGGAACAGGGCGGCAAGTTCATCCAGTGCGTCAAGCACGGGGTCGAGGTCTCGGGCCTGCGCGCCGGGCCGATGCGCCCGCCGCTGAAGGGGCTGAACAAGGACGAAAAGCGCGCGCTGGAACAGGTGATCCGCACGCTGAAGACCACCGTCGCCGCGATCACGGAAGGGAACTGAGATGACCGATCTGCTGACCATTGAGGAATACAAGGCCATCGCCGCATCGCTGGCGCTGCCGCAGAACGCCTTCATCGACGGCACCTTCCGCCCCGCGATTTCCGGCAAGACTTTCACCACCACCAACCCCGCCACCGGCGAGGCGCTGGCCGAGGTCGCCGCCTGCGGGGCCGAGGACGTGGATCTGGCTGTCGGGAAGGCGCGCGAGGCGTTCGAGGATGGCCGCTGGTCGCGCCTGCATCCGGCGGAACGCAAGGAAACCCTGATCCGCTTTGCCAAGCTGCTGGAACGCAATGCGCGCGAACTGGCGGTGATGGAAAGCATCGACGCGGGCAAGACCATCTATGACTGCGAAACCGTGGACGTGCCGGAAACGATCCACGTCATCAAGTGGCACGCCGAGCTGATCGACAAGATCTATGACCAGGTGGCCCCGGCATCGGACAACCACATCGCCATGATCGTGCGCGAACCCGTGGGCGTCGTGGGCCTGGTGCTGCCCTGGAACTTCCCGCTGCTGATGCTGGCCTGGAAGATCGGCCCGGCCTTGGCCTCGGGCTGTTCGGTCGTGGTCAAGCCCGCCGCCGAGACCTCGCTGACCGCGCTGCGGGTGGCGGAACTGGCCGCCGAGGCCGGGCTGCCGCGCGGCGTGCTGAACGTCGTGACCGGATCGGGCGCCGATGTGGGCGAGCCGCTGGGCCGCCACCCGGACGTGGACATGGTGAGCTTCACCGGGTCCACCGTCACGGGCCGCCGCTTCCTGCATTATTCGGCGGACAGCAACCTGAAAGAGGTGGTGCTGGAACTGGGCGGCAAGAATCCCTGCATCGTTCTGGACGACGCCGAGGATCTGGATGCGGTGGCGGCCCATGTCGTCAACGGCGCCTTCTGGAACATGGGGCAGAACTGTTCCGCCGGATCCCGCCTGATCGTGCATCGCGACATCCAGGACAGGCTGATGGAACGGATCACCGCCCATGCCCGCGAATGGATCGTCGGCGATCCGCTGGATCCGCAGGTCCGCGTCGGCGCCCTGGTCAGCCCCGCGCATTTCGGCAAGGTTTCGGCCTATCTGGACGCCGCGCAGTCCGAAAAGATCCTGCTGGGCGGCACCTCGCCCGCCAAGGGCTTCATCGAACCGACCATCGTCCAGACCGCGCGGGATTCGAAACTGGCGGTCGAGGAGATCTTCGGCCCGATCCTGACCGTGATCCAGGTGGGCAGCTTCGAGGAAGCCATCGCCGTCGCCAATGACACCGAATACGGGCTGGCGGCGTCGATCTTTACCGCCAACGGCAAGCGGGCGCTGCGGGGCGCGCGGATGCTGCGGGCGGGAACGGTGACGGTCAACAGCTTCGGCGAGGGCGACATTTCCACCCCCTTCGGCGGCTACAAGCAGTCCGGCTTTGGCGGGCGGGACAATTCCATCCATGCCCATGACCAGTATACCCAGCTGAAGACCATCTGGCTGGACCTGACCGACCATTCGGACGCAGGCGTGGACTGATGGCCCGGCACGACGCCAGCCGCACGCCCGTCTTCAACGGCCCCGCCGGTTGGGCCGCGATCCTGCCCCCGGCCGCGCCCCGCGCGCGGCTGGAGGGCCAGGCGGGCTGCGATATCGCCATCATCGGCGGCGGCTTCGCGGGCCTGTCCGCCGCCCGACGGCTGAAGCAGATCGACCCCGGCCTGGACATCGCCATCCTGGATGCCGCGCGGATCTCCGAAGGCGGCACCGGGCGCAATTCCGGCTTCATGATCGATCTGCCGCACGAATTGACCTCGGGCGATTACGCGGGCGCGGGCGACAGCCACGACCGGCAGTTGACCCGGCTGAACCGCCACGCCATCGATTTCGCGGGCGAGGCGGTGCAGGACTATGCCATCCCGCCGGGCTATTTCCAGCGGACCGGCAAGATCAACGCGGCGGCCTCGAAACCGGGGATCGAGCATAACACCAGCTATGCCGCCCATCTGCGCGAATTGGACGAACCGCACGAGATGCTGGACGCGCAGGCCATGCGCGAGATCACCGGGTCCGGCTATTACCAGGGCGGGCTTTACACCCCCGGCACGGCGATGCTGCAACCGGCGGGTTATGTGCAGGGGCTGGCCGCCGGACTGGAACGGGACGGGGTGCGGATCTACGAGAATTCGCCGGTGCTGCGCATCGAAAGCGGCAACGGCTGGAGCCTGACGACCGAGCGGGGCGAGATCCGCGCGCCCAAGATCATCCTTGCCAACAACGGTCACTTGGAAAGCTTCGGCTTCAAGCGCGGACGGCTGATGCATGTGATGCTGAACGCCTGCATGACCGCCGAACTGCCGCCTGACGCGATCCGCGCGCTTGGCGGGCAGGAATGCTGGGGCGCGACGCCCGCCGACCCGATGGGCACCACCGTGCGCCGCATCGGCCCGGCGCAGGGCGGCCACCGCATCGTGATCCGGCAGGGTGGATACTATCGCCCCGACATGCAGACAAGCGCGGGCGACCTGGCCCGCACCGTGCGCGCGATGCGCAAGAAGTTCGACGACCGTTTCCCGATGCTGCGGGGCATCCCCTTCGAACATGCCTGGTCCGGGCACCTGTGCCTGGCGCGCAACAACGTCTCGGTCATGCGGGAACTGGAACCGGGGCTGTATGCGGCCTGTGTGCAGAACGGGCTTGGCACCGCGCGCGGCACCCTGACCGGCATCGGCGCGGCGGAACTGGCCATGGGCCTGACCAGCGACATCACCGCCTTCTTCACGTCCGAGGCCGAACCCCTGCGCCTGCCGCCCCATCCCTTCGACACCATCGGCGCCAATGCCTATATGCGCTGGAAAGAATGGCAAGCCCGGCTAGAATGATCCCCCAGCCACAGGGGGAATCCGCCGCCATGCCGCCTATCAAGCGCCGCTATCTGCCCTCGCTTGGATCCTTCGCGACGTTCGAGGTGGCGGCCAAGCATCTGAGCTTTACCCTGGCGGCGCGCGAACTGAACGTGACGCAGGGCGCGATCAGCCAGCAGATCCGGCTGCTGGAACGGGCGCTTGGCGTCGATCTGTTCCTGCGCAAGCACAACACCCTGGAACTGACACCCGAAGGGATCAGCCTGGCCGCCGCCGTCAGCGAGGGGTTGGACCGCATCAGCGCGGGCGTATCGGTCATCGCGGGCGACGACGGGCCGGAAACCATCACCATTTCCGCCACCGACGCCATGGCCAGCTTCTGGCTGAAGCCGCTGATCGACAGCTTCCGCAGGGTCCACCCCGAGATCGGCTTCGTGGTGCTGGCATCCGACGCCGACGACACCCTGCGCAACTATTCCGAGGTGGATCTGTCGATCCTCTGCGGCAACGAACGCTGCGAGGTGGGCGAGGAACTGCATTTCCTGTTCCCCGAGGTGGCCCAGCCGGTCTGCACGCCCGGTTTCCTGGCGGCGCATGGCCCCTTCGAGGATGCGGACAGCCTGAACCGGGTGAACCTGCTGCACCTGCACGACCGCCATTGGGCGGCGGACGCCATCGGCTGGCAGCCGCTGGGCTGGAAGGAATGGTTCCAGGCCCAGGGCGCGGCCTGGGCCAAGGCGCCATCCAGCCTGTCCACGAACAAGGTCAACCTGCTGATGGCCGCGACGCTTGCGGGCGAAGGCGTGATGCTGGGCTGGCAGCACATGATCCGCGCGCCTGTCGCGGAAGGCCGGCTGGTGCTGGCCCATCCCGGCCAGCTGACCATCGGGCGCGGCAATTTCCTCAACTGCCGCCAGAAATCCCTGCGCCGTCCGGGGGTCGCGGCTTTCGTGGATCACATGCTGGCGTCGCTGAAGGCGTGACGGAAGACGCCTAGAAATTCTAATGCGCGACCGCAGGATATTCTCGTTTGCCGCAGCGGCAACCGATGGGGGATAACCTGCCGGACGGGACTGGGAGGTCGGTTCCGGTCATCACAACACGCCAACGGGGCCGTCGCGACCCAGGCCGCCGCATCCGCGGCGCCGGATGGTCACGGCCGACGATTGGCCCGACAGAGAGGATACCATGCGCAGGATTTTCAACGCGATGCTGGCAGGCGCCGTGGCGCTTGGGCTGGCGGCCCCGGCGATGGCCCAGGACAAGGTCATCAGGATGGGAACCATGTCCTGGGAGGATCTGACGCCCATCACCGGCATCACCAAGAAGGTGCTGGAGGACAAGGGCTATACCGTCGAGGTCACGCCGTTTTCCGAATGGGGCATCGCCTATGCCGCGCTTGCCAAGGGCGATGTGCAGATCCTGGCCAGCCAGACCGATTACGTCGCGCAGGATTACTGGGACCGCAACAAGCGCCGTCTGGAAAAGATCTCTCCGGTGTCGCACGGGCTGTTCGACGGGATCGCGGTCCCGGCCTATGTCGACATCGACTCGCTTGACCAGCTGAACGACAGGGCCGATGCGTTCGGCGGCAAGATCATCGGCATCGAGCCGGGCGCCGGCATCATGCGCGAAACCGGCGACGCCATCGACGCCTACGGGCTGAAGCTGCAACTGGTCGAGGGCTCGACCGCCGCCATGACCGCGGCGCTGAAGTCGGCCGTGGACCGCAACGAGCCGATCGCCGTCACCCTGTGGGAACCGTCCTGGATGGCGCAGAAGTTCGACATCAAGTTCCTGAAGGATCCCAAGGGCGCCTTCCCGCCGCCGCAAAGCTATTACTGGATCGGCCAGAAGGGCTTTTCCGAGGAGAACCCCGAGGCCCGCGAAGCCATCGCCAGCGTCTTCGTGCCCAAGGAGGAGATCACCGCGATCAACGGCGCGGTGAACGACGGCAAGACCATGGACGAGGCCATCGCCGACTGGATCGCCGCCCACGGCGACCTGATCGGCCGCTGGAGCAACATCAAGTCCTACTGATCCCGCCAGGCCGGGCGGCCCCCTTTGCCGGGCGCCGCCCCAACAGCACGATAATCGACAGGGTAGACATGGAAAGCACAGAGGTTCTGATCGACTGCCAGTCGGTCTGGAAGGTCTTCGGCGACCGCTCGCGCGAGGCGATCCGCTCGATCGCCGAACGCGGACTCACCAAGCGCGAGATCCTGCAACAATACAACTGCGTGGTCGGCGTATCAGATGCCACGCTTCAGGTGCGGCGGGGCGAGATCTTCTGCATCATGGGCCTGTCGGGGTCCGGCAAGTCCACCCTGATCCGGTTGCTGAACCGTCTGATCGAACCCAGCCTGGGCACCGTCACCGTCAAGGGCCGCGACCTGTCCCGCCTGGACGCCGCCGCCCTGCGCGAGACCCGCGCCCGCCATATCGGCATGGTGTTCCAGTCGGTCGCCCTGCTGCCGCAGCGCACGGTTCTGGAAAACGCCGCCTTCGGGCTGGAGGTGCAAGGCGTGCCCCGCGACGACCGCAACCGCGCCGCCGAGGCCGCGTTGGCCAAGGTCGGGCTGTCGGACTGGAAGACCCGCTATCCGCGCGAACTGTCGGGCGGGATGCAGCAGCGCGTCGGCCTGGCCCGCGCCCTGACCGCCGACCCCGAGATCATCCTGATGGACGAACCCTTCAGCGCCCTGGACCCGCTGATCCGCCGGCAGTTGCAGGACGAGTTCCGGCAATTGACCAAGGATCTGGGCAAGTCCGCCGTCTTCATCACCCATGACCTGGACGAGGCGATCCGCATCGGCGACCGCATCGCCATCATGAAGGACGGCGTGATCATCCAGGAAGGCACCGCCGAGGAGATCGTGATGAATCCCGCCGACCAGTATGTGGCCGATTTCGTGGCTGGCATCTCCCGCCTGCACCTCGTCAAGGCGCATTCGGTGATGATGCCGGTCGACCAATGGCGCTTCCAGGCGCCGGGCCTGTCGCTGGACGGCCTGCCGCGCTGCTCGCCCGAGGCTGATATCGACGAGCTGATCGGCACGATCACCGGGTCGGGCAGCGATGCCATCGCCATCGCGGATGGCGGCACCGTCGTCGGTGTCGTCACCACGCGCAACCTGCTGCTGGGGGTGCGGGGCGAGCCCGACGCCCGCGCGGCGGCATAGGGGGCGCCATGGAAAGCTTTGTCTCCACCTTCGACACCGTGGTCGATAACGCGCTGTTCTGGCTGACCGATCACGCCGCCTTTGTCTTCGACGGCATCCGCGCCGTGCTGGAGGGGCTGTATGACGCCGTGCTGTGGCTGCTGATGCTGCCGCCCTTCTGGGCCGTCGCCATCGTCGCGGGGCTGATCGGCTGGCGCGCGCTGTCCCTGGGCTTCGGGGTCGGCGGCGCGGTGGCGCTGCTGGTCTGCGCCGCGATGGGCCTGTGGGCGGAAACCATGCAGACCCTGGCCCTGGTGGTCGCGGCCAGCGTCATCGCCCTGGCGATCAGCGTGCCCCTGGGGGTGCTGGCCGGGCTGATGCCCCGCCTGGACCGCGCGCTGACCCCGGCGCTTGACCTGATCCAGACGCTGCCGCCCTATATCTACCTGCTGCCCGCCATCGCGCTGATGGGCTTTGGCCCCGCCACCGCCCTGGTGGCGACGGTGATCGTCGCCATGCCGCCCGCGATCCGGCTGACCAGTCTGGGCATCCGCCAGACCCCGCATGAATTCATCGAACTGGGCCATGCGACGGGCGCCAGCAGCAGCCAGATGTTCTGGAAGATCCGGCTGCCCTTCGCCGTGCCCTCGATCATGGCGGGCATCAACCAGAGCCTGATGATGGCCTTCGGCATGGTTGTCATCGCCGGGATCGTCGGATCGGGCGGCCTGGGCGAGACGATCTATGGCGCGATCCGCACGCTGGACATCGCGACATCCATCAACGCCTCGATCGCCATCGTGGTGCTGACCATGCTTCTGGACCGCCTGACCCAGGCCGCAGCAAGGAGATCGTGATGGACTTCAATCCCGGCGCCGTCCTGGCCCCCGTGATCGACTGGCTGAACGCCAATTTCCACGGCTTCTTCGCCCTTGTCACCCGCCTGATCGAGGCCATCCTGGGCGGCTTGGAGGCCGCCCTGCTGGTCCTGCCCGCCGGTGCCGTCATTGCCATCGTCGTGATCGCGGCCTTCTTCGCGACCGGCCTGCGGGTGGCGGCCCTGGCCTTCTGCTGCCTGGGCTTCTGCTGGCTGGCGGGGCTTTGGCAGGCCTCGATGCAGACCATCGCCCTGGTGGTGGTGGCGGTTGCCATCGCCGTTGCCATCGCCTTTCCGCTGGGCATCCTGGCTGCCTGGCGCGCATCCGTGGAACGGGCGCTGCGCCCGGTTCTGGACGTGATGCAGACCGTGCCGCCCTGGGTCTATCTGATCCCGGCGGTGATGATCTTCAGCCTGGGCCGGGTGCCCGCGATCATCGCCACCATCGTCTATGGCATCCCGCCGATGCTGCGGCTGACCACGCTGGCCTTCCGGGGCGTTCCGACCGACCTGAAGGAACTGGGCCAGGCCATCGGCGCGAAACCGTCGACCATCCTGTGGAAGATCGAGCTTCCGGCCGCCAAGCCCACGCTGCTGGTCGGGTTGAACCAGTGCATCCTGCTGTCCCTGGCCATGGTCGTGCTGGCGGGCCTGGTCGGCGCCGGCGGCCTGGGCGCCGAGGTGACACGGGGCCTGACGCGGATGGAGATGGGCCTTGGCCTGCGCGCGGGCCTTGCCATCGTCGCCGTGGCGGTGCTGGTGGACCGTCTGACGCGCGGAGCGTTGGACCGAAGGAAGGCGATCTGACCCATGCGGCACCGTTCTTCTGCATCGACAGCCACGCCTGCGGCAACCCGGTCCGGGTCGTCGCGGGCGGTGCGCCACTGCTGCCTCACCTGCCGATCCTGAGCGCCGCGACCTGCTCCGGCGAGACCATGACTGGATCCCCACCGCCCTGATGTTCGAGCCGCGCGGCCATGACATCATGTCCGGCGCGATCATCTATCCCGCGCATTGCGAGGATTGCGACGTCGCCGCCCTGTCCGTTGAGGTGTCGGGCTGTCTGCCCATGTGCGGTGCGGCCACCATCGGTCTGTCCGCCGTGGTGATCGAGGAAGGGCTGGTCTCGCCCCGCACCCCCGGCCGCCTGTCGATCGAGGTTCCGCCTGGCCGGGTCGATGTGGACTATACGCCGGAAGGCGGCCACCATCACTTCGACCGGCGGTCGAACTCCGCCATCGCAAAATACGCTGATGCCTTGCGAAGGATCTCGTTCGCCTGGCGCAGCTCGCGGTTCTCGCGTTCCAGC